>CAJQKQ010000001.1 GCA_905478925.1 uncultured Verrucomicrobiales bacterium
TTTTTTCCAAGAGCAAGGCGCAAGGAGGGAGTGCATCGAGATTCACGACTCGACGCGCAACGCAGCTATTGGGAAAAAGCGTCGAGCTTTCTGTCCCTCCGCGACCATCGGAAGCCTTTTTCTCAAGACCTTAAAAATCACGGGCTGGCGCCGATCAGATGCCTTTGGACTATTTCTTGCGATGCTTCTTGGTGCCCTTGTTGGCTGGGCGAGCGCCGGACTTGGTGGGTTTGTTGGCTGCCTTCTTGGATTCCATTTCACGGGTGCGTTTGCGCCAGTCCTGGCGTGGAGGCTTCTCACCGGGTTTGGGTCCCTGAGTCTTGGCGTAGTAGTCAAAGCCGCGTAATCGTTTCCGGTCAATACGCTCGCCGATGGAGATTTCGAGATGGTCGAGAAGGTTGAGATCCCCTCTCGGAACGAAGCTGATGGCCTCGCCCTGCGCTTCGGCCCGGCCGGTGCGACCGATCCGGTGCACGTAGTCCTCAGGGTTGACTGGAAAATCGTAGTTCACGACGTGGCTGACACCATCGATATCAATTCCTCTGGCAACGATGTCGGTGGCTACCAAGACCTTGGCTTTGCCGTCTTTAAAATCCTGTAGTGCTTTGAGCCGTTGTTCCTGGGAGCGACTGGAGTGAAGTTTGGTGACTTTGATCTGAGAGGCTTGAAGAAATTCGGTGAGACGGTTTGCGCCGTCCTTCATGCGGACGAAGACAAGCACTCGGCTGAAGTTTGGGTGCTTGAGAAGTTCGAGCAGCATGGCCCCTTTGAGATGAGGCGGCACTTCATAGACGCTCTGCTTCACGGTCTCAGCGGGGTTTGACTGATCTCCGATCTGAATGCGTTTGGGTTTGAATTGGAAGCTTCTTGCAAGGGACTCAATTTCCTTTGAAAGGGTCGCTGAAAACATGAGGGTTTGGCGTCGTCTGGGCAGTGATTCGACGATGGACTCAATGGCGGGAAGGAAGCCCATGTGAAGCATCCGATCCGCTTCATCGAGGACGAGCACTTCAAGCGCCTGGAAGTCAATTTTCTGGCGTTCAATGAGGGCGATCAAGCGGCCTGGGGTGGCTACGATGATGTGAGCGCCTTTGCGGAGAGTTTGTATCTGATCCTCTTCATCAACCCCGCCGTAGATCGCCGCGACACGTAAGGTAAGATGCTGCCCGTAGTTCTGGATGTTCTCTGTGATCTGAACGGCGAGTTCGCGTGTGGGGGCGAGGATGAGTGCCTTAGGGGTGCCTTGAGCTTTTGACTGGGAAAGGCGGTGAAGGATTGGCAAGACGAAGGCAGCGGTCTTGCCGGTGCCGGTTTTGGCGATCGCGATCAGGTCGTTTCCTTGCATCACCACAGGAATCGCGGCGTCCTGAACGGGAGTCGGTCGCGCGTATCCCGACTTCTGTAGGGCGCTCAGGATTCCTGTCTCAAGTCCAAAATTGCGAAACGGCATGCACTGACTCTATGCCGCGATGGATGAAGATGGAACGGAATTTACGATTAAGTCGCAGGCGCTCCTTGGATTAGGCCCACGGGTCATGTGAGGTGAGTGGGGACTGAACGAGTCAATCCTCGCAATGTAACATTTTCCGCGAATACCCTTCGAATTCCTTGGATTTCTGAGCAGTGGATGGATGATTCCGTTCACAATTGTGTGACGAGTTCATCACTCACATCGTCAGGGAGGCCATTGCAGAGTTCTGACATCACGCAGGGTTTCCGGAGCAGCAATCATGAAACGGGTGCCTGGTAGGCGCTGCATACCCCACTTGCTGAAATGGCGCATCAATGCCTCTTGATCCTCCTCCGGGGAATTCCAAGGTAGCTCGCGCACTTCCTCGTCGAAATCATCATAACCATGAGGCATGTGTTGGAGCGGTATGGAGTTCAACAGAACCAGTCCGACCCGCGGATCTGCCATGACGCGAACGAGTTCTCGCATCACCTCGCGTCCCAGACCCACGCCGCGGAACGGCGGACGCAGGCCGATGAAGTGGACGCAGAGAATTCCTGATGCGGGATCCAGAAAACGCGGAATCGGCTCGCGCATTTCATTGAGATCCAGATCGGTAATTTCCTCATACACACTGCAACTCCTGGAATCGGAATCCCAGAGTTCACAAAACGCGATGGAAGAGGCGGGATCTTCAGCGAAGAGATAGAGCGCCTCCACTATGCCGGCCGCGCTGCCTCCGCATTCGATACGTCCCTCGATCTCGAGCGCGCACTCGGCGAATCGCGGATTCGGCTCGTCTCCCTCGTCCAGCCGGTTGATCTTCCAGTGAATTTGTAGCTCCGACATGACTTGAGCTTAGCTCAGGCAACTGTGATCATTCAAGGCCAAGGCTGTTCGCGTGAACCGCTCCATAAATCTGACGCAGACTGAATCTCCAGCTTCGGTAAAAAACGTCAATCCGCTGGAGAAGTAGCCCCAGGCAGCAACCCTCATCGCGGCGTTGCATCGGCACTTAAGAAAATGGAGAAACCAGTTAACTGAATGAGTGTTCGTCGAATTACTGGCGAGGCCGGCCAGTTTTTCGATTCGTATTTTACTTGGAAGAGAACGATCGTCCCTGGAGTATCCATCGTAATCATGCTCCGAATCGTCCCACTACTCGCCGTCGTGACCGTGCTTTCGGCCGAGGAAGAAATCGACTTCAACCGCGACATCCGGCCAATCCTTTCGGATAAGTGCTTCCATTGTCACGGGCCGGATCCCGAGACCCGCGAGGAGGATTTGCGCCTCGACACTTTTGAGGGAGCTACCGAAGGCGGGGCGATCAAGCCAGGGAAACCCGAGAAATCGGAACTCATGGCACGCATTCTTGACACCGATCCTGACGAGGTGATGCCACCTCCCAAATCCCATAAAAAGATCAGCAAGGCAGAGGCTGAATTGCTTCGAGAGTGGATTGCTGAAGGTGCCGAGTATGAAGATCCATGGACTTATCAGCATCCAGTGAAGTCTCCTGCGCCAGCTATCAAGAATGCCCAGTGGCCCAGCAACTGGATTGATCATTTCATCCTCGCCCGTTTGGAAAACAAGGGACTCACCCCCTCCCCTGACGCAGATCCAGTCACTCTTCTCCGCCGCCTTCACTTCGATCTTGTGGGTCTGCCGCCAACTCAAGAGCGGGTCAAGAGTTTCACCGAGGCCGCTAGCAACAACCTTCAAACAGCAGTGGAGACGGAAGTCGATTTCCTGCTCGCATCGCCCCACTATGGAGAACGACTGGCGATCTATTGGCTCGATCTGGTGCGCTACGCGGACACGGTCGGTTACCACGGAGATCAACCCCACAATATTTCCCCTTACCGCGATTACGTCATCAATTCCTTGAACCGCAATATTGCGTTTGATCAGTTCACCCGCGAACAACTTGCCGGGGATCTCTTGCCCAATCCCAGCCAGAATCAGATCATCGCCACCGGCTATAACCGGCTCCTACAAACCACCCACGAGGGAGGGCTACAAGCGGCGGAATACCGCGCCATCTACCAAGCTGATCGGGTGCGTAATGCCTCGGCCGTCTGGATGGGAGCGACCGTTGGCTGCGCGCAGTGCCATGATCATAAATACGATCCCTACTCCGCGAAGGACAACTACCAATTGGCTGCCTTCTTCGCCGATATTGACGATGAAAGCCATTTCAAGACAGGAACGAATTCACTCCCCACCAAGCGTCCACCAGAGATTCTCATCCTCGACAAAGATGGGAAAGAAAGGCTCCAGACTTTGGACGAACAACTCACTGTGCTTGCCGGAGGAAAGGAAAAACAGATTACAGAACTGAGCAAACAAGAGAGCACTCTCGCCGCGCAATTAAAGAAAGAAAAGGATGCGAAGAAGAAGGAGGATTTGCAGACCCATCTAACTGCGACACGCACCAAATTAGGGGAACTTTTACCGGGAGATTCCCTCACCCAATGGAAGCAACTCACCGCAGATCGCAAGAAAGTCAAGACTGGCGGTCGCCTGACGATGATCACCAAGGCATTGGCAACTCCGCGTATGGTGCGCGTTCTACCTCGTGGCAACTGGCTTGATGAAACTGGTGAGATTGTGGAGCCAGCCGTTCCGCATTTCCTTCCTCAGATCGAGAAAGAAGGTAGAGCCAACCGAATGGACCTGGCCAACTGGCTGACCGATGTTGAAAAAGGAACTGGAGGACTCACCGCCCGTGTGATGGCCAACCGTTTCTTTTACCTCTATTTTGGAACCGGCATCTCCCGCTCTTTGAGCGACTTTGGCGGTCAGGGACAACCGCCTTCCAATCCGGAACTTCTGGATCGCCTCGCGGTTGAGTTCTATGAATCCGACTGGGACATCAAGCACATGGTCCGGCTACTCACGACATCGAGATCTTACCGACAATCCTCCCTTACTCCGCCAGAACTCAGGGAGCTCGATCCCTACAATCAGCTTGTCGCTCGCCAGTCTCGTTTCCGGCTTCCGGCAGAGATCATTCGGGACAATGCACTGGCCGTTTCCGGACTCCTGGAAACGGCAACAGGTGGAGCATCTGTAAAACCTGCCCAACCCGAAGGCTACTATCGCCATTTCAATTTCCCAACTCGGAAATACAAGCAGGATACTGACCAGCGAGTTTACCGTCGGAGTCTCTACATCCACTGGCAACGGCAATTCCTCCACCCCATGCTCAAAGCCTTCGACGCGCCTTCTCGCGAAGAATGTACCGCCGAGCGGCCTCGCTCGAACACTCCGGTGGCGGCCATGAATCTGCTCAACGATCCCAATTTTGTCGAAGCTGCCCGCGTTCTGGCTGAACGCATTCTGAGCGGAGCTGACAAGGATACTGGTGCCCGGCTGGATTATGCCTACAATCTAGTTCTCTCGCGAAATCCCACAGATGCCGAGAGCAAGACCATGGCTGACCTCCTAGATTACGCGAACAAGGATTTCAAACAGCACCCGGATGCGGCGAAAAAGCTCATCAGCATCGGCCAGACTGCCACCGACCCAAACCTAGATCCCATCGAATTGGCAACATGGACGAGCGTTTCCCGTGCGCTTCTCAACTTGAGCGAAACCACGACCCGCAACTAATTCCCCTCACCTCCTGACAATGTTTGATCAATCTGCCAACTACATTAACCGGCGCACATTTCTTGCGAAAGGTGGCTTCTCCCTGGGAGCAGCCGCGCTTGCATCGCAACTCGCCAAGGCCGGAATTACTGGGAAGAGCAACACCAGCTTGTACGGAGCCCCACACCATGCGGCCAAAGCAAAGCGCGTGATCTACCTCTGCATGGCGGGCGGCCCCTCGCACCTTGAGACCTTCGACTACAAACCTGAACTCGACAAAATTTCCGGGAAACCGTTTCCCGATTCCTTCACCAAGGGTCAGCCTATCGCCCAACTCCAGGGAAAGGCGCTCATGGCACAAGGACACCTTGGCGGCTTCAAGAAGTATGGTAAATCCGGACAGTGGATCTCCGACTATCTCCCCTATCACCAGAAAATGGCCGATGACATCTCAGTCATACGTTCCATGGTCACCGAGCAGATCAATCACGACCCGGCACATACATTCATGAACACGGGAACCGCCATCAGCGGCAGACCGTCGATGGGTTCATGGGTCAACTACGGGCTTGGCTCGGAATCGCAGGACCTTCCTGGTTTTGTCGTTCTTACATCGGTAGGTGGTCGTAATCCGCAACCCATCGCCTCCCGCCAATGGTCTTCCGGCTTCCTTCCGTCACGCTTCCAGGGAGTGGAGTTCAACTCCAGTGGCGATCCGGTGCATTATGTTTCAAACCCGGCAGGAGTCTCGCGCGGGCATCAGGACGAACTCATCCGCACCATTCAGAATCTTGATTCGAAACGAAATGACCTGGTCGATAATCCCGAGATTTCCGCTCGCATCAGTGCTTACGAAATGGCCTTCCGGATGCAGACATCGGTTCCCGAACTAACCGACCTCGCAGGAGAATCTCAGAAAACGCTGGATATGTACGGTGCCACTCCCGGAGACGGTTCATACGCTTCAAACTGCCTTCTCGCCCGTCGAATGATCGAAAAGGGAGTCCGCTTTGTGCAGCTCTACCATCGCGGTTGGGACCACCATGGCGGCCTCGACAAGTATATGAAGATTTGTGCCGGCCACACCGACCAGCCCACCTGGGCGCTACTTACCGATCTCAAACAACGGGGATTACTTGAAGACACGCTGGTCATCTGGGGCGGTGAATTCGGACGCACGCCGATGTTCCAAGGAAAGGGCGGGGCGGGGCGTGATCACCACATCAAAGGCTTTTCCATGTGGATGGCAGGTGGCTGCGTCAAAGCGGGCCTGAGCCACGGCGCGACCGATGAGCTCGGCTACAATGCAGTCGAAGACATCGTCCATGTTCGCGACTTCCACGCCACCATGCTCCATCTCTTAGGAATCGATCACCATCGCTTCTCGGAAAAATTCCAAGGCCTCGACATGCGCCTCACCGGAGTAGAACCTGCAAAGGTCATCAAGCAGCTTCTTGCCTGACCAATTCACTCCGGATTCACTCGAATCCCAAAAAAACAAAAAACATGAAACCACTGCAACTCATCATCCTGTCATGCATCGCCATCGCGGCGGTCTCGTGCAAGTCCGTCACCGGAGAAACCAACTCATACGCCATCGTCCAGGAAGGCGTGCCCGGCGGAGAAATCATCGAAACAAGTGTGATCCGCGCCACCGTCACCGGCATCGACTCAGAGAAACGTAAGATCACATTCGTCTCTCCCAGTGCCGAGAAGTTCAGCACTGTTGCCGGACCGGAAATCCTAAACTTCGATGAGATCCGGATTGGAGACCAACTCATCATCACCCTCACCGAGGAAGTCGTCATCCGCATGGCCAAGCCCGGCGAGAAGGTCGAGAACGAGGCTGACTCCACCATTGGAATCGCCCCGACCGGAGACAAGCCCAACATATCGATGAACGAAACCACCCAACTCGTCGCCACAGTCACCGCTATCGACATCAAGAAACACAAAGCCACCCTGCAGTTCCCTGACGGCAGCACCAAGAAGATCAAAGTCCGCAAGGACGTGGATCTCTCCCAGCGCAGCGTTGGAGAAAAGGTCGTGATCCGCAGCACCGAAAGGTTCGCCGTGAAGATCGTAAAGCCCTGAAATACGCTGAAGAAACCGGACACCGGTCAAGCCGACGTCCGCGGTGACAACGGTCAAAGGAAACACGGTGAGTTTTGCGCCGATGACCAGCACGTGGTCAGTCCGTTGATTGTGGATTTATCACCCTAGCCAATACGCCTTTCAGAGCGGATTTGTTACTGCGCCAGGACCCCATCCACACCTTCTAGGAGGTGTGCATTTCACAGATCCAGCGCCAGGTCTCGGGATCGCTCCAGTCTGTAACGGTCAGAGTCACTTCCAGCTCATCTCCAATTTCGGCGTAGCTTTGATCCAAGCGTAGAATTCTAAAACCCCAGTGTGGCGCTCGGCTTGGATCGAGAGGACTCGAACTCAGCACCAGATCGTCATCCACCTTGGCTTTCATGAAGACCACGAGACCATCGAGAAGGCCGGAGGTTGTCACTTTCCGTGTGAATTTCACCGACAAGGGCAAGCTCGTCTCGGTGATGGTGTGTAGATCCACTTCCACCATCGGAGTCGGTTCACCCAAAAAGTGCTTCACCACACCCAGATCACAGCTCACCAAGCGGTAGTATTCTGGATGCTGAGGACGACTTCGCTCCATGCTGGAAAAATTAAACCCGTGCACGTCGGTAAGTTCCCAAATGTAGGGTGTGCGCCGGTCGTCATGCAGCGTCATCGGTTCACAAAATAACTCGAACTGACTCGGTAAAATCAGTCCGCCCGGCTTGAGCAGGCGGTCGCGCAGGTCGCATACGTTGGGCACCATCGCCTCATCGAACAAAAAATCTCCAATCTGCTCGTGTAGAATCACGTCCACCGGCTCATCGAGGTGAAAATTCGTGCTGTGCACGTCCTCGAAGTCCACGTTCTCGATACCATTCTCCGCCGCCAGTTCCCTGGCGTGCTCGATGATTGAGGAGTGATCAACCGCATAGACTTGTGCCGCGCCTTGGCGCGAAGCAAACGCCGCCAGGATACCGGTGCCCGTGCCCAGATCGATCACGCGATCGCCCGGTTTAATGTGCCGGTTGATCGCGTTGTGATAAAACGCCATGCGCTGCTCATCGGCCAACATCCGCTCCTGCTCATGTAGATCAGAAAAATAGTGCACGTTGAGTTTACGGTATTTTTCAGCCGGCGTCTCGATCTTCGAGGGCGGGTAAAACCAACCGTTAAGTCGAGAAGAGCCAACCAGCCTCTTACCCAAGAAGGTGCAGGCACGCCGAACGCGTTGAGAAACGAAAACCGTAAATTGTTGAATTGAGGAGAGGAACATCAGTGTAGGGTCGGCTTATTCGCTCTCCCGATTCGCCACACTAGGGTGACCGTCACGAGTCAAAAGCTTAATATGAACCAAGTTTCAGCTTGCCTGCCGCAGATTTTCCACGTGCCGACAAAATAATTCGGCTGGTTTCTTCACGAAAATAAGCGAGTTTCTCCGCGACTCGTCGTCCGGTTGGCCGATCGAACGATGCCGACAGAATTCGGCGACTCCTTTCCTCCATGTTCTTCCGTCTCATCAGTGTCTGCTCGCTTGGGCTGTTTGCCTCTGCATCGGTGAGTTGTCTTTCGGTCCGGAATTATGACTCGCTGGGGCCGACTCAGGATTCGGTGAAGATGAAAGTGATGCCGGTCGACAGCTCCACTTCCCATTTCGTCTGCTGGAATGTTCACAAGGCCAGCGATGAGACTTTCACCAAGGACGTCGGGGAGCTTCTGGAAGCAGTTCCCAAGGACAACAACCTGATCCTCTGCCTGCAGGAAGTTCGATCCACGACCTTTGACATGATCAAGGGCCTGCATCGTGAAGAAGTAAGCGGGCACTATGCTCCGAGCTGGCGACTGCCCTTTACAAAATTGTCCACGGGGGTCCTGACAATCGCAAACCGACCGCTTCCTGATTCCGGAGTGATCCCAATCCGCGCGCCCCGCAGGGAGCTTCTCGTTGCTTCTCCGAAGGTCTCCTTGAAATCGGAAGTTCCACTCGCCGACGGGCGCATGCTTCAAATCATCAACTGTCATGGATTGAACTTCGTTCCCTTCTCGGTGCTGCCCGGTCAACTTGATCAAATCTTCGATACCCTTGAGGCTTCCAATTCACCGGCGATCGTGTGCGGGGACTTCAATGTCTGGAGCGAGAGACGGCTCAAGCTACTCAACCAACGGACGACGGATGCCGGACTCGCTGAGGTTCATCCTCGCGGCTTGCAACATTCGCCCTCCCCGAAGTGGCTGCGATGGATGATTCGCATCAACGGGTTTGATCCCAAAATTCGTCTCGACCGTATTTACACGCGTGGTCTTGAGGTGCTCGACTGCTACTCGCACACCGGGTCGGAAAGTTCAGACCACTTGCCATTGGTGATGAGCTACAAGGTTTTGCCCAAGCGCTGAGTGGCGGCTTCAGAACTCCGGTGAAACGCGATGAAGCTTCGATAGCTTCTCGCTTTGAACTGGTTTGGCTCAAGAGGTTCGATATCCGGAGTGTCGATACATCCAGCGAAAAGCATGCACGTGGCAATCGAATTTCTCTTTTCTCTTCTCAACGAAAAATCCCGCCCTCGAAATAAGGGCGAGATTTTTGTGACATTAGGAAATTGCTACGAAGCTTATGGCTTCGGATGGATGCGGGTAATCTTGGATGACTGGACACTGATGCCGCCCATCAGGCCGCGTTGGTCGAAGAACATGGCCACGGTTCCCTTGTTAAGGGTGGCGTTGGTAACACTGCCTGCAGCGCCTTTGTTGAACACGGTGAGGTTAGGAGCGGTTCCAAGTTCCCAACCACCGGAGCGGTCGATGTTTTTGAATGCTCCATCATCCATGAAGAAGAGGGCGTATCCGAACTTCTGGATACCGGCTTCAAGACCGTAAGATGTAGCAACGCTTTGGTAGTAACCGCTGATCTTTCCAGTGTCGCGGATCATGGCACCGTTACCGCCTTGACCGTTGATAACGAATCCACCTTTAAGAATTTCAGGGAAAACGAGCACGGCTTTTGCATTCTTGCCCAAGGCCGCAGCCTTTGGATCAGAAGCATAGAGTTTTGCGAGTGCTGCCCTGGAATCTGAGGCGATCTGGGACGCACTGGAATTGGCGGCATTGGTGCTAGCAACGGGGCCATTGACGCAACTTGGAACGAAAGCCATGGTAAAGGCGGATGCGGCTAGGAGAGCAATAGTTTTCATGATTCCTAATGATGATCCGCTGAGGGTGACGAGGCAAGGGGCTTCTTGTTATTATTTGATAATTTCTAGTAGTGATAGAAATCACTTAACCTCTCCGCTACCCCAATCTCCCCACTCCAAGAGAAAACTTCTAGCAGCCTGCCTCCCCAACAGCCATCGATCATGGACTCGTCATATCTTTCCCATATCATTGATTCGGATCACCCGCCGGTGCTGCTGCATGTCATGTCACCGGAAGTATTTGCAGGCCGACACATCGGCGCCCCCTCAAACTCAACCCCGGGGATAGTACCTACATGAATTACCACGGAGTCGTCTTCGCGTCCCACCCTACCCTCGCATCCGCCGCCGCGGAACTCGGTAGTTCGCGTGGTAACTACCGAGCAGGTGCGTGCCCGCGCCTTACGTCGAGGTGGCGTCTCCGCCGCCTGTGGAAGAGTTTTTTTTACTGCGCACGAGAGTCATGGGTATTCAGAGGATACCCGTTCGGAGCGATAAAATAGGGAAGATTTTCGACATCTGATCGCACCATCACACAGCGATCCATGCCGTCATCTACCTTCCATTTCTCCAGTTGGACTCCTTCCATGATTTCCAAAGGCACTGGCCAGAGCGGTTTTGGGACAATCTCCAGCAGCGCATTCTCCCCGAAATAATCCGCGCATTCTTCCGCATGCAGCCACTTTCCCCGCCGCCCTTTAGGGTTCAGGAATTTCGCCTCCACCGGCCTGCTGGCATTCACATGATTGAAAATACAACCCTGCACCAACTGCTGCGCTACGATCTCCTCATCCCGAAATTTTTCCGGCAGTAGGTCACGAAATTTGTCCACCAGTATCAACTGATGCGACCGCAATTTGTCCAGCTTGCGGAAATAATTGTCCCGAGCATCCGGTCCCGGCAGCAAAAACCCGCTTTCCGTTTCTACAGCCAGATAGAATTTCACCGCTAGCTCGAGGTGGATCAGCCGACCTGAAGTGAGATCCCTCACCAGAAAATCCAGTTCCCCAAGAGTATGTCCCGCCTCTCGGCGGATCTGAATCCCCCGCTCCAAGGGGTCATATCGCGGAGTTGATTCCAAAATCACGGCCAAAGCATCTTCATAGAGATACCCGAGTTTTTGTTCGAGATTCAGTGGAGTTGCTTCTTTCGGCGCTACCAATGAGTCGCTTGGGAAAGCGGCTCCCTCTGGAAGATCATCCAGAAGTAGCGGCCCTTCGATGAGACTCTGCAAAAGGGCTTTGGAGACGATGTCAGATGAATGGATCATTTCTTAAAGTGTTCGCTCGTATGAAACATCATTGCTCAACGAAACACGAATAGGCTCACGGCGAACACGTGGCAGACGCTCCCGGTTAGAACGAACAAATGCCAGATGGCATGATTGAACGGCAGCCGGTTCCACGCAAAAAAAACCACCCCGAGCGTGTAGGACAGTCCGCCAGCAGCCAGCCAACCGACACCCGCGGCGGGCAATTGCCTCCACAGTGGTGCGATCGCGAGCACGATGAGCCATCCCATCAGCAGGTAGAGAACGGTGGAGAACCAGTGATCCTTTTTCCCCTTCCACAAGGTCTTCATAAATATCCCTCCGATGGCCATAGCCCAGACCGCGCCGAAAATTGACCAACCCCACGGCCCACGGAGCGTGATCAGGGTGAAGGGGGTGTAGGATCCGGCGATAAGTAGATAGATGCAGATGTGGTCGAGCGTCTGGAAACGCGCCTTCCACCGGTGCGTGGTCGCGATGTGATAGAGCGTGGACGAGGAATACAACACGATGAGTGACGTCCCGAATACAGCCGCGGAAACAATCTTGAGTGGATCCCCTCCAGACAAGACCAACATCATCACCAACGCCACCACACTGAAAACCATGCCCGCCGCGTGGGTGACCATGCTGGCGACCTCTTCGCGATGGGTGTCGCACAAATGCGAGCGGTTCGAGGTTTCCGTTTCCATAGGAAGTGCGTTCTTCATCGCGCCGGACGACTTGTTTGTCCAGTAAACGGTTTTTTCCTACCCTCCAGCCATCGCCAAGACTTCTACCCGCAGGCCGGCCCGACTGGGACGGGCGTAGCGCAGCGAAAACCTCCCCAACTGCTGTTCAAGAGCTTCGTTTACCATTCCGTTCGAGTCAGGGCGGATGAGACAAGTTTACGGACGCGCTGCGATCGCCATTTCCGGATCAGCTCCCGTCCCAAGGCTTTCCCGGGGGCCACAGCCGTAGACGTCGGCGTAGACTCGGTAGAATTGGGCGTAGCTACCGAAGCCTGCGGCGAACATCGCTTCGATCAAGGTGCGCTGCTCGGGTTGGCGGTATTCTTCCCAGAAGCGTGCCAGGCGGACGGAATTGCGATAGCGGGTGACCGGAACCCCGATCTGCTTGCGAAACATCCGACTCAAATAGGACGAGCTGATCCCACATCGCAATGCGAGCCCATCGAGATTCTCGGGGGCGTCCAGTTGGCCCAGCAACCTCAGCGCTTGGGCTACGGATGGGTGGAGGGCGACTTCATGTTGTTTGGTGCGTTGTCCGCGTTGGTAGCGCCAGCTGAGGAGGAGCAGATGACGGAGTCCGGCGTTGAGCCAGTCTGGATCTGAATGCCGATAGTGGAAGTCCGAGGCGGCGCCGAAACCGGCCTCGCGGTTGAGAGTGTCGGGGTCGGGTCCATCGATCATCAGTTCATCCATACTCCGGCTCAGGAGGTCAAAGATGGCGGCATCGAGTTTGCAGTGGGTCACGGCAGCATCTTCCGAGGCGGCTTTCAGTCCTTCATAGGGAGCGCTGCGACAAGCCCGGCGAATGAGATCGGGTTTAAAAACAGCGATGTAGTAGCGGGCATCAGAGGAACGGTCCACCAACTGATGCTCCTGATGCGGGAACATCCAGAGGAGGGTTCGCGGTCCGAAGGTGTAGCGCTTGCCTCCAACGATGTAGGTGATCTCTCCGCGTGCCACGAGGTTGAGCTCGAGTTCAGCGTGATGGTGGGCTCGGATGACCGATGGATTCCGCATCGACTCGGCGAGATAGAGGAATCCGTCGTAGTCGGGATCAATATGGAGTTCTTCTTGCACGGGCTGGTGAAGCGGTATTGACAAATTATGATAACTATTGAGCTGAAAGCGAGAAGACAATCGCTCAAATTTCAGATAGAAATGGGAATTCATGGGGAGAATCAGGATGACAGAATCTGAGCAGTCGACGTCGTGGACGCGCCGGAACTGCGGCTCTTTGAGCGATGGAAGCCAGGTCGAGGCCTGGTCTCTGCATGGTGCGGGGGGCATGGAAATGGAGATCTTGTCCTATGGCGCGGCAATTTGTCGTTTGGCGGTGCCTGACGGAGACGGTGACTTGATGGATGTCGTGCTGGGGCATGAAACGTTGGACGGCTGGGAGCGGGCAAATGAATCGTATTTTGGGGTCATCGCCGGGCGGATCGCGGGCCGCGTCCCGGGAGGGCGCTTGGCCTTTGAGGGGCAAGAGCGTCAACTCGCCTGCAATGATCGGGGCAATCACCTTCATGGCGCAGACGGTGGCCTCGACAAATGTTTGTGGGAGGGAGAACCGCTGACGCGCGAAGACGGGACGGTAGGAGTGCGGATGCGCTACCGCAGTCCGGATGGGGAAGGCGGCTATCCCGGAACGGTTGAGATCTCCGCCACCTTCCTGCTCAGCCCCGAGAATGCCTTCGTTTTTGAAACCGAGGCAACGACCGATCAGGTGACGCCGATCAGCCTGGCGCAGCATTCCTATTTTAATCTCGCGGGAGCAGGCCAGGGATCTGCGGAAAGCCATGTCGTCCAGATCTTTGCGGAGCAGGTGATGAGCACCGATGAGAACATGACCCCCTTGGGAGTCGCTGAAGCAGTCGAGGGCACCGCGGCAGATCTTCGACAGCCTCGTTTGCTTACCGAGGTCATCCCGGGACTTTGGCAGGAACATGGCGATCTCTACCGCTTGTCTGGAGAGGTCGCGATGAAACCAGCAGCCCGGGTTTCCGATCCGCACAGCGGGCGGGTCATGGAAGTGAGCACGACCCACGACTTTCTGCAGTTCTACACCGCCGCTCATCTCGACGGATCGATCATCGGCAAAGGGGGCCAGGCTTATCCGAAACACGGCGGACTGTGTTTTGAATGTCAGGGTTATCCCGATCCGTCCGCAGGATTTGGTGATATTCTCGTCCGGCCAGGACAGCTACAGAGGCACAGAACCATTTACGCATTCAGCAACGAAGAAACACGATCATGAAGAAGGACTATCGCATCGGAGTGTTGGGGAGCGGATTCATCATCAGCGAATGCCATCTCGTCAGTTATCAGAAGCTGGGATACAACCCGGTGGCGATTGCTTCGCGGACCAAAACGAATGCAGAGAAGGCCGCCGAGCGATTTGGAATCGAGACAGTCTACGACGACTACGAAGCGTTGTTAGACGATGCCTCCATCGAGGTGCTCGACATCGCCGTGCCACCTCAGCAGCAACCGGGCTTGATCCGGGCGGCCTGCGAACGAGGCACGGCCAAAGCGATCCTTGCGCAGAAGCCCTTGGCGCTCGACTTGGCTGAAGGACGGGCGCTGGTCGAGGCTTGTGAGGCGGCCGGCATTCTACTCGCGGTGAACCAGAACATGCGCCACGACCCGTCGGTCAGGGCGGGCAAGGGCCTGTTGGAGTCGGGGCAGATCGGAGATCCTGTCTTCGCGACGATCGATATGCGGGGAATCCCTCATTGGCAGCCCTGGCAGGAAGAGATGGGCAGTGCGAGTTTGAAGATCATGTCCATCCATCACCTCGACTGCATGCGCTTTTGGTTTGGTGAGCCAGAACGGCTGTTCTGCAGTATGCGGCCTGATCCGCGGACAACCTTTCCACACGAGGACGGGATCTGCACCTATGTTCTGGAGTATGCCAATGGGCTGCGGGCGGTCATTATCGACGATGTCTGGACCGGTCCAGCACAGGAAGGCTGTCCGGGCGATGTCCGCATCGAGTGGCGCGTCGAGGGCATGAACGGAGTGGCGATCGGTGACATCGGTTGGTGCAAGGATCCCTACACCTCGCCATCGAGCATCCGTCATGCGAGCAAGGGAGATGACGACTTCAAGCGTCCCGCACTCGAGGGCTCCTGGTTTCCAGATGCCTTTGGCGGGACAATGGCGGATGTCTTCACGGCCTTGGAAACGGGCGAGCCGTGCGCCCTTTCCGCACGGGACAACTTAGGAACCCTGGCCCTCATCGAGGCCGCCCAGCTGAGTGTCCATGAACACCGCGCAGTGAGCCTTTCAGAAATCTAAATACAACAACCCAATAGCAACATCATGAAATTAGGAATTATCAATAGTGCCTTCGGGCAAGCCGGCGTGGATACCGCCACGGGACTGGAACACATCGCACGGATCGGTTTCGACAGTGTCGATATCTTCACGGAAGCAATGGGGATCACCGACAAGGAACGTCAGCTCGTGGCCGATGTTTGCAAACGGGAAGGGCTGCCCATCGTTTCTGTGGTGGTCGTCGCGGAAGGGCTCATCGACTTCAACGATCCGGTTCGTGAGTTCCACGTCGAACGCTGCAAGAAGTTCGTCGATCTCGCCGCAGACTGGGGAGCGAACAACGTCCTCCTCGTCCTCGGGGAATACATCTGGCAGCGGGAGGTGATCCCCCCGGAAGCTCAGTGGAACTGGGGTCTCGAAACCTGCCGGATGATCGGGGACTACGCCGACACGAAGGGAATCGATATCGCCCTCGAGCTGGAGCCGTTCCGTTTGAGCCTGCTCAACAATGTGAAGGAGATGAAGAGGTTCATCGAGGACTGCAATCATCCGCGTATACTCGGAAACATCGACATATCGCACCTCGCCTTGGCCGATGTGAGTCCCGCGGAGGTCATTGAGTTGAAAGGGAAAGCGATTCACGCCCACATCAGTGACTGCGACGGCAAGGTGCACGGAGACCTGCCTCCGGGCCGTGGTGTGGTGAAGTTCTCACCGTATTTGAAT
>CAJQKQ010000002.1 GCA_905478925.1 uncultured Verrucomicrobiales bacterium
AACAATACACTCGCGTCCAAGCCAAACGTGAACTCGCCACTCGCGGCGGCGATGCTGTCCTGCCGGAACTGACACGCTGGATCGATGCGCTCGATTCCGCCGACCCCAAATTTGAACACCACCTGCTTGAAGCCCTGTGGCTACGCGGAAGTTTGATGGCACCCGATCCGGACTTGCTGACGCGAGTCTGCAAGGCCAGTGGTCACCAAACACGCGCGGCTGGAACACGCATGATCTCCCAATGGTTTGACGAGGTTCCGGGCGCAATCGACATGCTCGCCAGAGCCGTCGTTGATCCGCATCCGCGCGTTCGTTTGGAAGCGGTCAACGCCTTGCGTGAGGTCGGCACGCTCGAGGCATTCATCGTGGCCATGCGTGCTGTCGATCATCCCAGCGATACGTTCCTTGCTTATGCGCTACGCCTGACAGCCCGGGAGCTGCAGGATCTATGGCTGCCCGCATTGCAGGCCGGCAAGGATGTGTTTGAGGACCAGGCTCCTCGCATGACACTTGCGTTCAGCATTGCCACCGACCGGCGTGCCCTGGCCCCGCTTGTGGCACTCATTCGCGAGGGCAAAGTGGCCAATCAGGCGAACGCTTGTCGCATCGTCGCAAGCTTGGGTGGCCAAGACGAAATGACGATGGTCTTCTCCCTCGCCGCCAAGGATTCGGACGTCGAACTCCTGCAGGTCTTGGCCGACGTGTCGCGCAGCAACAAGGCGGTGCCAACTGACACCGCTGCCCTGGCAAAACTGCTGCAGCACGGCGACGAAAAAGTCCGCGTGCTGGCCACCGAATTGGCGGGACGCTGGAAGTCCACCGCGCATCAGCAAGTCCTGGTAGAGCGCTCCGCTAGCGCCAAGACCTCTGCGACAGAGCGCCTTGTTGCAGGGCGGGCACTATTGGGAATGGGGCAGCTTGAAGCCTTGCAACAGATCGCGGAAGGCGGCAGCGAAGCGGCGGTTCGCGTCACGGCGACGGCGGCCTGGGCTGAAGTTCACCCGGACGCGGCAGCAAAGACCGCCGTATCCCTGCTGAGCAAGCTGACCAAGGGCTCGGATGCAGAAGCCATTTTTAACAGTTATTTCAGCCGTAAAGATGGCCCAGCCACGCTGACCAAAGCACTCTCCGACGCGAAACTGGAAGCGGATATTGCCGCTGCCGGCATCCGTATCGCCCAGGCCACAGGCTTGGATCTCACCGCGACGATCACGGCATTGACCCGTGCTGGCTCGCTACAAGCTGTCAACGTCGACCTGTCCAAAAAGGAACGCGCCGCCCTCTTGAGCGATGCAGCAAAACTGGGTGATTTCAAGCGCGGCGCCGCACTCTATAACAGTCCGGCACTTGCCTGTGTTGCCTGTCACGCCATCAAGGGAAAAGGCGGACAGCTTGGTCCTAAGCTCGGGGGGCTGGCCACGCACATGGTGCCAGAAGGGATCCTGGAATCGCTGCTCAAACCCAGTAGGCAAATCAAACAAGGCTACGAAAGCGTCGTCGTTACCCTGAAGAACAAAGAAGTCCGCGTCGGCACGCTACATCGCAAAACACCAAGCGAGGTCCTGCTACGTGATGCGTCGGGAAAGATTACCAGCGTCCCCGGTGATCAGATCGCCACGATCGATTCGAGTGGCGTGTCGATCATGCCGCCGGGCCTGACCAACAGTCTTCGCCGCGACAAACTCCTTGACCTGCTGCACTACTTGATTAACCTCAAGTAGGGGGAAGCTCACTGCATAAGAAGAAATAACAATGAAAAAGGAAATTAAGATGACGAAACTCATAACGGTATTTTTAGCAACTTTGATAATCGCATTGCCATGGGCCGCTGCCGCGGAAAAACAGGTCGCGCCTGCGACCACGGAGTCAAAAGGCGAGAGGGTCTTCTTTACCGGGCACAGCTTCTTCATTGAAGGGGGCTATATGGCAAAGAAGTTTGACCTGATTGCCAAGGCGGCAGGGAAAAAAGAGCACGAGATGGTGGGCTGGCGCTTCCGCGGCGCCAGTAGCGGTGCCGTAGATAAATGGTGGGCCGAAGGAGCGGATGAGGAGCCACGGAAATCCGTGGCCGCGGGGAAAGTGGATGTTTTGACCGTG
Source organism: uncultured Verrucomicrobiales bacterium (assembly GCA_905478925.1). GTDB lineage: Bacteria > Verrucomicrobiota > Verrucomicrobiia > Verrucomicrobiales > Akkermansiaceae > Luteolibacter. Next base: position 2,098 of record CAJQKQ010000002.1, read on the forward strand.
TGCACCTACTGGATGAAGAAGGGATCCGAACAGGAACGGTGCGTCCGGAATTTTGTGAAACTGATGCAAGAGAGCAACCCGGACGGTTTGGTCTACCTCATTACGACCAAGATCCCGTTTGACGGTAATTTCAAGGGATCACCGTTTAACGGTATGTACAAGGGAGGCTGGGATGCTCGCACGAAACCAGAACTCGCCAGACTCTCCGGCTGGATTGACGAGACCCACCGGTATGGGTACAGCTACGGTGGCCTGGTCGACGAGCTCAACAAGGCCTACGGCAAGACGGTGATTAAGACAGTGCCACTCTACTATGGGCAGGCTCTGATGCGGGCGCAGATCATTGATGGCAAGGTGCCGGGCGTTAAGAAGCAGTCGGAGCTTTACCGTGATGCCATGGGCCACGTTTCGGAGTTGGGCCAAAGACTAAACGCCTACACGGCATTCGCAGCCATCTACGGGGAGTCGCCGGTCGGCCTGCATGTTCCGCAATGGGAGAAGTCCGGCGACACGATGCTACGCGAGCAGAATCTGTCCTTGCAGAAAGTCGCATGGGCGGGCGTACAGGCCGAGGCCGTCCCCTGGGTTGCTTTAGCGGACAAATACGAAGGTGCGCTCAAGCCCTTCCTGGGTGAGCCGAAATTCGAGATTCAGCAAGTCTTCAAAGGTGGCCGCTTCCCCACCCTCGCAGTCGCCACCGACGGCACGGTCCTTGCGGTATTCGGCAAGGACGGGGTCAGCCTCAAGCGCAGCGAAGACGGGGGCAAGACCTGGGGCGAGGCGATCGTCATCGCCAAGTCCGGCTTCATGGGTGGCGGGGTGACCGTCTACGAGGGCACCGGAGACATCTTGGCGTTCATTGAGCAAGGCCATCCGCCGGCGAAGCTGACGGTCTACCGCAGCAAGGATCACGGAAAGACCTGGGCCGCGCAGAGTGACACGGTGATCAAACCCAACAGCCTGGGCCACGTGCCATCGATGCACATGAACGACCACGGCATCACCCTTCGCCATGGCGACAGGAAAGGCCGGCTGGTGCGGCCCTCGCGCTGGTATGGGAAACGCAACGACCGCAACGAGTGGCCGACGCACTACACCAACTCGATCTTCAGCGACGACCGCGGCCAGAGCTGGCAGGCGAGCGAGCCCTTCCCCGAGATGGGCACCGGCGAAGCTTGCATCGTCGAGCTCTCCGACGGCACCCTCTACTACAACTCACGCGTGCACTGGGACAAGCGCCCGAAATTCAACCGCCGCCGCGAGGCGCGCAGCGCGGACTTCGGCGCGACCTGGACCGACTTCCGCATCATCGAAGCCCTGCCCGACGGCCAGCAGAACCGCTCCTACGGCTGCATGGGCGGGCTCACGCGCTTACCCGTCGTCGGCAAGGACATCCTCATCTTCAGCAATCTCGACACCCCCAAACCGAGCCGTGAGCAGGGGACGGTTTGGGCGAGCTTTGACGGCGGAAAGACCTGGCCGGTGAAGCGTCTCGCCAACCCTGGGGCGAGCGGTTACTCGTCGATGAACGTTGGCCGCCCCGGCACGCCAAGCGAGGGCTGGATCTATTTCATGCCGGAAGCCAGCGGCGCCAAAGTCGCACGTTTCAACCTCTCGTGGATCGTCCGGGGCGGAGAGGCCACCGGCGACGGCAAGGTTCCCGAATGGGCGAAATAGAGGGGGCGTCCGAGTCCGCGAACATCGCTCATTTCACCACAACGTCCTCAGGGACACCCCACAAAAAGCAGTAAAGATTTGGAGTATGAGCCGACAAGGACGCCTTTCTGATCTTCATCCTAGGGTTCTGTCACACTTCGATTGAAGGATAGAGGCTTTGGAGTTTTATGCGGGTGGCGGCGGTGGCGTCTACATCCCCAAAGGGGATACGGATTTAAGCCCGGGGTTGGCGTAACGCAGTGAAGCCTACCCCGGGACAACGGCCCCAAAGCTCTCCCAACCCCAACGGGGTTGCGTCCGGGCCTGAATAACCACCGGATATCTCATGCCTCAATCCCTGTCGCGAATCCTGATCCACACGGTGTATTCCACGAAAGGCCCCGCCTTCTTTTCCTCCGCGATTCAGAATTTCGGGACGGGAAATACGTCTAGGATTGATTCCGGGACGGACGCAACCCCGTTGGGGTTGGGATGTCCGGAATGCGTATTTCCCAGGGTAGCCTCCGCCCTGCTCCCTCCTTCGCGCTTCGCTGCTTCGGAGGGCAGGCCGGCAACCCTGGGCTGAAATCCTTATCCCCATTGGGGATGAAGAACCTTCAACTCCAACGGAGTTACGTATTTCAGCCCGAGGTTGGCGTAACGCAGTGAAGCCTACCCCGGGACAACGGCCCCAAAGCTCTCCCAACCCCAACGGGATTGAGATATACCGGGTCGGGTTTCCCAGCATTCGGCTCCGATGAACCCGCTTTTAAAGATTCACTTCAGCTCCGCAATCCACACCTTGCGGTAGGCCACGGGGCCGTGGTCGCCCTGTAGCATGAGTGGCCCCGTTGCGCGCTCATCGCTGCCGATACCGGCGCGGGTCGGGCCCTTGAGTTCGAGGTTCTCGTGGATCAGGGTGCCGTTGTGCCAGACTTCCTCGAACTTTGCGTTAGTGGTTTTCTTGCCATCCTTGTCGAAGCGCGGAGCGCGGAAGATGACGTGGAAGCTCTGCCACTCGCCAGGCGGCCGTGAGACGTTGACTCGCGGACTGTGGCCCTCGACGTTTTTGCCGTCGATCCAGCGCGGGTAGATGCCGCCGCACTCGAGGCCCGGGTATTTGTCCTTTTCCACGCCGTGGCTGTCGTAGACCTGCACCTCGTAGCGGCCCATGAAATAGACGCCGGAGTTCGAGCTGCCGGAGATCATGAACTCGATGTGCGCCTCCACGTCGCCGAACTCCCGCTTGCTCACCAGGTTGCCGGTGTGCCCGCCGGGGCCGTTGAGCACGGCTGCGTCGCCCGGTGTTTTGCCGATCAGCTTGTTGGCGTTCTTCGGGTCGAGCCCGACCTCCGCGACGGGGAACCATGCGGCCTTGTCCTTGAAGGCGGAGAGGTCGGCTCCTGGCATTAGCGGTACTTTCCCTGCGCCGGAGCGCGCCTGCAGCCCGCGCCAGCCGGCCATCGAGCGGCCGAGGTTCTGCGCCGCATCACCGCGGACCCCGTAGTGCTGCAGGCCGACGCTCCCTTTGTAACCCAGCTTGTCTAACAGGCGCATCACCTGGGCGACGTCGAACGACCCGCTGTCGAGCGGCTGGATCAGGGTGTTCCATCCGCTGCCGTCCGAGTCGGCACCGTTGACGGTGACCACGAACAGGTGAGGCATGGCCTCTGTCAGACGAGCCTCCAGGTCCTCGCCGTCCACCTTGAGCCAGTGGCAGAGGTTGAAGGTGACGCCGAGGTTGGCGCGGTCGACTTTCTTCGCCACCCTCACACAATCATCCACCCGTTCCGCGTAGGCACCGACGTGCGGGTAGAGGGCGATCTTCAGCTTCGATTTGGCCGCCAGATCGGCGAGCTTTTGCAGCGCCTCCACCACCGGACCGTCGGTCTTGGAAGGATCATCGGGGCGGCTGCCGCCAAGGAAGATCCAGATCACTGTCTCACGGCCGGCGAGCTGGCCGATCGCCGTTTCCAACAAGTCGTCGCGGCCGATGTTGCCATTCTTGATCTGCAGGCCGGTGTAGATGGTCGACATCGCGATCCCTTCGGCGTCGGCAGCGGCCAGCATTTCCGGGATCTTGGCGCAGCCGGTGAAGCCGATGCCGGAGTATCCCAGGCGCTTGGCCAGCGCGGCCTGCTCGGCGTAGGTTTGGGTTTTGGCATCGCGGGTGCCGGTATCCATGGCGAACAGGCTGCGTTCGGCCGTGGCAGGCGTGGCGCAAGCGGCGAGAGCGACGGCCGCCAGAAGTGCCTGGCGAAAGCGGGTGAAATCTCTGTGGGGCTTCATGCCACTGAGCTTAGAGATCGTCAGAAAGTAAGCCATCTGAAAAGGCGTGGGGATTCATTGGATACGCCTTTTTCCCATCTTATAGAGGAATCAGATGCTTAGCCTGGGTGAATGACAAAGACCATCTTTGAAGTGCCCAAGTGATTGAACCTTTGCGAACTTTGCGTCCTTCTGTGAAAAATCATTTCTGTTTTCAGGTTAAAATTAAATTTTGAAAGTCGAATGCTCTGGATTCACGTTCATTGGCGTTTTGAAGTTCTTAAACCTGTAGAGGAAAATGGAATCGACAGAAGGACGCGAAGTTCGCAAAGCCTGAATGAGTGATACTGCTGCGCGTCACGTTTTGTGATTTTGGAAAAACCGAACGGTTCGCATCATCAGACGAAAGAGCCATTTTAGAAAACTTGTTCCTTTGCGGCTCTGCGGCTTGGCGCGAGATTTTTCTATACGAATGCGATGCGAACCGAGTTCCAGGGGAGGGCTCGCGCAAAGCCGCAAAGCCGCAAAGGCTTGGACGATGTTTGAATACGGTAGGGCTGATCCGGCTCGGTCAGCCCACTTTAAAAATCTAGCCGCCCGCCTCACCCACACGGAAGTGAGATCCCGGGGGAAATGCCGTGTCTTGCCGTGGCTTCACTCCCTTTCCGGAGATACGCCGCTCCCGTTTTTTGATCAGGGCCGACCGAGCCGGATCCGCCCTACCATGTTTCATTTCCTTTTCTGCTGTGTATAGACCGTCAGTCCGGTCAGGTCCCGGTCTTCTCGCCCGGTGAGGCGACTCACAATTGATCCG
>CAJQKQ010000003.1 GCA_905478925.1 uncultured Verrucomicrobiales bacterium
AAGTGTCTGTCTCCGCATTCTCACCATCGCAGTCAGTCAGCTTGCTCACAAAATGCGCCGCATATCGACGCTTCGCCCAGGCCTCTCTTAGGTTCATGGGTACCGAACGTGATGACCGCCTGCCCTGACCGGTCAAAGCATATCGCTCTTCAGCAGGGAAACGTTTGCTGATCTCAAAGAATCTCATAGCCTGCTCATAGGACTTCTTATATACGATCAACTCTTTGACATTCTGCACAGCCATATCTGCTCCTCCTGATTCCTGATTCCTGATTCCTGTCTCCTGTCTCCTGTCTCCTGTCTCCTGATTCCTGATTCCTACTTGTACATCCACGGCTTCATCCGTTTGAGGTAGTGTTGCATAATGGGTTGGGCGATCACTTCTTTGTCCTTTTCATAGGGCGCGCGTCCATCCCAATCGACGGTGCTTGGCCAGGGACGGCTTTGCAGCGCCTTGGCGTTATTGAGTTGGCCAACATCGTCGGGAGTTGTCGGGAGCATCCCAGGCAACACCTTAGTGGCAAGTGCAGCATGATAGGCCCAGTCCTCGAAGCCCAATGATTGCATCAATTGCGCTTCCAAAGGGTTGGCTTCGGCGGCAGCGGATTCAGTCAACAGTTTGAGTTGCTGTTCCATTTTCTGAACTTGCCCATCAATCTGTTTTTGCTCTCGAACGAACTTCGGATCGGGTTGATGCCGGATTTGTTTTTCCAGTTCCTTGTATTTTCTGTCTGCCTCTTTCCACTCGCTCGTTCCCTGAATGCTATTGCGCAATTGGTTAAGATCTTGACCGCTTCCATATAGATCCTTCCCGAGTTTTGTGGCCCCGGGGTACTCCCACTGCCGATCTTGGACCATGCGATTCCTTTGACCCTGCAATTCCTGTAGCTGCTTTTGTTTCTTTTCCCTTTCGGCACTTCCCTGTTTCATCGCATTCACCGCCTTCTGCAGCGTCTCGATGTTTTCTTGCAACGTGGAATACGCGGGGTCTTTCTTCAGTTCTTCTTCGGCCTTCTTACGAAACTCCTGGATTCCCCGCTGCAAGGTTTGGTTTCTCTTTTCCATTTCCTGCAATTTGGCGTTGGACCTCAGAATCGCATCTCGTTGCTTGCGGAGTTCCTCCATTTGGGGACGCAATTGCTTCTCCCGTTCCTTATGCGCTTGATCGTTTTGCCTTGCTTCATTCCTTTCCTGATCGATTTCCAGGCGACGTTGTTTTAACGAAGCGATTTTATTTTCCATCTCCGCCACACGATCCCCGGCCATCTTCGCAAGAACCTCCGTTCGGGATTTCAGCCCATTTGTGTACTTCTTGTAATACAGATACAAGGGATGGGTCCACGTTTTACCCTCTTGGAAGAAGATTCGCTTTGCATGGTAATCGGGGTACCGCGCCTCGAACCTCGCTAGGAATTTCGGGCACAGGTGACGCGGGTTCACCAGCGGGATGTCAACGGCTTCAAAATCGTCGAGCACCTCGGTGAAGAAGCGAAGATAATCCACCGCACCGGCCATCGGGGTCGTGCCGCCCAATCCGGCACCCAGTGTAGCCATTCTCACCGCGCCGGGCGTGAACGCATCGGAAGCGCGGAAAGCAGTCTTCCTTTCGACGATGTTCTTCCCGTCTTGGAAGAGCTTCATGGTTTGACCATCCAGTTCTGCGCGAACGGTGGTCCACTGATTGGAAACCACCTTGCCGCCGCGACAGTCGGCGCTTTCTTCGTCACTGCGACCCAGAAGCACCAGCTCGCCACCGGCCACCGATAACGACAACTGGCTGGCAGCATCGTTGCCGAACATCCACAGGGTTTGTTGTTTGGTGGAATCGACCTTGAACCGCACATCCACGGTAATCACTTCCAGGTCGGCCAACTCGCCGGGCATTTCCGCCCATTGGTCCTTTCCGTTGAACGTCACCGCTCCGGTTTCGACACCCTCGAAGGTGAATCCAGGTTTCCCAATCAAAACGCCATCGAAGAAAATCCGATCATCACGGTGCGACCCGTAGATGGTTCCGGATCGTTCGTTGAAGTGATCTTCCAGAAGCGAAGTCTCAGCCTGAACAATATCAAAGTTCGCCTGGATCGGAGGCGCTTTCGTCAGTTGTGCAGTCCGCTTTTGTGGTGCATCGGAATCCGGGGACATCTTTTTCCCTTGTGTTTGCGTGCTCCACTTGGCTTCATTTCGGATATACATTCGCGCGTCTTTGCTGAACACGCCTTTTTCCACAGCCAATTTTCCGTAGGCACGCGCGTTATCTTTGAAAACGGCATTTCCGTACACAATCACATAGTCTTCGATGACGGCATCGTCTAACACCTTGGCCTCGTCCAGCACCATGGCGTCGGGACCGACATAGGCGGTTTGAGCCACCGTAGCCGTATCGGCCACCCAGCCGCCTCCGTTGGGATGACGTTTGCCTTTCATATTCTTAAGATGCCACTTTGCCGCTTGACCATATCGAGATTTCGCTTCTGCCATGACAGCCAAACCTTCTTCGACGTGTTGGCGTTGTTCAGGATCGGTGACGGGAATGGCAGCAGGATTGAGTCCTTCTCCAGGATTACGACCCGCTTTCAATCCGGCCTGCCCGAGAGTTTCATCGTCTACGGGCGTGGTATGAGGCGATCCGGGACGACATCCTTTTAGGGTCACATCGTAGGGATAGCGATATCCAAACCCGCCCTGATACACCACACCAGCCCCCTGGTTAAGCCCCCCCCCCTCGGTCGGACTCAAGGCCGTGGGTGTCGCCGTGACGGTCAACCAGTAGCGCAGATCCCCAGGCTGGGTCTTCAACGTCATCGTCCCTTTGTTCCAGAGGGGCGAATAGCGACACTTACCATCTTGATCGACGGCGACGATACACACCCGCCAATCGCTGAACACCTTCGCATCGTAATGCCCCTCAAAATCCACCGTCAGTTCCTTGGCTCCTTGATCGGGAACCAAACGAACGAGGTTGACACCGAAGGCTTCGGGCGACCATTTGGGATCGCAACGATAGCGACGGTTTTCGCGATCGATTTCTAAAAGTTCCACGCGCGTCGGAAAGCCGTATAGTCCCCGGAGACCCGCCTCGAGTTCGTTGTCAAACTCGGCAAAGCGAGCACCGACCTGTCCGAGCAAATCGCCCGTTTCGCGAATGCCATCTTTGAAAATACCGCGTTCTTGCCCCACTCGGGCAATCACGTGCATGGGTGTGGATTCCGCGTCGGACATCATGCGTGTAGCCGCGAAGGGGAACACATACCCCCAGTTGGGGTCGTCGCTGATGACCGTCCAGGCATAGGCACCGGGGTAAAATCCCCAGAACAGGTTCTTCCACGGTTTGACCACCTGGAACATGCATTTGCTGACGGCATTCGGATCGCCAATCAGTTGTCCCGTGTCAGCCAGCGTCTCCCCACCGCCGAGAGTCATTTGGTTTCCGGAAGGAATCCCGTGACCCCATTCGTGAAACAATCCCATCCACCATCCGTCTCCGCCACTGCTGGCGCCGTACCCGCCACCAAATCCGCGACCCAGCACTTTTCCATCTTTCTTGGTCCCCCCGATAAGGAAACTATATTTGTATTTCGGCCCCAGCTTCTCCGAGTAGAACAGCAAATGTCCGCCATGTTCGAGATACGCCCACCAGTCCTCCCACCCACGCATAATGAGTTTTCGATTGAGGGCTGCCCTTTCTTTATCCTCGGCAATCAACCACTTGGACCCATACCCATCATCAGGCGGTTCACTACCCAGGGTCGCGGTAAAATGTTTGCTGCTAATGTGCGTGGTTCCCGGAGTGTAAAGTGGATTGTCGGAAAGCGCTTCGTCGCCCACCGTTCTGGGGATCCGTTCAAACCCTTCTTCAAAGGTATTGTCGCGTAGAACCTTCATCTGTTTTTCGTAGAGACCGACGATGTATTTTTCGTCTTCATCAGAAAAACTACCCCGGACAAAGCATCGTTTGCGACCATCGGGCAAACGCAATACGACCGCTGGCGTCCACGGTTTGGTCACATCCTCCTTATTCCATGGATTTTGGGCCGCTCCAATACCCCGGAACCCCAACAGATGCGCTTTGAATTGCTTCTTCCCGCGCAGAGTGCGAGGCCACCATTTGGCCGTCTTTCTATCCTCCACGGTCATACTTTCGGGACGGATCGTCCACGTGCGGGGTTCGCCTTTGGGTTCCTCGACAATATCGACGCCCTTCTTGGGCCACCAATCTACGGTGCGCGACTGATACCCGTCCCCTGGGGTTTGCTTAATCACATCGCGCGAGACCTCGTCGAGGACGCGACCTCGCATTTTCGCCCGCTCGAACAGGGGGGCTTCCCTGGCGAGTTTCTCGTCGATTTCTTCCGCAATGACTCCGGAAGCAACCAGGCCCACAAGAGGCACCATCAATATTAATTGTCGATAATTCATGTTTATCCTTTCTAAAACGCTATTTCTTCACTTTCTCATCAAGCACCACCCGCCCATGCGCGGCTTGGGCCATCTTGGCGATCTCTTCGGCGCTCTTCACACCACGCCACATCTGCATCCGGGCAATGCCGCCGCCAAACTCCTTGCCGATCTTCATCTTGAAATCCGGCCTGGCGAAGAATGCCGACCAGTAGACCGAGTTGACCCGCTTGCCATCCACATAGATGTGTGACGGTTTGCGCGTGCCTTCGTAGACACAGGCGACATGCACCCACGGGCCGATCTTCGCACCGGACTGCCCTTGCCGTTTATTGTCACGCGATTGACGCCGCAGCCCTTCCACCTTCATACCACCGTTGCTGTAGCCGAACCCCGCTTTTTCAGACACTGTCAGAAGCGCCGGACGCTGACCACTACTCCCCGGCTTGATAAACGCCGCGAAGGTGAACGGTTCGTTGTCGGTCATCGTCCGCTGGGCTGTCTCATCCGATTCCAGGAAGTTGTCCTTGCCGTCGAACGCCACCACACGCACACCGTCTTCGGTCTTCACCGTTGGGGCATACTCCCGGGGCTCTTTCTGGGCAGCTACTTCTACCGCGTCGGGACTGCGGAACTCGCCGCCCAATGTGCCGGCGTTCTTGATGCTATAGACCAAGCTGCCGGGCTTGAGCTTACCGAAATCCACGTCGATAATCGGTTTGCCTTTCAGCGGCTCGCGTTTGACGACCGTTGTCGCCTTCTCCAATTCCGCCACGCTGAACGCCTTGTCATAGATCGTTACGTAGTTGAGGACCGCGGCAGTTGATTTGCCTTCACGGCTTTTGCCACCGATGGTGAGCGGGACCTGTCTCGGTTTTTGGTCCGGTTTCAGCGGTTCCGTATAGATCGTCGCGGGTTCTTCCCGTTCAAGCTGGCCATCCACAATCCAACGCACCGTCTTGCCATCGTAGGATAGGCACTTTGTCTTCCATACGTACTCCATATGGGCATTGTTGTTGTGGGTCGTCGGCTCTTGATAATACTGCAATCCAAACGCACGAAGATGGCTTTGCTCGCCGGGCCAATAGTTCATATGCTTGGAAACTGGGCGAGGCTTCTGCCCCTCCTTTTCTTCCATTTCCCTCCAGGTGAAGATATTTCCATACGGATTCCAGGCTGCCCTTGTTAGCGAGTATGTGTTGCGGTCCCAGCGCAGGATGGGAGCATCTACCCCATGCGGAGATACCGGCTTGGCGTAATAGGTGAGGATGGTAAAGGGTCCCTTCTTCATCGCCTCGGGAACATTAAAGCTGCTCACCAACTCGTGCTTCCCACCGAGGCGGAGTCCGACGTTCTTGTTAAACGCCATCACCTTCGGCTGATTATTCAGAACGGGCTCGCCCGGTTTGAATGTCCCGCCGCCGCTGCCGGTGTATGTCCATTCGCTGAGCTTGCCGTCGGGCAGGTTCTCGGCGTTGACGTCGAAGACCAGCTCCACCGGAATGGTCTTGTCTTCATCTTGCGGTTTCCTGGCGGCGTTGGCTTGGATTTGCGCCGGCGTCAACGCACCTTTGTGGACGCGAATCGCGGAGAACGCCCCACTGAAGTAATGCTTCCAGTTCCATAGATCGAAGTCGTAATGGCCGCCCAGGTGCAAGCGGTCACGCTCAATCAGACGCAGCAAGCCGTTGATCTTGCCGGCGGGCTTGCCGTCGACAAACACTTCCGCTTCGGTGTTGGCATTTTCCTTGGCGGCGGCGGCGATCCGCTCATCCATTTCACTGGTTAACTTTTGCTCTTCCTTTTTCCTCTCGCCAGGATCTTCCTGATCAATGGTTTGCCCTGCCAGCCAGACCTTCTTGTAGTTATTCCAGTTGTAGAACCGCGGCGGAGCAGGCGTGGTCGGTTTGGGGAAGAGGATCACGACATGGTGCCATTTGCCGTCGGTCTCAACGCCGGACTGGTCCAGCATGGCTCCGGTCAATTGGAAGTCGCCCCATTCCAAGGCGACTTCATTGACATCCTTGACGAGGTTTTCGTTCTTATCGCGTTTGATCCACAGTTCCAGTGTCCGTGGCGGGTTGGCGACCGCTTCGGCGTTGGGCGTAAACCCAGCCACCATGCGATCCTTGCCCTGGAAGACCGGAACCTTGGCTCCATCGACTCTACGCAGCATCGGCGTGCTGCCGGCATATTCCCACATGAAGGTATCCACGTCGTTGTGGATCCGGCCGCCCAGCGCCCCGAAGTTCGCCCAACTGCGCAGCCACGGCTTGCGGATGTTCTCGGGATGGAACGGTTCGTGGGTGTGCTGCGGCATGTCCTCGTAGCGGCGGCAGTCGATATCGACATAGAGCTTCTCGGCCACCGCGGCGGGCGTCCGGAAGTAGTGCGGCGATTCTTCACGGAAGTGTTCTTCCACCTCGTCCATGCTGATGTCGTAGTTGTAGATACGAACCTGCCCGAGCTCACCGGAGAACCCTTCGGTGACGGCCGACGACTTCGCATTCTTCACCCAACCGCCGACGGAGAGACTCGCGTCATGTGGCAGGTCGAACTTCTGCTGCCTGGAGGCGACTTCCTTTTCGTTGACGAAGATGCGCAGCAAACCGGCTTCTTCACGGGTGCCGCCGCCGCCTTCGTAGGTATAGGCCAGATGCTGCCAGACGCCTTCTTTGGCGCCGGGGAAATCGCTCCACTTGAACTGGAAGGATTTTTCATCCTTGCCGGTCAGCGCGGCGATGACCGCATCGCCGGATCCCGCCTTCTTGCGAACCCAGAAATCCGCACCGAAATCGCGATTCCCATACAGTCCCAGCTTCGTCCGTTCGTTCCACAGCAGGGCGCTCTTGCCGTCGAGTTTGACGCCAGCCACACCGCCAACTTGGACGGATTCGATGGGGTCGCCCACCGGCGTAAATGTGCCCTGGGTGTTGTCGACATAGCCGTATCCGCGGCGGCCGTCTTTGTCCTTCATATCACCGTAGAACTTGATCAGTCCACCGGCGTTCCCCCAGGACAGGAGCTTCGCATCGGCATCGGCGTCCATGTTCTTCCGCGGGTCGAGGTCGATGTAGCGATCCCCGCCAATATGAGCACGAATCAGGTGATACAACTCGGGATTTCCCTTGTAGTATGCCTCCCGCCTGTCGGCGAAGGTCATGAAGTGGAACCCCATCGCCATCTCTTCGCCCTGGTTCGCCCCACCATATCCGCCTAGCCCTTTATTGGTGTCGATGCACTTCTCGTAGATCCGCAACTTCGTCTGGGCATGATCTTTCGCATACGCGGCCGGCGAAGAGTCCAGTTGATGACCAAACTCGTGCATGACCAGGTTCCAGCCATAGATCTCCTCGCCCTTCTGCAGGTCACCACCCAAACCGCCGTACGTCATGGAGAATCCCCTGCCATAGCTCGGACCATCGAAGGTGTACCCCAGCTTCGCGCACGCGTTCGTGAATTCCAGGTAATCGCGCAACTTGCGGCTCTTGTACAGGAACCGGCTGTACCCGGTGGTTTCATCATCAATCATCACCTGCCCCGGAGAGCTCGCCGACGAACGTGCCGGGAACCCGACACGCTCCTCTGATTGCTTGCAACCGACTCCAGTGCGCGGGTCGTGGTCGAAGGAGGGCTTGGTCCAAACCGTGTCGATCTCGGGAGTGAAGTAATCGCGCACCGTGAAGTTCCACAGCGGGCCCTTCACGAGACGATCACCGTCGTAGACAAAATCGACGCGCCAGTAGAAGGTCTTTCCCGGGTTCAGAACGTCCATCGACGCATTGACCCATATCGTGTGGTTGCGAAGGCCGTTTCCATTCTGACTCGTCAGCCCCTGGTAGAGGTATTCGCCCTTCTCCGCTTTGGCGTCCAGTTCCTCGGGGCTCTCCGCGAAGAGCACACGCTGTTCCTTGACGGCCTGGATGGGACCTTCCCAGTGCAATACGTGAAGGGGGTTGACCAACTCGCCGTCGACAGGGCGCGGGCTATGCGCCCGACCGTAGGTGTTCTGGAATGACCAGATTGGCCCCTTGTCCAGCAGCTTCCCGTCCTTGTCGAGCTGCGCGACACGCCAATACTGTTTTGCGCCGCTGAGGTTGCCTTTGACGAACAGTTTCGGCTCTTGGGTGTCGTAGCTCTTGGCGGTTCCAGCTTCGACCGCTTTCTGATCGTCACCGATCCAGACGCGGAAAGAGGCAGCATTCCCCTTGCCCGGGTTCCAGGCGAGGTCCACATCGTCGGAAAAGTTCTCTGCACCCTCTTCGGGAGTCGGCTTGAATGCGACATTCATCCCCAATTCACCACGGACCTCAAAGGCGCCCATCGCGTAATCGTAGACATTGATCTTACTGATGACCCCTTTGAAAAATTTACTCGGACCCGGCGTCTTCATGAACCAGCGCACGCCGCGATTGGCGCCGACAAAGAAGTGCTGCCTGGTGTCGTTCTCAATGTCCTGTCCGGGCGTCTTGCCGTCTTCACTGGCGGTCACGAACATGCCCGGGCCATACGACCAGCGGCGTTTATGCTCCATCTCGTAGCCCATGTTATCCTTGGGCATGTCGTAGGCCGCGTAACGGTAGTAGTACTTCGTGCCGGGCTTCAGTCCCTTGAGTTCGAACTTGGCATCACCGGCGGTAATCCCATCCAGGACCTGGCTTCCGTCCCACCAGACGTGTCGCAACGAGTACCATTGGAAATGGTCTTCCTCACCATAATAGACCCGAACCGAACCGGTTCCCGATTTTGAGAGCAGCTCGGAATTCAGCGTGGCCGTGGTGGCGGTGATATCCGTCGTGGGCCTGCGTTCGATCTTCACATCGTACTGATGCTCGCTGAGAAGCTCGCCATTGCGATAGATGCTCAACTTGCCGTCAGGTCCGCCGGTGTAAACGTAGGTCATGTGGTACCAGCCTTCGGCTCCGCCCGGGCCCTTGCCGTCCATCGCGGAGAGTCCAGCCACTTCCGAGGTGCCCAGGTTCAGCGTGGTCTGCTGGTCGCCGCCAAGCGCACCCCACGCCATGATCGGTGTGGTATCCAAAGATACTTTCGCCTCGTCGCAATGGATCAAGGCCGACATCGTGAACGGCGCTTCGTACCCGAGGTAGTCGGTCAGGGTGAAGGTCGAGGTCAATGCCTGGAACTCCGGTTCGGCATATTTCGCGCGATCCACTTCGAACCTCACGCCGCGGTGGCCTTCGAGATCGACCACGGTCGGAGCGACGTTCATGGGGATGAACCCGCCCTTCAGCGCACCGGTGTTGTTCCACTCTTTCAGCTTCCCCAGCTCCATCTTCGAGGCGTCGAGGCTGATGAGCTTCCGTCGGCCGGGCTCCATCTGGTGGTCGGTGACGGTTTCGGGAATCTTCGCCATCTTGTTCAGAAAGTAGTGAATCGGCGGCGATCCAAAGTAGAACATCGGGATCTCCTGAACGTCACCACGCGGCATCTTGAGCTTCACGCGCGTCGGCGTGGATTCAAGGTAGGTCGCCCTAATCTGCCCAAACGTGTTCCGAGTTTGCCACATCGGCTGCTCTTCTTTCTGCGGCAGCGTGATCTGCTTGCTGCGGATCGGTGGATTGTCCTCCGCGACGCCAGTGGCGACACCACAGAAAAACACGGCAAGAGCCATCACTGGCATCATCATTCGTTTCATTGTTCGTTTCATTGTTATCACTTTTTTGTTTTTAAATTCGTTCTTGATCACGGCGGACCCACTCCTCCTCCATCGCCTTCTTGAACGCGGCGAGGTCGGATTTGCGAATCGCTGTATCTTCGTCCCTGGGGACGACGTTGTACTCCTCGGGAATGGTCTGTCCAATGACAATCATTAGCTCTTTGCGACTATAGCTCCTCCATCGCCTTCTTGAACGCGGCGAGGTCGGATTTGCGAATCGCCGTGTCTTCAGCGCTGGGGACGACGGTGTCGTATTTCTCGGGAATGGTCAGCTCGGGCACCTTGACGACCGGCGCGAGCACCGGCCGGAGCCCCACAGACGGATAGGGAATCCCGGGCATGAGGTGACCACGTGAGGCCGAGCGCACATAGCGCCGCCACTCGTTTGCTTCGGTATGCACTCGGCTCTTCGGGCTGGGATCTTCGTAGAATGTGTCAAATCCGCCGCGGACGACCTTGGACTTCCCGTCAGCGAGCACGACCGGGTCGGAGGCATCGCGGCCTGTGTATGGGGCGTAATCGTCGAGCACCCATTCCAGCACGCCCATGTGCATATCCTCCAAACCAAAGCTGTTGGCAACGCCGCCCGCGTTGAGAATGCCTTCACTGCGGCTGATTTCACCGGAGATGAGTTCACCTTGAGTCTTCCCGACTTGATCGACCGTCTTTTCGACCTGCTTGTCATTAAACGCTCCGGTGGTTCCTGCCCGGCAGGCGTATTCCCACTCCGCCTCGGTGGGAAGGCGGTATTCATAGCCTTTGGGCATGCGCCCGGCCGCCCCTTCCCTGGCGCTGAGTTTCTTGCAGAACTCCACCGCATACTTCCAGGAGACTCCGTCCATCGCCTTCTCCGTCGGCCGCCGCGTCTGGATATGCAGCCTTTCGACACGCTGAGGACCATGCTGATGCAGTTCGGGAAGCGACGTGCCCCACACGCCCTTGCCGAAGAACACGGGTTTGTAGTTCGGGCGCATCATCGGGACGTACTGGCTCTGCTTGATCTCGGATTTCGCCATGTAGAACGGCTTCGAAATCGTGATCGTGCGTTGGGTTTCATCGTCACCGCGGCCAATCTCGCCCTGGGGACTGCCCATCGTGAATTTCCCGGCGGGAATCCTGACCATCTCAATCGCATCCGGCAGGGCGAATTCCCCTGCCTTCATGGCGACGATCTGCCCCGCATCAGGCGCATCAGCGCACACAGTGGCAGTGCTCACTAGAGCGATTAATGCAATCAGTATGGTAGTCGTGTCTTTCATAATTTCTCCTCTGTAGAATGCGTCAGTATTTCTCACTTCTCACTTCTCACTTCTCACTTCGGCTACTTATACATCCACGGCTTCATCCGCTTGAGGTAGTGTTGCATGACCGGCTGGGTCATCGCCTCTTTGTCTTTTTCGTATTCCGCCAGCCCATCCCAATCGACGCGGGTCGGCCAGGGCTCACTTTGCAGCGCCTTTGCATACTCGATTTGCCAGATGTCATCCGGGGCATGGGGGAGATTCTCGCTCAAGACCTTCCTTGCGGTACTCGCAAGCTGTGCTGGCGAGTAACTCTTTCGCAATAGCTGAGCTTCCAGCGCATTGCTCTCGGCGGCGGCGGCGGCCTTGGCAATCCCGATCTCACGACGGGGGATATCTCTGATATCCTGATCGAGCCTTTTCCGTTCTGCGACGAGTTTCGGATCGGGTTTGTAGCGCATTTGCATTTGCAGGCTCCGATTCTCCTGATTCAACGTTCGATACTCTGCCGTTTCGCGGATGGCTCGATCCAGTTGTTCCCTGTGGCCCTGCACCTTATGCCGCTCGAGTTCCAGTTCACGCACGCCGGGCAGCTTCGCATGGCGCCGATTGACCATTTCATTTCTCTCCCTTTGCATCTTGTGGTTCAGCTCTTCCTCAAGTTTCCGGCGCTCACTGCTTCCCTGCGGGGCGGCATTGACCTTCTCGCGCTGTTCTTTGATCCGTTCTTCCAGCGCGATGTACTCGGGATCTTTCTTGCACTCCGCTTCAGCGGTTTTTCGCAGCTCATTGCGCCTAAGGCTCAATTCATGTTCTGCGACCCGCGCTTCCTTGTATCCGGGGTAGCTCGCCTGTATCTCATTCATCTTCTTGCTGAGTTCTTGCTGTCTCGGCCTGAGTTCCGCGACGTGCTTGTTATACGCTTCGTCATTCTTCCGGGCTTCGTTGATCTCCTGGTCGATCTCGCTCTTCCGGTCTTTGAGCGCATCGACTTCGGCATTGATCTCTTTGATGCGGCCGGCCGCAGACGCACTCAGCTCTGCGTTTCGCTCGTTGACCACCGCAGCGTAATTGTCGTAGTAGGCCGTCAGTGGATGGGTCTTGGCCAGCTTGCCCGCAAACTCTTTTCGCCCCTCCGTATAGCCGGTATCGACGTATTTCTTCTCGAAACGTGCGAGCACCTTTGGAGAGAGACGACGTGGGTTAACCAGAGGGACTTCGATCTTACTGAAATCCTCATACACCTCGGTCAATATCCGGAAATAATCCACCGCACCGGCCATCGGGGAGCTTCCCGCGAAACCTGCCGCCATCGTGGCCCGCCGCAGCTTGCCCGGTTCAAAGGCATCGGAGGCGCGGAAGCCGGTCTTGGTTTGGGCGATCGGCTTTCCATCCTGGAACAGCTTCATCGTCGTTCCGTCCAGCTCGGCCCGGACGACAGTCCATGCTCCCGGGGTGAGCTTGCCGCCGCGACATTCTGGTTGCGTGTCACCCGCGTTGCCAGCCAGCACCAACTGACCACCGGCGACCGACAGTGAGAGACGGTTCTGCTCGTCGTTACCGAACATCCACAGCGTTTGTTGCTTGTCGGAATCGACCTTCAGCCGCATGTCCAGCGTGATGACTTCCAGGTCGGCCATCTCGCCGGGCAGCTCAGCCCACTGCCCCTTGCCGTTGAATGTGAAGGCGCCCTCTTGCGCACCGTCATCCGTGAAACCGGGCTTGCCGATGAGCACGCCGTCAAAGAAGATGCGGTCGTCGCGGTGGGCACCGTAGAGCGTCCCCGAGCGCTCGTTGTAGTGGTCTTCCAGGAGGACGGCCTCCGGCTGGAAACACTCGTAGTTCGCCTGGAAGGCGGCAGTCCCGGTGAGTTGGGCAAATCGTCTTTGCGGGGCGGCAGTATCCTCTTCGGGGCTGATCCCCTGAGTGGTGTTTTTCTGTTCGTTACGGATATACAAGCGGGCCGTGCCGCTGTGGACGCCCTTTTTGATGGTGAGTTTCCCGAAGGCACGAGCCTGGTCTTTGAACACCGCATCACCGTAGACAATCACGTAGTCTTCGATCACCGCATGATCCAGCACCTTGGCCGTATCGAGCACCATCGCGTGGGGTCCCACGTAGGCTGTCGCTGCGACTTCGGCGGTGTCTGCGACCCAGCCGCCACCATTGGGATGACGCTTGCCCCGGGAGTTCTTCAGATGCCATTGGGCCGCAGCATTGTCTTCCAGTCCCGCCAGCGCTGCTTCCAACTGCTGACGTTGTTCTGGGGCGGTCACCGGAATGGCTGCGGGGATGAGTCCTTCACCGTCATACATTTGCTCGCGACGTCCGGCGAACATGCCGGCCTGGTTGACGACATCGTCTTCAAACAGCGTGGTGTGCGGCGTGCCCGCACGACAATCCGAAAGGGTCACGTCATACGGATAGCGATACCCGAATCCGCCCTGGTACACCACGTGGGTTTTCCCCTTGCCCTTACGGCTTGGACTCAATGCCCTGGGCGTCGCGGTGACGGTCAGCCAGTAGCGCAAATCGCCGGGCTCAACCTTCATGCTCATCTTGCCTTTGTTCCATAGCGGCGAGTAGCGGCACTTGCCTTCCTCATCGACGGCGACAATGCACACCCGCCAATCGCTGAAGGTTTTGGAATCGTAGTGACCGGCGAAATCGACGCTCAATTCACTGGCGCCTTGGTCGGCGATCAGTCGGACCAAGTTCACCCCGAACGCTTCGGGAGCGAACTTCTGATCGCTTCGGTAGCGACGCTTCTCGCGGTCGAGTTCGATCAGCGAAATACGTGTCGGCATGGCGTAATGGCCGCGCAGGCCCATTTGTATTTCATTATCGAACTCGGCGAAGCGTGCCCCGACCTGTCCGAGCAAGTCGCCCATTTCGCGGATCCCGTCCTTGAACAGGCCGCGTTCTTCACCGACGCGAGCGATGGCGTGCATCGGGGTGGGTTCTGAGGGCGACATCATTTGCGCGATGGAGAAGGAGAAGGTGTATCCCCAGTTGGGATCATCGCCGATGACCGTCCAGGCGTAGGCACCGGGGTACCATCCCCAGAAGAGGTTCTTCCACGGTTTGACCACCTGGAACATCGCCTTCTCGACCCTCGCCGGTTCGCCAATCAGCTGGCCGGAGTCGCACAAGGTCTCACCGCCACCGAGTTCCCCCGGTCCGCGAATTCCATGTCCCCATTCGTGGAACAAGCCCAACCAGTCCCCGTCCCCACCACTGCTGGCGCCATAACCGCCACCGAACCCGCGACCCTGAATCTTTCCGTCCTTCGTCATCGTTCCGCCGACACGCAGGCGGTATTTGTATTTCGGCTGCTGTTTCGGTTTTTCCGAGAAGAACATGAGATGTCCGCCGTGTTCCAGATAGGCCCACCAGTCTTCCCATCCTCGCATGATGAGATTCCGTCGACGCTCAGCGCCTTCCTTGTCGTTCCAGTCCAGCCAGCGTGAGCCGTGCCCATCATTGGGCGGTTCACTGCCCAGTGTTGCGGTAAAATGCTTGCTGCTGAGGTGCGTGGTCCCCGGCGTGTAGAGGGGGTTGTCGGAAACGGGGTCATTACTATTATGGGAAGCGGGTATCCTCTCGATCCCCTCCTCAAAGGTGTTGTCGCGGAGGACCTTCATCTGCTCTTCGTAGAGCTTGGTGATGTACAGTTCATCCGCGTCGCTGAAACTGCCGCGCGTAAAGCAGCGCTTGCGACCATCGGGCAAGCGCAGCACAACTGCCGGCGCGAAGGGCTTCTCGATGTCTCCACCCCACGGGTCGTTGATCGCACCGATTCCGCGAAAGCTCAGCAGGTGCGCTTTGAATTGTTTCTTGCCGCGCAGCGAGATCGGCCACCACTTGGCCATCTTCGTATCCTTGGCGGTCATACTCTCGGGACGGATCGTCCAGGTGCGCGGCTCCTCTTTGGGTTCCTCGATGAAGTCGACGCCTTGCTTGGGCCACCATTGCACGACACGGCTCTGATAGCCTTCGCCGGGCTTCTGTTCGATCACATCCCGCGAGACGTCGTCCCGCAGTGCGCCACGCAGCTTGATCCGCTCAAAAAGCGGCGCCTCCTTGGCCAGTTTCTTGTCGATCTTCGATTCTTCCGCGATTGCGCCAGGGGCAAGCAAGCCCACAAGAGGCACCATCAAGATCAAGCGTCGAGCCGGTGAATTGAAAGCACCTCGCCGCTGCAGAGGAACACCCTTCCGATTTTGAATGGATCGCATCACGCTACTACGCCCAAAGTCGGGCACTTTAGTCACAAAATTCGCAAAAAACCGCAAAAAACCAGAGCATTCAATTCAACCCCATGACCCATCCCTTCCCCCCCACCCGGGTCAAGCCCCGCACCTCCCGGCCTTCTCCGAAATCGCTCTTAACCACGTGCCATTCAGGGCTCCTACACAAGGCGGCATTTCGTGGAAATCGGGGAAAACAACCGCAGATGAACACATTGGAAACGAGAACTCGAAATCCGGCAAACCGGAAGGTGTTCCCAAGCCCCGAGAGGGGCGGCAGAGGCCGTCGCAGCCAAAGAAGAGTCCTGCGCTTACGTCAACAACAGGCGATCGGATATGATGGGCGGTTCATCTGGGAATGAACTGGCGGGGGCTTCTGTCACCCCTACCGGGGTTGCTATCCTGAATTTGCCTGTATCCGCTAGCTCACGCCAGCGGCTAGAGTCTGTCGCCCCTACCGGGGCTTGCCGGGGCACCGTCTGCCTGGAGCCGCTAGCGGCTAGCATCTGTCGCCCACTACCGGGGCTCACTCTACTGACGACGATCCGCCGTCTTCAGCCCCGGGAGGGGCGGCAGACTCTAGCCGCAAGCGTGAGCTAGCGGTAACTCGGCCACAGGAAAACGAGCCCCGGTAGTGGGCGACAGAGGCCGCCGCAGCCAAAGAAGAGTTCCTGCGCTTGCGTCAACAACAGGCGATCGGATACGATGAAAGGTTCGTTTGGCCGTGAGTTGGCGGGGACTTCTGTCACCCCTACCGGGGTTGCTATCCTGAATTTGCCTGTATCCGCTAGCTCACGCCAGCGGCTAGAATCTGTCGCCCCTCCCGGGGCTTGCCGGGGCACCGCCTGTCTGGAGCCACTAGCGGATAGAATCTGTCGCCCACTACCGGGGCTCACTCTACTGACGACGATCCGCCGTCTTCAGCCCCGGGAGGGGCGGCAGACTCTAGCCGCTGGCGTGAGCTAGCGGTAAATCGGCCACAGGAAAACAAGCCCCGGTAGTGGGCGACAGAGGCCGTCGCATTCTCATTGCCCCATTCGCCTCGATTTTCAACCATCGCACCACCATGGCCCGTTCCTTCCATCAGAACATCGCTCACATCATCTTCAGCACCAAGAATCGGCAACCGCTCATCACCGCCGATCTGGAATCGGATCTGCACTCCTACCTCGGCGGCATCATCCGAAAGCTCAACGGAACAGCCCTGAGAATCAACGGCACTGCGGACCACGTCCACATCCTTGCGAAAACACCGAAGACGATCTCCGATGCCGATTTCATGGCCAAGGTGAAGGCAAATTCGACGTCATGGGTGAAGTCCAATTTCGAGGGAGCCAAGTCTTTTGCATGGCAGGAAGGCTACGGATGGTTCAGCGTGAGCAGGTCGAATGTGGATCGAGTCAGCGCTTACATTGACGGACAGAAAGAGCACCATCGCACTGCTACTTTCAAAGAAGAATTCCTCGCATTTCTTGAACGACACGAGGTCGAGTACGATAAAAGGTTCATCTGGGAATGAGCTGACGACGGCTTCTGTCACCCCTACCGGGGTTGCTATCCTGAATTTGCCTGTATCCGTTAGCTCACGCCAGCGGCTAGAGTCTGTCGCCCCTACCGGGGCTAACCATGCCCGCATGGGCAGGAAACGGACACCGTTGGTCGTGCTTTTACCTCGATTGTATCCAGCCACATTTGTGGAAGCGTTTACTGGCTGTCCTCGTGAAACCTTGGAACCAAGAACTCGAAACCCGGCAAACCGGAAGGTGCTCCCAAGCCCCGGGAGGGGCGGCAGACTCTAGCCGCTAGCGTGAGCTAGCGGTAACTCGGCCACAGGAAAACGAGCCCCGGGAGGGGCGACAGAAGCCGTCGATTCAAAGAATAGCTCCTGCGCTTACGTCAACAACAGGCGATCGGATATGATGGGCGGTTCATCTGGGAATGAACTGGCGGGGGCTTCTGTCACCCCTACCGGGGTTCCGATCCTAAATCTGCCTGTATCCGCTAGCTCACGCCAGCGGCTAGAATCTGTCACCCCTGCCGGGGCTAACCATGCCGTTTACTGGCTTTGGGAAACTCTTTCACGAGAAGAGTTCGCGCATCCTCTGGGCCAAGCCTTCCCGATCAAGGCTCCCCGTAGAGACCTCAATCATGGGCTGGTAGAGCTCCATGGGATCGATGCCGGTGGTGCCGATCCCGAGCGCACGGGGCTGATAGCCTTCGCCGGGCACTTTGGTCACAAATTTCACGAGGAAATCAATTAGCGCTTGAGGGGCACTTTCGCGCTCCAGCCACTGCCTTCGGTGAACTCACGGGCCGAGAGGCACCAGATAAAGACCTTCTTCTGTTTGAGGAAGTTGTCATCCATTTTGGCGCGTCGCATGATGTTCACCCGGGAGGGCGTGGCTCCAGATCCGAACACCCCCATCACGTCGACACCGGTCTTCAGTTCAAAGGCCAGTTGAGAGGCTAGCCCCGCGCTACTGGCATGCATCTCACCGCCAATGTCGAAGACCAGATTATGGCTGTCGCCAAACAGCAGTAGAGGGCTGTTTTCGTCTTTGATTCCTTCGGATGTGATCACACGCAGTTTGAGTGAATCGGGCGTTTTCATCGCCTCCTCATTGCTGAGTTGACCCAGATCACCGTTGATCGTCAGCTCTTTGTTTATGGACTCGAAGGTGGATGTCTTTGCCTGCGTCAGCCATGCTTGGGTTTCAAAGGTCGTCCCCAAATGCTTGGCGATCAACTCACAGGCCTCTGCAGAGAAGTGGCTGTCACGGCGACAGTAGAGCTGGATGTCGCCTTTTGAGCGCGCTTCCAAGAACAGAGGCATGATGTCGATGACCTCAACGCCTTGCGCCCTTAGTTTCGCGTAAAAGGCTTGGTGAACGTGGTCCAAGCGCTCTTTGGAATCAGGTTTCCAATCGATGCTGCCCGGAAGTTTGTCTGGGTAGACCGCTGCTTTGGCAGGAATGGGCATGAAGTAAAGTTGGATGCCCAGTGCCTGCAAGCGCTTGTTGTAGTCGATGATGGCGGGAAGAGGGTCTTTCTTACTGGCTGTAGAAGCCTTTGAAACCTTCTGTGCGGCTTCACCCCAGAATGGCCCCACCGAAAGATGTCGGAGTTCAGACCGCAGGAAGCCCCAGCCATCCTTGCCCACAATGACGTTGTCTTGGTTTTGCTCGATGATATCAGCGCATAAAGATTGCAGCGCGCCGTCGACCTCCCTCTTGTTTTGTTCGGGGGGGCTGGCAGTGGGTTCGGGTTGCTTTGCTATGGCCCCTGTTGTGGCTCCCTTTATTCCCAAGTCGATCCATATCGGATCCTCGAAAACCAAGTCGTCATCATCCAAATCATTTCGATTCACTCGTTTGTATTGATCCTGAAAATCCTGCCAACTTCGCAAGACAATCTGCACTTTGTCACCTGGTCGCCATGAGGCGGCGGCGGTTAGCTTGCGTGCCTTCATCCCGAGAACATAGGCCAGTGCCTGCCCTTGACGAATCTGACCGTCTTCTGATTCGATGTCTTCAAGCTGCACGGCGATGATGTGATCCGCATAAGTGACCTTGCTCGGTGAAGGTGAAAAGGCCCTGGCTACGACTGTTGCCGTAACCCGTTGATGGCTTCCGGGCTTGATGGCCAAAAATTCACTGGCGCGAGCTTGGCCGAGTTTCATGGGGATTGATTTCCAATCGCCAAAGGCAAGCTCGCGCATCGCGAATTGCCAGACGACCACCTTCTTGCCAGCCAAACGATCGACACCCCTCTTAAGTTGACGACTGAGGAGCTGACGCGTGGCAAAGGCTCCCGCATCGTTTTGGCAGATCGTGTCTATGGGGTGCTGAAGATGGTAGCTGAGTTGTTCGGCATAGCCGGCGGACCTCCCCCACCCCATCGACGGCAACGAGAAGATATTGCTGAAACTGTCGCCGAGAAGAAGGATTTCAGACTGAGGCTGTGGCGACCAAAGCTCGCCCGATGACGTGCTCACTTGGGAGATGTCGTATGGCGTTGGGGGGAAGAGGGTTTGCGTGGGGGGCAACATCAGCATGCCCGCGATGTCGCCATGGTGTTTGACCGACAGCGCCGTTCGTTGATAGCGGTTGTCCTGGCCCTTTTTGAGGTCACAATTCTTTTGCAGGAACAGGGACAGTGCCGAGGCGGCGGCATCCATGCCTTGAGGGTTCCAATGGGTGTCTGCAGGGAGGAAGCTGTCGTGACCTTGGGCCTTTATTTCCATGAGCACCGAAGTGGGGTCAAAGACGAGCAGGCCTTCTTTCTTGAGGCCTTTTACGAATCGGTCATAGGAGGCGTTCTTCAGTGCGGGAGCCGAGGCGTCGTATCGATCGCTCAGCTTCTCGGGATGGATGGAGGGCTTCAATGGGGTGGGGACGATCACCAACTGGATGCCCCTTGACTTGAGTTGCCCTGCGAACTCCAAGATCGCTTGTCGTGGGTCTGTCTCGGATTCCTGATCAAGGAAGCCGGAGCTGGTCAGGTAGTCGACGTCCTTCCGATAGAACAGCCAACCCTCTTTCCCGATGTAAGCCTTCTCGTTTCCGGCTCCCAGTGTCCGGGTCAGGAAATTTTGTGCGGGGCCGAGAAGTTTGCCTCGCAGAAGGCTCTCGTCTTCGAGACTATCTTCATACTGGTTGATCAACGCGAGTAAATCATCGTTGCTCTGAGCGAGACCAGGCAGGTCGACCACCTCCAATGCCTGTGGTCTCTGATCGACAGACAGCTCCTTGGCCGTCTGTATCACGGGGACAATCAGGATCAATGCCAGGAAGCCCAGGGTTGTTGTGATCGAGAGCCAGCGTGGGATATCGGTATGCCCCACCTCTTGTTTGGCGAGGACTTCTCGACTGGGTGGCTTCATAAAGTTTTCCGTTTTCATGTTAGAACATGAAGTAAATGAAAGGGTTGAAACTCTGGATGCTGAGTGCTGCCAGCGACAGCAGCAACAGCGACAGGATGACCAGAGCTTTCAGCGGTCTGATGCGTCGGGTCCAATGCCAGCTCTGCACGCCAAAAAATACAACTAAGGCCGCGATCAGGATGGAGAGGATGTGGTACGGGCTGTAAATGACGCCGCCAATCAGTGCGGTGGCATCCGTCACTTGCCCCAAACCGAACATCGAAGCGATATAACCGCAAGCATGCGCCATGTCGGGCGAGCGGAAGAACACCCATGCCAGGGTGACGATCAAGAAGGTGATTCCCACTTTCAGGTGCTTTGGCAGTGCGCTGTAGAAACTGTCTTTGCCCATGGCACGCTCGAAGGCCAGCATGCCTCCGTGGATGGCTCCCCAAGCGATGAAGTTCCAGGCAGCACCATGCCACATGCCGCCGAGTAGCATGACCAGGGCGAGGTTGATGTAGGTCCGTGCGTGGCCGCGCTTGTTTCCCCCCAAGGGGATGTAAAGGTAGTCACGCAACCACGTGGAAAGCGAGATATGCCAACGTCGCCAGAACTCGGTGATGGAATGGGAGTGATACGGCGAATCGAAATTCTTGGCGAATACGAAACCGAGCATACAGCCCAAGCCAATGGCCATATCGGAATAGCCACTGAAGTCGAAGTAGATTTGAAAGGAATAGGAAATGGCGCCCACCCAGGCATCCATCGCGCCCACCGTGGCCGAGTCAAAGGCCAGGTCAGCCACCTTGCCACAGGGGTTGGCCAGCAACACCTTCTTGGCCATGCCCATGCAGAAAAAGGCAACACCACGCGAAAAAAGTTGCCACGAATGTGTGCGCTCACGCAATTGATCCGCAATTTCCTGGTAGCGCACAATCGGGCCGGCCACCAGTTGCGGGAACATCGAAACATAACAGGCGAAATCGATGAAACTACGGTTTCCTTCCGCGTCGCCGCGGTAAACATCAATGGAGTAGCTCATCGACTGGAATGTGTAGAAGCTGATTCCCAGTGGTAAAATGATGTTCAAAGAGGGCAGGAACCAGTCCTGTGACAAGCCCATGGCGTGGACGATCCCGTTGTAGTTCTCCAAGCCAAAATCACAATACTTGAAGAAGCCAAGAAGACAGAGGTTGACGACGATGGAAACGAACAGAGCCCGTTTTTGTGATCGTGAACGTGGCGTGTTCTTTTTAAGAGCATCATCCCCCTCCCCCATGATCACACGACCACAGAAGTAGTCGACCATGGTGGATCCCAACATGAGGACCATAAAGAGCGGGTTGGCCCAACCGTAGAAAAGATAGCTTAAAATTGTCAGGACCAGATGCTTTCCCTTCCGAGGGACAAGGTAGTACAGACCAAGGGCCAGAGGGAGGAAGTAGTAGATGAAAAGATGTGAGCTGAATACCATGGCTCAATCTTTAGGAACCGATGTCCACAAACTCCATCAGGTCAAAATCTTCAATATCATCACTGAGCGTTTCTTTGTTCAGTTCAGGATGCGCCGAGCGGGGTTGTAGCTTCAAGGTGTAAACATCCCCTTTTTTTCGCGTCGGCTCAACTACGCGATCGAGAATGGCCCAGTTGATGATTTTCAATCTTTCAGAGTCGCACTCCCCGTTGATGACCTCCAGCACCTCATATTCATGAGCCACCAGGCAGCGGTGGTAGCTGAGGGCTTTAAGTTCTTTGACGGTGAGCGCCTTGCTGGTGTTCAGCAACTTGAGCTTCAGGGTGATGGTCTCCACCTTGGGCATGGACTGATGTCGTTTCACGGCGACCTGAAGACGCGTTTTTACTTCGTTGGCATTCATTGCCCGGTTGAGTATGCGAACTCCTTTGAGCCTGCCATTCCAAGGATTCTTTCCGTCCTGTTGGCCTCCGAAGACCAATTGCCCTGGCACCCAAGCCTCGAAGTCGCCGGATACCGCTTCCGTCTTTCTCGTGCCATTGATGAACCACTCCAGCAAACCTGAACGGTACGACACCACAAGATGGTACTTTTTGCCAGGCTCGATCTTGCCCAAGGTCACCTTGCTCGGCGTCGCCGTTTTGCTCAAGTTGATCCAAAGCTCTAGGGATCCCCCCTCTTGCCCGAGTATGAAATTGGGACTACTTTTGCCATCGCTGAAGCTCACGAGGGCTGACAAATTTTCGCCTTGTTCTTTTCTGGACTGAAATTCCAGTTCGATCGAAATCTGATTGGTCTTTTGACATTCAGCCAACAGTGGTTTTGAGCTATTCAATGTCACAAAGGAACCATTTCGGCAGTCCATTGTGTATTGCTCGCCGATGCGTGATCGACCCTTTGGGCTGACCGAGCAGGATCGGAGAATGTCATTGTGACGATCAAAGAGATGGTTGGGGCTTTTCGCGTCTGCCCATACGAAGACCGTGTCTTCAGGCTTGGGTTGGCTTACGTCACTTTTTGAACCAGACGGACTACCACTACTCTTGCCGTCGCTGTGGACATCGACCCAAGAACCGTCATCCGACACCAACATCCGGTGTTGGATGTCGAAGCTTGTTGGAGTGGCCGCGAGGGTGCAGAGCATGACCTCTCCGCCCTTATTCTGATTCCTGGCGTGGCCGGTGAACTTGGTGACGAACCATTTCATATCGACTGAAGAGCCATGGTGGTACCTGCCTGCGCCTTCGCCATTGCCCTTGGCTTTGCCATCGGCACGCGCCACCTCTCGCATCGCGTGAAAAACCCACTGACTGTCCGCCGTGACGTGTGGCATGCAACCACCACCGACATGGATCACTTTGCCCTTCAAGGGACCCGCATAGTGCACGGCGTAAACACCGCCGCCATAGCGAACGGCCGCAAAAGTCCCGTCGGCTGAGGCCATGGCAAAACCTTCATATCTTTCAGTTGGCAAATCCGCCACCTTCTCAATCGCGCTGGCTTCACCGTTTTCATCGATCTTTGCTTGATGAATTGATCCCGATTTCTCGGTGTGCTTTGAGAAGTAAAGTGTCTTATTTTCAGAGCTGGAATCATCACCCCAGCTCGGCCAGTAACCATGACCGACCCGCACGGGTGTGGCGGGTAGCTTGCCATCCAAGCGAACCACATAGACATCATAGTTAGCAAACTCATGATAATCGTCACCACCCTCACCGCGGTTTCTAGCGAAGGCCAACATCTTGCCGTCAAAAGAAATCTGCCCTTGGATGTCGCCGCCCTGATCGCCTTTTTTGCAGATCAATGTTTCTGAAGCGCGCACCTGGGCTTCCGTCATGCCGGGATTCAGGGTGAGTCTATGGAGTGTTCTCTCGCTCTTGCGGCCCTTACTGTAGGTGATAAATCCTGTTGGTAGTGTTGCATTGGACTTGGGGAACACTTTTTCCTCTTCGGCTCCAGCAAGGGGAGAATCCCAGGACAACAGCAAAGCAACTATTAGGATCAACCCTCGACACCCTGAATTCAAAGCACCTCGCCGTTTCACAGGAGCACCCCTCCGTCTTTGAATTGATCGCATCCCGCTACTACTACCAAAGTCGGGCACTTTGGTCACAAAATTCGCGAAAAACCGCAAAAAACCAGAGCATTCAAATCAACCCCATGACCACCCCCCTCCCGGTCAATCCCCGCCCCTCCCGGGCGGAGTCGAGCGGGTGTAACTGAAAGTGGTGGGCAGGATTACTTTTGAACTGGATCACATAGGTTCTCCATCCCCAACGGGGATAAGGATTTTAGCCCAGGGTTGCCGGCCTGCCCTCCAAAGCAGCGAAGCGCGAAGGAGGGAGCAGGGCGGAGGCTACCCTGGGAACTCCGTATTCCGGATATCCCAACCCCAACGGGGTTGCGTCCGTCCCGGAATCAATCCCAGACGTATTTCTCATCCCAGCTTTGGCCATGAAG
>CAJQKQ010000004.1 GCA_905478925.1 uncultured Verrucomicrobiales bacterium
ACCCGGACCACCTACCGCGATGCCTCGGGGCGCATGACAGGAGCTGCGACCACGAACGGATCTTCCTCCGGATCCTCCCGGACAACCTACCGTGACGCCAGCGGCCGGATGACAGGCAGCGCGACCTCCCGGGCGAACGGCACAAGCGGCAGCCGCACCAACTTCCGCGATGCCTCAGGTCGATCCACAGGCAGCCAGACGACCAACGGTTCATCGGGCTTCGTCACCGGCACACGCCGGGATGCCTCCGGCAGGACGACAGGCACCAGCAAGGGAAGTGGGAAATGCCCAGTAATTCCCCGGGTGCCGATGCCACCGACGGGAACGAAGAAAAAATAGAAAGATTTTGAAGGATCTAAAATGTGCAGTGGGCGCGTGTCGAGCGTGTCCCCTGCCCTGCTCTCCATATCGTGCCCAGAAACCTCTTCTGCCGGAATAGAGCACATGCCCGGCGACTTGCCGGCTCTGAGCAAAACCTCCATCCTCTTCCCATGCTCATCGATTTGGAATCGGCTCCCCCGAAGCCATGATACGCATCGGCACCTGTTGTTTCAGGAATTTGACTCGTCGAAATCGTCCTGCTGCTTTTGTAATCCGGGATCCTCGAGAACAGGAAGTCCGCCCAAGGCCGCTGCGGCCTTCATAAGTATTCTGCTATATTCCTCCTCACTGAGGCCGTTGGGTGGCTTTCTTTTTTGATTTCCTCTTGGGCTTCTATTTGGGCTTCTACTTGGATTTCCAAATATCTTTTCCGGCGCTGGTTTTTGGTCTTCGTTCATGGGTGGTGAAATCGGTTGAGGCAACAATCTCAGAGTCTGCCCTCAGGATTATTTTGAGGAAGATTAAAAGCCCGCAGTAGTTGGTCAGAATCTGTCCACTCACGGAGCCTTAGGTAGGTGCCATTGTATAGGATCCCGACGCCGAGTTGCTTGAAGCGCGAACGCAAATCCTCAGCGACATGAATCACTTGTTCATACTTGGTGGTCGCGATCTGGATGCAGAGAGTTTCTTCCATCTCGGCGCGGAACCAACCCTCAAGGCTCTGGATTGAGAAACCTTCAAAATATCCACGAACCGTGGACCGGACTTGTTGTTGATCTTCATCTCCAAGCGGATTCCCCGGTTGGGAACCGAGGTAGATCGAGAAGTGTTTCACCAGCCTGGGATCTCGGACGAGATCTATGCGCTCGCCGATAGATTCGCGTTCGCCGTTCTTGCAGTTGACGAGATCGACCCTGCCGAGATGAAAGTGGAATACGGCATCCTGTTCGTATTTGTTGCCCAACTCGATGGCGTGCCTTTCACCGATGGTGCACGCCCAACCGGGCTCGGCGTGTGACTCATCGGGTGAAATCCCTATAATACGCAGTGGTCTAAGGCCTGCATTTTCCAGCTCACGGAGCAGCCTTGAATCCGCCTCGCGATTCTTGGTTGTATCCGCCGTTTGACCGTTCGGGTTGTAGGCGGTGATGAGCCAGAAATCATCGGGCGCTTCTTCGGGGAGGAGCTCAAAATGTGTCTGTTTGTATTCGGTTTTCATTTGGATGGATTTATTGGATCAGGATAGATCGCTGAACAGGGATATGAAAAGCTCTCTCACCGCCGCCGGTTCGGATCCCTCCGCCCGGGGGATGAACTCCAGAAGGCGAGGATGAGCTGCAGCGAACGATGATTTTGGTAGTGTGAAGCGGATGGGCACATGGTCGGCTGATTCAAGTCGGATTGATTTCGAGCTACCTCCGAAGCCGCTGTCCAGATGCAGGGAGCAACGGTTGAGTAGGCGGAACCATTCCGAAGAGTTCTCGCAAAGTGGAGATAGATGGTTCCATGTAAGACCGAGGGGATCGGCACCTGCGGGAAGGATTGGGAAAGCTTTCGATCCGCGGGGGTTGGACACGTTGACCAGTTCTCCGGTGTCTCCAGGTAGAATAAATCCGACATCGAACAACGCTGCGGTTTCCCTTTCCTGGTGGGGATTATCGAGGAGAACGGTAGAGCCATATGGTCCGCCGCCGATCCGGACGAAGGGATTGAGTCTATGGCGGATCGGACAGTATGTCGCCGCATGGAGTTTGTGTGGCGGAACGATGACCTCCTCAGCCCCCCATCTCACCCGGGTGTAATTGTAAGTCACTTCGACAACCTCGATCAGAGCCAGACAGATAGGTAGGCAAGGGTAAGTCGGAAACGGATCAAGCTTCAGGGGCTTGCCATCCGGATCGACCTCATAGCGAGTTGCATCTCGGATCGATACAGCGACCTCGCCCTTTCCAGCCACGTGGTAGAGTTCAACCCCTTCCGGGGTCTTGAATTGGACGACCACGGGGCCGGCGTTAGTGATAGGGGTTTTGTTTGTACGCGTAGCAGTCATAATTTTAATTTTTGGTTGGTGTTATAGTGAGAGGCATGGGGAAGGATTAGAGAGGCGGCGAAGGAGATGGTCTCGTTTCAGCCGAGCATTGATCAGATCCGAAGTCTTGAGGCTCGCCCGCTGGCGCTTCGCAGTGCCATCCGGCAGGTGGAAAGTTCCGTGGAACCACCAAGTGCCATGGTTGTTCCAGAGGTGATGGTTCGGGCTGCCGTTCTTCTGGCGGCGTGAGATTCGTGTCTGATTTATTTCCATCGTGATGTCGTTGTTCGGTTGTCGACATCACGAGACCCGGAAACAAAAAGACGCCCGTCCTGATGACATCAGCGCGGGCGTCGGAAAATTCCGGTGAGACTCTTGTTGGGCAGGTCTGTCTGGTCCTGCTCCCACATGCCGTTGGAATTTCTTCCTCCGGTAGCACCTTGGCGTCTCTGCTAGGTTGCTGGTCTGTGCTCTTCACACAGACTCTCGCGATGTCGAGGGCAGAATGGCGGGAAAGAGTTAGGAATACAAGTAGGATCCCCTGTTCGGGTTGTCATAAGATGCCTAGTGGAAAACCCGAAATTAGAAAATGTGTCGAAATAGCTGTAGATCCAGACCAAAATCCTTTGGAGCAATTCAGCTCCGAAAAGCTAACCCCATGCATGTCCCACCCCTTCTGTCATCATCCCGTTAATCGCCTAATTCCCATGCCGCCATACAATTTGGTGGAGAACAATCAGCAGTTAAACTCAAAGAAACCGACTCCATGAGCACCCGCAGCAGTACCAGCATTACGTGCCCCCAGTGCGACCATCGGCAGGATTTCGAAATCTGGCCTTCCCTGAACGTGGATCTCGATCCGGAGCAGAAGGATCGACTGCTTTCGGGTGAGTTGATGCGATCCATCTGCGGCGAATGCGGTGTCGGAGCAGAGGTGAACTACGCCATCCTCTACCACGACATGACCCGGCAGCTCATGGTCAACTTCACCGGTGAGGACGGGAAGGATGAACTTTCGAACCCACTTTCCGAACGGATATTGACGGACTACCAGCTCCGGATCGTCGCGACCCGCAATGCACTGGTCGAAAAGGTCTGGATTTCGACCGCATCGCTCGATGACCGGGTGATGGAGCTTTTCAAGCTAACCATGGAACAGCAGATGAATCAGGAAGACGAGGAGGAGTTGTTGTTCGCCGGCATCGAAGAGGCGGAAAATGGAGAGAGAAATCTTAGATTCGTCAGGGTCAACGCCAGCGGCAGCGAGAGCTACGACGTGCCAATGGGATCATTCCAGGATTTCAGCGATACGGTTTCCTCATCCTTTGGACTCGGAGCACCGGAACTCGGCGAATGGCTTACCATAGACCGGCAATTTGCTATAAAAATGTTCAGAGACCATTTTTCCGAGGATTCCAAGTCCTGACCCAACCAACCTAAACCATGCCCACCACCTTCCTCCACACCGCCGACTGGCAACTCGGAAAGCCCTACGCCCGTGTCGATGACACCCTCAAGCGAGGCCGTCTCCAGAACGAGCGCTTCGAATGCCTGAAACGGATCTCCGCTCTGGTCAAAAGCCACAAGGTTGATTTTGTTACTATCGCCGGTGATCTCTTCGATAGCCCCAGCCCCCTGAACGCCAGCGTTGCGAAGGCGCTGGAGGCGATCGGATCGATGAAGGTTCCCGTATTCGTCATTCCGGGAAATCACGACTACGGTGGCCCTGGAAGCCTCTGGGAACAGCCCTTTTTCGTTAAGCAAAAGGAACAGCTCGCGCCGAACCTTCGAGTGCTTCTTACCCCCGAGCCTGTCGTATTCGAAAAGGCAGTCATCTTACCAGGACCCTTGGTGCGCAGACAGGATTTGGACGATCCCACGCGGTGGATTCGTGAAGCCTTTGAGGAAACCTCATTCCCCGCCGATCTGCCACGGATCGTCCTCGCCCACGGAAGCGTCCAAGACTTCGGCGCATCGCAGGACGACGAGGATGATTCATCGGGCGCTTCGAACCACATCGATCTGTCACGCCTACCGGAGGAAGAAATCGATTTCATTGCGCTCGGTGATTGGCACGGAACCAAGTCGGTTGGGCCCAAGGCATGGTATGCGGGCACACCGGAGATTGATCGTTTTCCGAAAGGTGAAAACAACGATCCCGGTAATGTCTTGCTGGTGACATGTGGAAGAGCGGCGGAACCCACTGTGGAAACCATCCACACCGGCGGTCTCCGCTGGAACCAATTTTCTCACCATTTTTCCGGGGATGATAGCTACCCGCCGTTCCTCGATTTGCTCAAGGAGAAGATCGGCGCATGGGGTCAGGACAGCCTCCTACGGCTTCAACTGACCGGCAGTCTCGGTATCGAGAACTCCCGGCTCTTGCACAATGAACTCACTGCACTGGATGCACGCCTGCTGCGCGTGAAGCTCGACGATCAAGTTGGCGTTGCTCCAACAGAGGAGGAAATCGCCGCCCTAGAATCACGGCCGGAAGATCCGTTGATTTCCGCAGTCTCCCGCCAGCTCATCGCCATGTCCTCAGGCGATGAGTCGGAGACATCCCGAATCGCACTGCTCGAACTCCATTCCGCCATCGGCTGAGTCGGTCGATCTCTCAGACTTTTAAACTTATGTATCCAACTTTTATTTAAATCACATGCGTCTCCGTAAACTTACCGTCCGCAACTATCGCCTCCACGAGGATTTCACCCTTGAGTTCGATCCCGCCCGCAATCTCCTCGGCGGTGATAACGAGAGCGGGAAGTCCACCCTCGCGGAAGCGATCCACCGTGCTCTCTTCTTCCGGTATCGCTCCGGTGGAGAGGTGCAGAAAGCCATGATTTCTGATCGGCACAATGGAATCCCGGAAGTCGACCTGGTCTTCGAGGCGGACGGAGCGACCTGGACATTGGAAAAGAAGTTCGGCGGGAGTACGAAGGGCGCAGTCCGCCTCTCCTCGGATGCTAGTGAGAATCTGACGGGCGATGCTGCGGAAGAAAGGCTTGCCCAGTTGACTGGAAATGATGAGGGAGATGCGAGCACTGCGAAGCAGCTCTCCACGCGTTGGGCGCACCTTTGGGTCTGGCAGGGAAGCGCCGGGGAGGATGCGAGTGCGCATGCAGCAACATACAAAGACGATCTCGTCCGCCGCCTTCAGGAGCAAGGATTGGCTGCTGTTATGCAATCCGCCACCGACGAGCGGGTGCGCGAGTCAGTGAGCATCACTTTCCTAGAAATGTTCACCCCGACTGGAGCCATCAAAGCTGGTTCTAAATTAGATAAGGCTTCCAAGGGTCTCAACGAGGCCGAAGCCGTGCTCTCACAGGCCAGGGAAGTGACGGGACGACTGGAGTCCGCCGTCGCGGATCAACGCGCAGCTGAAATCATTTTGGTGGAATCCAAAGAGCTTCTCCCGAAGACCCGTGCCGAACTGGCGACGGTTCAGGCAGAACTCACCCGCGCAAAGGATCTCCGCACTGAGCTAAACCAACGTGAAAAGGAACACACGACTGCAGCGACAGCCCATGCCAAGCTGGTCGAATCGGATCAACTCATCCGTCGACTCCGCAGTGACGCAACTGCCGCCCGGGATGCCCTTTTACCGAAAGAAGAACAGGCGCGCGCCCTTACCACGCAGGCCGAATCCACAGCCACTGCTGCGGATGCTGCGGAAAAATCAAAGCGCTCCACTGAGGACGAACTACGCAGTGCCCGCCATCTTCGCGAGCTCGCCGCCACTTGCCTACAGGGAATAGATAAATCAGCCGAGCTTGCCGCCCTACAAAAAAAATCCAGCGAAGTTTCCTCTCTCGAAAAATCCCTTGGGAAACAACAGGCCGCCCTCGACGCCCTTCCTGCCATCACCCCGCCCGCACTCGAAGGTTTGCGCAAGCTTGATGCCCGTCGCAATCTTGCCAGAAACAGTCTCGAAGCCATCGCCGCTGGAATCGAGATCATCGAGTCCGATGAAAAAATCCTTCTCAATGGCAGCCCCTTCGCAGCCGGCGAATCGCTCACCATCACGGAGCCAGCGGAACTCGCGATCGGATCCGGAATCCGGCTAAAGATCCGTCCCGGCGGTGGCACCTCCCTCTCTGAGGCACGCCAGAAGCTGGAGGATCTCTCCCATGAGTTCACCCAGACGCTCGATAGCCTTGGAGTTCCGGATTTGGAGAAAGCGGCGGAGATTCTCATCAAGCGTCAGGCCATCGCGCAGGAGATTTCCGAAACGGGAAGCAGGCTTTCCGCCCTCGGTGCGAAAGAACTTCCGGATCAGCTTGCCACTGCTGAATCCGCCGCGCAGAGCGCCGCGGCCGATCTCGACCGCCGAGAGTCAGCTCTCACCAAGCCGCTAGGGAAAGACCTTCCGGTATCTTTGGATGATGCCCGCGCTTTCCTTAACGCCACCGAAAGCGATTTAGAAAAACAGCAAGAGCAGGAAACCAAACTCCGTAACCAATCCGATGCCGCCCGCGACGCGCAGAAATCCGCCGCACAAGCCTGCCAAAAGCACCAAACCGCGATCAACGAGGAAAAACAAAAGCTCCGCGACCTTGAAACTACCGCCAGCACCCACGAATCCACCATGGGGGATGCCGCCGCCCGCCAGCAGACCATCGCGAAGGCAAGCGCAGCGGAAGCCACATCCCAGGCCACCTTTGAAACCACAGCGGCAGCCCTAGCCGAGCTCCGTCCCGATGATCTGGCAGCCTCCGATACCCGCTTGAAGCGAATCATTGAGAGTGAAATCACGAAGCAAAACGATTCTGAGAAGCGAATCGCCGTCGCCGCCAGCACTCTCGCCCAGGATGGCACCCGCGATCCCGCTGCGGATCTCCTCACCGCCGTCGCCCGCCGCGATGCCCGTGACGGCGAGTATTCCCGCGAGAAGCGCCGGTCGGAAGCCATCAAGCTGCTTCACGGCCTTTTTGAAAAATCGCAGGCAGAAATCGGAGCCAGTCTCACCGCACCCATTGCGGAAAGGGTCACCCGCTACCTCGAATGCGTCATGGGACGCGGCGTGAAAGTCGGCATCGACCTCTCCGAGCCCTCAAAGCCCTCCCTGGAGATCAGCCGCCCCGGCGATCCAGCCCCCTTCGCTTTTGCCCAACTCAGCGGTGGAGCCAAGGAACAGGTCGCTGCTGCACTACGTCTCGCCATGGCGGAAATCCTTGCCACCGGCCACGACGGTTGTCTGCCCGTCCTCTTCGACGATGCCTTTGCCAATGCCGACCCCACCCGCACCCATTCTCTTCAGCTGATGCTCGATCAGGCAGCCACCCGGGGTCTCCAGATCCTCGTCCTCTCCTGCACACCCGCCGATTACCACTCTCTAGGTGCAAAGGAAACTCGTTTGGTGAAGATCGTGCCGTAGAGCAGGCCTTCGCCGATAGCTATCCTCCATTGGGCGAACACCACGAATCAGGAGCCCGGGGCGCTTTCTGTATCCGACTGCTCAACCGCGCCCGTATTAATTCGCAGGGTTTCAGGATACTTTGAAGGCTCAGAACTGCGTGAACAACCTCTCCAACAGTATGCAAGAACCTCTCAAGAATGCCCGCCATGAAAAATTCGCTCAACTGATTGCATCAGGGAAGACGGCAACCCAAGCATACAAACAGGCTGGATACCTTGCCAAGGGA
Source organism: uncultured Verrucomicrobiales bacterium (assembly GCA_905478925.1). Lineage (GTDB taxonomy): Bacteria > Verrucomicrobiota > Verrucomicrobiia > Verrucomicrobiales > Akkermansiaceae > Luteolibacter. The sequence goes on from CAJQKQ010000004.1 coordinate 7,996, forward strand.
CATGGAGCAGAAACGGCAGCTTCCCGATTGTTGAGGAATGTTGAGGTTTTGAGCCGGATCGACGTTTTACGACGAAAGACTGAGGCGAAGCTCGAACTCAGCCGGGAAAAGCTGGCGAAGCATCTTTGGAAGGTCATATTCACTCCAATCTCACCTCTTCGAGCGGGCGCGGGTTTGGGGCTGCGTCCCCAAAGACCACAACCCCGCTCGCGAAGTTTCCTCACTGAAGATCCCACGCTCTGAACCCGTGGTCTGGACGCCCAAGGATTTGATGGGCTGCCTCTATTGCCAGCCAATTACCTCCATTCTCATCCAATTCATAGGACAGTGGAACGCTTGGTAATTCGGGGCGAAAGTGCGTGCAGGATCGAGAAAAAGAAGCGTGTGTTGGGCTCGGGAACGGCGATCAACTTCACCGAGTTACTCACCCGATCGCTAGAAAACATTACTGCGATACTCCATATGAATCCACAATCCTCGGACTGACCCCTCTCCCGTCACATTGGAAGTCGGAGGGGTGTGATTTTCATCGGTGTTTCTCACACGGTAGGGCTGATCCGGCTCGGTCAGCCCACTTTAAAAATCTAGCAGCCCGCCTCACCCACACGGAAGTGAGATCCCGGGGGAAATGCCGTGTCTTGCCGTGGCTTCACTCCCTTTCCGGAGATACGGAGCTTGCGTTTTTCGATCAGGCCCGACCGAGCCGGATCAGCCCGACCATGATTGAATCGCTTGGACGATGTTTGAATACGGACAATTGAAGCAACAGAGACGACCACACCTCTTTTTCACCATTCTCTATGCGCGGCAGTATAGGAGCACGTCGAAGGGCCCTCAGGCTCGAAGTCGAAGAGAGCAAGTGAGCTCGTCGAAGCACCTCAAAAATCCGCATTGTGCAGGCAAGTGACATTTGACGTCTACATTCTCCTTTGCGCCGACGGTTCCTACTACGTCGGACAAACCGACGATCTCGAGCAGCGGCTCGCCGAGCACAAGGCAGGTAACGGATCCCGACACACAGCCGCCCGATTGCCCGTGGAACCGGTCTACACAGAGAGTTTGCCCAAGAATCGCCCGCTTCCGTTCGGATCAACTCGGTTCTTTCCGTTCAATGAGAGGCATCAAATTTCAACGGAGCCACCGGCTTTGATCGCTCACCGCATGGTGAGCCCGATGGGCACCGTGCGGTAGATTTCGACGAGTTCGCAGATGGCACTTTGCCGCTATCCGCCGATCTTCCGGACGAGCAATCCAAGAGCCGGTGATCGATTCCATGACATGGCCGTAGCCCACAACTTCCGGTTCATCGCGGGACTGAAAAGATTCCCTACCTGGCTTACCGACGAGTTTCTCGACCTCCCCCTCTCCTCAAGCGCCCCACGCAAAAAAAAGCAAATTCCTAGCCAATCAAATTGGACGATAAAAAATACCAAACAGTGATAATTGCTTGCGCAGAAATTCGTCCTTAAACATGTGCCTCGTTTCAGGGGGTGGATTCCTTTCCTCACAAGAGAATATCAAAAAAACACCCGATTCGCGAAATACACAGTGACAACCCGAGATTGGCATACTATGTAGTTACATCTCGCGTAAACCCAACCCGTGTGTCGAATGAGAATAAGAATAAGAATGAGAAATGCCATACTTGGTCAGGCCAAGTCGCTCGGGCGGGGCCCAGCAGGATCGAGTGGCTTTACGCTCATTGAGATATTGGTCGTGATTACGATCATCGCGATCCTGATGAGTATTGGGCTCAGCGCGATGAGATTACCGATCTCACGCAGCGAGATGGCCGCCAACGAGATTTCACGGGCCTTGGGCTATGCCCGCTCCTTCGCGGTGGCTCGGAACCGGACCGTGTGGGTGCGCCTCGCCACACCGGAGGACGCGCCCAACGACCTCGAACTGCGCTTCTATTTTTCCGCAGACGGATCGGGCGCGCAGGACTCGATCGAGCAGTTCCGGCGTAGGACGGTCATCGAGAACCTGGCAATCTCCAATACCCTCGACGAGTTTGGAGACCGTCCCGAGGCTCCGCTCGATGCCCGACTCGACACCGAGGGGTTTATCCTGTTCTCACCCGCCGGCGAGGCCCATCTCGCTCAGGGCACCGGGAACGGCTTCCCGTCCCCCGACGCCCAGCTTCGGCGCACCATCGAACTCGGGATCCAGCCGACCCGGGCCGGCCGCGTCGCCGGCAAGCTGCAAACCGAAATTTCGGCCCTCCACATCCGGGGATCCTCGGGAGCCACCATCCTCTATACCAAGTGAACCAGTCAAAACACCACCCCCCGGCATCCGGCTTCACGTTGATGGAAATCGTCATCAGCCTCGTCGTCTTGGCGTTCGCCCTCACCACCATTCTTCTCGTGCTGAGCCACGCCTCGAAGTCGTCCGCAGAGTCCATCAGCAAGAGCCAGGCCATCGAGATTCTCGAGCTCACCTTCGCCGATATCAACGCGGCCAACCTCAACCGGTTTCCAAAGTCGCCGCAGTATTTGATCGACGCCCCGGACGGCGCAGCGCCCGAACATCGCGAGCTCCTCTGGTTCGATGGCGAGGGCCGCAGGGTCGAGGCCCGGCAGGACGCCTATTTCCGCTGTGAGCTGACCTTCCGCCAGGACTCCCGCCACGCGGAGCTTCTGCATCTCCACGGCCGCGTCGCTTGGCCGGCACGCGCCGCGGAAGGACGCGAGGGGCACCAGACCGAGCTTCTCACCAGCCTTCTCCTACCATGATCCTACCGATATCGAAACCTCCATGCCGCCGCGGATTCACGCTGGTGGAGCTGATTGTAGCAATGGCCATCTTCACGGTCATCCTGCTCCTCACCGCGCAAGTGTCCAACTCGGCTCTGACTATCACGCGCAGCACCGAGGCGCGCCTCGCCGCCCAGCGGGAGGCGTCGGTGGCCGCCCAGCAACTGCGAACCGACTTCGCTCAGCGTATCCAGCGCCTCGACACACCGGTCCGGTTCGAAAAAAAAATTGGCAGTGACTCCTTGGTGCTTCTCACCCAACGACTCGGCTATTCCGATGGCTTCACCCCCGACCGCGCCGTCTCCATCATCGAGTATCGGATCGAAACCGGCGCCACGCAGCAGGCCGCCAACGGCCTGCTACGAGCCAGCAGGGGAATCGGTTTCGGCGACCTGACCGCACGGCCGGCGCTCGACAAGGGCACCCTCGCCCTTGCCACCCTGCCCGTAGAGGGTCCCGAGGAACTGGACGCCCGCCACTTCCAGATGCTTGCCCCCGGCGTGATCCGGCTCGAACTGAGCTTCCTCATCAATGACCAGGCGATGCCGATCCGCATGCAGGCTCCCGACGACCAGGAACTCATCGACGGCGTCATCGCAACGCTCTGCATCCTCGAGCCCGACCACCGCGGGGGCCTCAGGGATGGCCAACTCACCCGCATCGCCGAGCAGTTCGATGACGCCGCGGACGGCAAACTCCCCGTCGAGGACTGGCTCCAGACCCTCGACGATCTTCCCACCCTGCTTCAGGGCTTTCCCAAGGCCATTCTCCGCCACGTTCGCGTCAAGCAGATCCTGATTCCCTTCCACGACCGACTGTAATGCATAATCACCCAACAACTCATGACAGCAAGTTTGCACCCGGGGCCGCCCTGGTGATCGTGCTCAGCATGGTCTCGCTTCTCACCCTCCTCGCGATTGCGCTCCTGATGAGTGCCAACTTCGCCCAGCAGCGCACCGCCTTGGAAACCGCCACCAAGCAGAGTGAGGCCCTCGCGCAGACCGCCTTCCAAACTGTCATGGCCGACCTCCTCGACGAAATGGAACAAGGAGCCTCCGCCGTCACTGAAAACACGCTCGCCGACGACACCACTCTGCGACTCTACGATCTCTCCGACAATCGCGAGTCGATGCGCCCCACCACCTCCCTCCGGGATCCGTCCCTGGAAGGCAGCCCACTCATCAAGCAATCCAATCCCGGGCAGCCCTTTCACAGCCACGACCCCGCCCTCACTTCGCGGGCCTCCTCGGTTCCGACCCACTCGTCCGATTTTCCGCTGGCGACCGCATTCTGGGAAGCCCCACGCATTCTGCCCTCCACGAACAGTCTTTCGAACAGCAACACCCCGACCTGGGTCTACCTCACGCGGGGCGGTGCCAATCCCACCGCCTTCAGCGCAGACATGGCTCTCCGCCGCAGCGCATCGGGAGCCACCAATGACAAATACGTAATGGGTCGCTACGCCTACAACCTCTACGACCTCTCGGGGGCTCTCGACATCAATGCCGCTGGCTTCCCGGCGACTGGCGGACCGGAGGCCGAACTCGCCGCCACCAAGGGCTCCCTCGCCTTCGCCGATCTCACCCAACTCCCGGGCATGAGCGAGGAGATCGTCGATGCCCTCGCCACGTGGAAACACGAATGGGGCAATGACGACGAAGACTACATCCGCCGTGCCGAGGGCGCAGGGTGGATGAGCCTCGTCGACAACGACAACCTCTTCCTCAGCCGGCAGGACCTCCTACGTTTCGCCGACCGGAATCCCCAGGCCCTCGCCCCCGAGGCGCTCCCCTACCTGACCCACTTTTCGCGCGACCTCGACGCCCCCAGCTTTCGACCCAACCCGGACCGTCCCAAAGTGGAGCTCTCCGCCACGCAGGGTGGCAATGATGCCAAAGGGGTCGAGGACGAGCTCAACCCGCCCCTCACCGATTTCAACGAGGACCGCGAGCGCCAGCTGCTCGACCGGCGCTTCCCGCTCGAAAGACTGAAGTGGGTCGCGACTCCGCAATCCGGTGGCCCGGTCGATGCCGAACTCGCCGAACGCTACTTCGGGCTCCGGTGGACCGGCACGATCTGGGAGTATGTTCACGCCCGTCCGAGTGGAGATCTCTATACCCTTCAGGACGTTCCTGCCAACCGTGAACCGAACTTCTTCGAGATCCTTCGCGCGTCCATCAATGTCGGCAGCCTCGGTCGCCAATACGCCGCCCGGGGCTACGCCCCCGGCCAGGACTTGGAGGAATGGTCGCACCGCCTCCCGAACGGCGGCGGCAAAGGCGGCCTCGACGGCTCCGTCAACCGCAATATCCTCGAGATGGGAGCCTGCATCATCGACCAGTATGACGCCGACAGCTACCCGAGCGCAATCCAGATCAAGGGGGCCCCCACCAACCAGATCGTCTACGGCAAGGAGGACCTCCCCTACCTCGCCAAGACCGTCGTCGTACCCTACCGGGGCAAAAAGCTCGGCGTCCCGGTCTACAACAAGAACAATGAGACCCAAGAGCTCGAGCTCGCCCACCATGACAGCTACGAGGTCAATATGACCCTGCAGGCCGGCCTCTGGCGCCCCCACCAACCGGTTCCCAGCGGGGATTACATAGGCCCTTCCACCTTCCGCCTCCGTCCGGTCCATATCGACCCTTTCGGCGGGTCGCTCTTCAGGCTCAGGGGCGGTTGGGAGGTTCCCGATGCCCAGGGAAATCCCAACGATGGCGAACCGGGCGATTACTCCTATTGGGGAGGTCCCAACTATCGCGATACACACCCGGAGCTCTACCCGAAGACCTTCACCGGCGACGAGTCCATGACCGTCTCCTTTGATCATTCGTCCAATGCCTTCCGAGAGCCACAGACCGTCCATTCCCCAGCTCATGCCTCCCAGGCCGGCTACACCGTCTCAGGCTCCACCGTCCCGATCAAAATGGGTGACCTCCAGTGGTATGGCACCCCTTCCACCGACCTCCTTTCCGGTTTCCTGGTCGGCAAGGCAATGGCGGCACGCTGGGAGGAGGACGCCGACTCGGGGTGGCGCCGCTTCATCCAGGGATGGTTCACCGGCAAACCGCTCGAGTTCATCCTCGAATATCAAGGACCCGGCGGCAGCTGGCGCCGCTACCAACAGGTCGAGAGCACCTACCAAAGCACCTATCTCCTTCACTACCAGAAGGAACCCTACTGGGATACCGCATCCTGGATCTGGACTTCCCTCATGATCGATCCCCGCACCAACCGCTTCGGAGGGATCGGAGGGACCGGCCAGTGCTGGACTCGCAACAATTTCCCGAGCGGAGCCTCCCAGAGCGGCCCCAACGCCTTCGCCTCCCGCCTCCACTGGCCCGAGGGCGCCGCCCTGCGTTGGGAAACCAACAAAACCGTCGGCAGCGGAACCTACACCGGCGTCTGGAGTTGGTGGCGCTACCCCGCGGCTAACACCGGTTGGAGCTTCAACAAGACCGAACAATTGCAATATTGGTGGTACTTCCAGCACGCCGGATGCCTCGAAAACAACATCGACACCTGGAACAACGAATTCACCCTCGCCTACCGCGATCCCGATAGCGTCCTGCGCCCCGGCGTGGGGGTCGACATCGACTACTCCGGCTCCGGGGGGGTGACCGGCAACCCGATGTCGCGCCGCTACCAGATCAACTCTTCCGGAGTCCTGAGTGGGGACAAATCCCTCACCGGCCGCCCCCGCATACTCAATCGCGCCTTCCGTTCGGTCGGCGAACTGGCTTGCGCCTTCCGCGGCACACCCTGGAAGGACATCGATTTTCTCGACCCCTCCTCGCCCGATGCGGCCCTCCTTGACGTCTTTCGCCTCTACGAATATCCCGACCCGGAGGATCTCGCGTCCGACCCGGTCGTGGCTGGCCGGGTCAATCTGAACTCCGCCAGCGAGGAAGCTCTCAAAGCCCTCTTCGCGGGAGCCTTGGTGGAGGACCAAATTGTTGGCAAGGGGGCGGCGGAGCTCAAGCCCTTCACCGATGATCAAGCTGCCGAACTGGCCAGCAAATTTCGCGACTGGGTCGACTCCAAGGACGACGACAAAGGACTCCTCCTTTCCATGGCCGACCTGGTCCAGGGATACAGTCCCGACATTTCCAGCAGCAGCCACCTTGTCGAGGCTCCCGGCCTGGCCCGCACCCTGTCCGAGATTCTCACCGATTCCGACGACCGCAGCATCAACGACCGCCGCGAGTCCGCCATGCGGGCCCTCTCGAGCGGCACCACGGTTCGTTCCTGGACCTTCATGTTGGACCTCGTCGTCCAAAGCGGCTCACTGCGGAAGAGCGCCTCCTCACTCGAAGACTTCAATTCCAAATCGGAACAACGCTACTGGATTCACTTCTCGCTGGACCGTTTCACGGGGAAACTTCTGGACCTTCAGTGGGAGAAGGTCTCCGGGCTCCCGGGTCCGGCCTCCACCGGACCATGATTCCACCATCCTTTCCACCACTCGCTCCATCACCATGAAACAGATCGTTCCGGCCCTGGCCCTCTTCCTCAGCCTCTCCGCCTTCGCACAGGAGGAACCCCGAAAGCCGCGCGAACCAGTCTTGGGAAAGACCCCCGCCCACGCGGCATGGACCGTCCGGCAGAAGTCGAACTTCTCCGAACAGGAGGACGGTTGGGAGAAGGCGTTTGACGATGTCAACTCGCCCGTCGGCGGCAACCCGAACGGCCGCGTCGAAACCCGCCACATCACCCGCCGGAAGTTCAAGAAAAACCAATCCTTGAAGACCTTCCATGTCTCCACCACCTGGAGTGACGGAGACACTCAGGATGACTGGATCGTCATGGGATACCACGTCGCGGAACGGGCAGGCGGCCGCGGGCTCTATGTCACCGGTGAGGAAAGCACCCTGGGAGAAGAACTCTCCGCCGCCGACTTCCCCGAACTCTCCTGGCTCGAAATGAAACACTACCGGGGAATCCGGACCTACAAAGGCTCACCGGTATTCGTCTTCGACGTCCCCTACAACAACAAGGCCATGACGATCGCCGACCAACGCTACTTCAACTTCGTGAAACAGAACAACCCGAAGGCGACGCCAAAGGACGTCTTCAAACCGAAGTTCGAGCGCGTCGTCGCCTATCTCGATGTCAAAACCCAGCTACCCGTGCTCTATAACGACGGAACCACCCTCCACCGCTACGCCTTCTCCTTCACCGGCACCCCCGTCCGCCCGCCCAAGAAGATCATCGACTTCCTGCGCAAGCGCGACAAGGCCCTGCGGATCAGGACAGCCACTCCCGCTGGCCCCGGAGGAAACAGGTGAGCCGGCCCCGAAATCCGGCACCTCCCCTCCCCCGCCAGCGGTGAGCTTGTGTCACCGGTGCGATGGTCAACCAGCGACACCAGTTAGCTTGATGACGCCTGAGCGCAGAAAACCTTACTCTGCCAGAGTCACTTTCAGGCGGACGAAGATCGCATCCTTGTCGAGGGGGAGGCTGTAGGAGATTTCATTGGCATCATTCACGCTCGGAGCGACGGCCTCCCATTGATCGGTGACTCCTAGGTCGTCGGATTCCTCGATGGTGTAGATCACGTCGTCATTGGCGGTTGCTCCCTTGGTGAAGGTGATTCCTCCAGCGTCTATGTTGCTTGCCGGTTGGTCAGAGACGTGGGGGTCCTTGCCGAGGGCATACTCCGTGAGAGCATCAAAGGTATCGCCATCGTGATCGATCTCCCAATCCGTAGAGAGAAGGCTGGCTGCTCCGAAATTCGTGAACCACCAGTTCTGCGACGATTGGTCCGCAAGGGTCATTTCCCCAATCCCGGAAGCATCGATGAAGTAGGTGTCGCGGTCCCCGGAAGTTACGGTGATGCTCTCCACACGAGGGATCAAGGTGAGAGTGAGAGTCTCCGCACCTTCCGCCAAGTCATCAGCGGAGACCGCAAGGTTCAGTGATTTACTCGTCTCACCGATCGCAAAGGAGACCGTCCCGCTGAGAGCCGGCGTGTAGTCACTGGCACTGGCAGAGCCACCCAGAGTGTAATCTACCGTGAGCGGAAAGTCGGTGGCACCCTCGCGGGTCAGAGAGAAAGCCGTGGAGTCAGCTCCACCCTCGGCCATGGAATCGTTCGGTGTCGTGGCAGTGAGAGTGCTTCCCTTCACAATCGTAAAGTCATCACGCTCATTGCCGCTGTCATCGATATAGACCGCATGGAGCGTGTCTCCATCCACATCGATCACCATCGATCCGAGCACAAGCAAGTTGGAGACGTGCACGGGGTGAGGATTCGGGTTGACGAATTCAGTAGATCCGCCCGACCAGCGGGTAGCTTGCCCGGACGCTCCCACGGTCGCTGAAACCTGCCCTGCGTTGCCCGCGGCGAGCGGCTTCTGATAGGCCCCATCGCCACCGCTCAAACTAAAGTTCCCATTCTCATCGATGCTGCCCCTCTCCGAACCATTGCCCGTGTCCTTGCCATGACTTCCGGCATTGTAAGTAGAGGATTGCCCATAGTGCCCATCAAGGAGATGGGAGCGCTCATAGCAATGGCTATGGCCCGAGAGGATGAGATCAACTCCGTAGTCCTCGAGAATCGACAAGGTGTTCTCACGCATCTGGTTGTGATGTTTGCCGTCGGAATTATGCGAGCCCCTCGTATAGGGGCCGTGATGGAAAAACGCGATGATCCAGTCGGCGGTGGTTGCCTCAAGGTCGCTCTGAAGCCAATCGGCCATTCCGGGGGTGGCGTCGGCGAGAGTGTCCTCGTAGTTATCGCTCTCGTCGGAATCGAGGCAGACGAAGTGGATGTTTCCGTAGTCGAAGGAATAGTATTCTTCAGTCCCTGAAGAAACACCGCCACATCCCCCGCCGGTGGGAAAGTCGAATATGTCAAAGTAGTCTCCTTCGTCGTCGTGGTTGCCCCGAGTGGACCAAAGGGGGGTATTGCAAAGCAGCTCCGGATACATGTCGAAGACAGCCTCCTGGTATTCCTCCTGGGTGCCGCTTTCATAAGCGTTGTCCCCCAGCATGAGCCAGACATCGGTGTGATCCTGACCGTTGTAACTGCGGAAGGCCTCGTAGACATTCTTCGCATTGCGGTCGGCCCTTCCGGAATCACCGATGACCCAGATCCGTGTCGGATGTTTCGCTCCCGGCGACGGCGAGGTCTCAAAGAAATACTCTGGTGAAACCCAATTCCCCACACCGCCATTGTCGGTCTCGAGCTTATAATAGTACTTCGTGTCAGCGGCGAGACCGGTCACCGGGACGGTATGCTCCTTGGTTGATCCCGAGACAGTCACCGACGACGTGAGATTCCCGGACGTTGTCCCATAACGAACGGTGGAGTTGCCTAGTTGGCTGGTTCTCCACCAAAAGGTGATCCGATCATGAGAGGCGGACTGCAGATAGGGCCCGCGCGCGAGGTTGATGTCATTCGGACCCTCCGCCGTGGTGAATGAGCCCGTCTTGGTCGGATTGAAGGATACTCCGTCATCCGTTTCCGCTTCAAAAAAGTAGGTGGTGCCGGAAGTAAGCCCGCTGAGCGCAATCTCATGAGAGGTGACACTGCCCGCAACGTTGAGCACCGTGTCGTAGACCCCCGGGTCCACTCCATAGCGCAGCGTGGAATCACCCGCACTCGCCGTCAGCCAACGAACCGTGGCCGTGGTCTTGGTGATCTCATCAGCCCCGAGAAAGGCCAGGTCGGGAAGGCCGCCGACATCACCGGAGAGTTCCAGCTTCATCCCGAGATCCGAACTGAACGCACCTTCCTGATGCACGGAAACCGCCAGAAGATTGGTGAGCCCGGGCGTCAAGACCGGATCATTCAGAAGCGGCTCATTGTCGAAGTCGCCGTCGGGCCCTTTGGTGGCAGAGAACAGAGCCCAGGTGTCGTCCCCACCAAGCGGCATGTTCTTATTCGCGATGAGGCGGCCGTTCAAATAGACTAAAGCTCCGTCATCGGCGAGAAGCTTGAGCGTGAGGTTCGAATAGCCGTCCGCTCCTCCATCGACTTCCTTCAGGAACCAGGCGGTATGACGAGTGCCGCTCAGCGGAAGTGTTAGAGCGGTGCCCGCCCCTTCGATATCCCCGACATCCCCATAGGAAAACGGCGCAGTCGCCCCAATGGTGAAATCTGGGCCGTCGTAAGAGTCGACCACGTGGTAACCGAAGCTCGATCGATCGTTCCAGGTTTCGTCAAAATCGGTATCGGGAGTGAGAGCGGGAGCGATGGGATCGACGGCGGGATCGACGTCGGCGAGACCGGCGTCGAGGGACTGCAGGTAGGCCCAACCCCCAGCGTCCTCAGCGATGAGCACGGGCTGGCCGGGGTCGTTTACTACGATCGTCTCGAGAGGGGTGCTGTCGAGCCCTCGGTAAGTTCGCAAGGTAAGGGTATCTCCTTCCTTGGAGAACGCCGTGTCGAAGATGGCGAAACAGTCGGTGCTCTCGGAGTAAACTTCGAACTCGCCGTCGAGGGGGATTTTGAGCGGTGAGCCAAAGGAACCGACAACCATATAGTGGATGCCGTTCCGCTCGTTATGCTGATAGTAGTGGTTGTGGCCGGCCATCACGAAGTTCACGCCGTACGGCTCGAAGAGCGCAGTAGCCATCGCATCCATGCTACCGTCGCTGTTGTGGCTGCCGTAGGAAATTGCCGGTTTGTGGGAGGCGACGATCTTGAATTTCGCGGTGGAGTTCATCAAGTCGTTCTCGGCAAAGAGCCACTGAGCGCTGCCTGGACTGTCGTCAATCTCGTTATTGAGCACCAGGATGTGCACATCACCATAATCGAAGGAGAAATAACCCTCACCGCCTTCGCCGTCGGTCCCGCTGGGCGATTCGGTGAAAGCCCGGGTGTTTTTATGCGGGGCCCCACCGTCTGATTCTTTTCTATTCCAGCCCTCGTGGTTGCCAGGGGCATTGACAAAGGGCACGCTGCTGTTCAGGGCGACCTGATTGGACACCCCCGCCCCAAACCAATCTTTTGTCCATTGGTGGTAGCCGGAACCGTAAGCGATGTCGCCCCCGTAGATGATCATCTTCGGGTTCATCGCAGCCAAGTTTCCGGCGCAGATGTTGTGGTTGGTGGTCGGCCCGTTCGAATCCGCTCGGGTGTCGGCGGCAAAACCAAAACGTGCGGGCTTACCCGCCTCCGGGGCGGTGCGGAAGGTGTAATTGGCGCTGACCGATGTGCCATGGGTCACCTGGTAATTGTACACGGTGTTCGGCAGCAGACCGGTGAGGTTGACGTTGTGAACATAGGTTAGGAGAGCGGAAGTCACCCCCTCGTCGGGAGGGTAGAGCTCCGTCTGGTCGATGCTGGAACCGGTGGTAAGCGTGGTGGCCGAGCTTCCGTAAGCTGTTGTCAGCCCATAATTGACCGTTGCGGTCGCCGTAGAATCGGCATCCACACATGCGTAGACGCTGTTGGTGGTGACGCCGGCAAGCCATGGCGTCGCTGTCACGGGAGTGCCATTATCATCGGCCACCGCAAAGTCTGCGAAACCCGCAGATGGGGTCAAGGCGACTACTAGGAAAGAGCACCAGGCGATCCGCGACAACTGTCGCCCGCCCGGCTGCTTGGTGTTCGTGTTCGGTGTTTTTTTGTTCATGACTGCTAGGGATTTTTTTGGGTTGTGGTTTTGAGAATTGGTTTTGAGCTTGGTGGTCATCCGGGGGATCAATCCCCCGACTTATCAATCGTCCCGCTGGGACACAGAATGGATGCCGTTCTCCGTAAATGACCTGTCCTCGTGAAACCATCCTCAGCGTTCTCAGTGATGAGCACGGTCGTGGTCTGGCCGGCGACCGGAAGGCAGAACAGGAGGATGGTTTTCATGGTTGGAGCGCTTTGAGGATTTCGCCACGCAGAGTTTGCAGGCCGGGCTGGCTTTGCTTGTTGGCAGGAAGTTGGTCGAAATGCTGGAGCGCCAATTGAAAGGAACCCCGTGCCTTCTGCGGGTGTCCCCCCTCGAGCCAGAGCGTTCCTTCCTGGTAATGGAGGCGCGGCAGGAGGGTGGGATAACGCTCGCGCAGAGCGGCGAAACTTTGCTCCGCTTCGGGCACTCTTCCTAGTTGGATCTCGAGAGACGCAACATCCTGGCGGAGCGGAATGGAAGAAGGATACCGTTCCAGGCCTCGCAAGACCAAGCGATGCGCTGCAGCGCCATCCTTGGTCGCCATGATGGCCTTTGCCGCTTCCACGAATTCGTCCGCGGTGGGTTGCTCGGCCTTCTCAAGGTAGACCTGCCACGCCTTTGCCGCTGATTCGGGCAAATCCAACAGTGTATCGAGACGCGCCTTCTCCCGAAAGGCCTCCGCCGCATGACCCTCGTGAGCGAAATACCTGACCAACGCAGCCGCGGCATCAGCAAGCTGTCCGTTCTCACGCTCCAAGCGTGCCAGATTGCGAAGAGCCTCGAGGTGACCGGGAGAGTCCCTCCCGATCGCCAGCAGGTCCGCCTTGGAAGCGGCATAATCTTCGTGAGCTCGATGCAGAGTCGCCCGACGAAGGAGCAGCTCGGTATTCCCCGGTTCCTCCTCCAGTCGCTTCGTCACCTCCGCAATATCCTCTTCAACAAGCCCATGCCCCGCAAGGGGAAGGCCTGCCGCAAGGAAAATCAGGGCAATGGTCGGGAAGAGGCGGATATTGTAAGGGATTTTCTTTTTCGGGGTTTCCCTGAGGACCTTGTTGAGGAGATCGGAGAGCGGGAGAAAGGAAACATCCCTCCTGAAACGATTCTCTGATCTAAGCGAAATTTCAGCTCAAGCAATTATTACTTGTTGGTATTTTTTGTGGGCCAATTTGATATTGGCTAGGAATATGCTTTTTGAGGACGTCGTTGAGGGGATTGGAGAGGGGGAGGAAGTAGTGAAAAGTGCCGAGTGCCGAGTGCCGAGTGATCAGTGATCAGTGATCAGTGAAGAAAATAGCAGCAGACTGCCGTGTGGTCGGGGCCGGTGGTGGTTTTGGCGGTCAGTTTGACGAGGACAGGCCAGTAAACGCACTGAAGACGTTGTTGGGGAGGTCGGAAGGTCGGAGAGAGGGGGGGCGGAGAGAGGGGGGGGCGGAGGAGGTTCAACAAAATCCACCAAGCAGGCGAAGCCCCAAGGAGGGGCTGCATTCTGCTGCCCAGCAACCCCGGCCACATCCTCAGCTATTTCCAGATTCTTATTTGAGGGAGGGTTCAGTTTTCGTGTCCCTCTATTTGCCTCCGGCTATCTCCACTTCGTTCCGGTTCCGCTGCGCTCCGGTTGGCGGCAGAATGACCGCCACTCCTTGGCCGACACAGATCTGTGTCTCAATTACTTCCCACTGAGGTTACCCAATTCCCACCGAGGTCAGGATGTCTGAGCCTGGGCGTTGCCTGTGGCTGTCTCCGCTTTGCTCCGGCTCAGGCCCAGGAATAGCCCAACGAATCCCCGGCCTGTAAGGTCGGAAGCGAACCGGATCGAACCTCGCTGGCGACCTTTCAGTTCCTCCCAAGAGCGACCTTTGGAAAATGGATTTATCGGGTTCAATGCAAGGAGCAGGCGGCGTAGGCGGTATTCTCCTGATCACAACGGGAGCGCAGCGGACATAGACGGCCAATAAAATCAAACCCGCCGTCAACGGGAGCGCAGCGGACATAGACGGCCAATAAAATCAAACCCGCCGTCAAATCACTCGGCACTAGCAAACTTCTTAAGCAGCAGCTCTGGTGTCTCAGTCCCTCCCCTCCCCCGCCAGCGGTGACCTTGTGTCACCGGTGCGATGGTCAACCAGCGACACCAGTTAGCTTGATGACGCCTGAGCGCAGAAAACCTTACTCTGCCAGAGTCACTTTCAGGCGGACGAAGATCGCATCCTTGTCGAGGGGGCGGCTGTAGGATATTTCATTGGCATCATTCACGCTCGGAGCGACGGCCTCCCATGGATCGGTGACTCCTAGGTCGTCGGATTCCTCGATGGTGTAGGTCACGTCGTCATTGACGGCTGCTCCCTTCATGAAGGTGATTCCTCCAGCCTCAATGTTGCTTGCCGGTTGGTCAGAGACGTGGGGGTCCTTGCCGAGGGCATATTCGACCAGGTTAGTCATGCCGTCGAAATCGGGATCCAGACTAGTGCATAGACAGATCTAAATCGTCGCTCTTTTTCGGTTTTTTGACTTGTACTTTTACAAATTACGGTTTCGTTAGGTGATGCCAAACAAAAAGCATCATATCAAGCTGACCCCGGATGAGCGA
>CAJQKQ010000005.1 GCA_905478925.1 uncultured Verrucomicrobiales bacterium
ACTCCGTGCCCGGACTTCCGTAGCTTCCCGAGAGTGTGTCGATCATAATAGGTGAGATGTTTGTATCTGGTGGTCATTGTGTTTGATTGTCTTCGGTGCGGTGTTGCACTTCGATTTTCAAATCACACTTCGGGGGTTGGATTGTCAGAATGGGGGCATGAAGGGGAAAAAGCGCTGGATTGCACCGTGGGCGGATTCGGAGGAAAAGCCATCGATCTACCATTGTGTGTCGAGGGTTGTGGATAGGCGGTTTGTGTTTGGCGATGAGGAGCGAGAGAAGTTCCGGATGTTCATGCGGATGATGGAGAATTTCAGTGGTTGCCGGGTGCTTTCCTACTGCGTGATGTCCAACCATTTCCACATTCTCCTTGAGGTTCCGGCAATGCCTGCGGGTGGTTTGAGCGATGCGGAGTTGCTGCGGAGGTTGGGGGTTTTCTATGGGGAAAACTTCGTGAAATCCGTAGGAGACGAGCTGCTTGCGGCAAGGTCGGAGGGTGGGGTGAAAGGCGGAAACCCGGAACGGGTGGCGGAGATCCACGGGCGTTTTAGCAATGCGGATGCATGATCTGAGCGACTTCATGAAAACGCTGCTCCAGAGATTTACCCGCTGGTTCAACCGCACGCACGAGCGGACGGGAACTCTTTGGGAGAACCGTTTCAAGAGCGTGATCGTGGAGAGCGGGACTGCAGCGCGGATGATGGCGGCTTACATCGATCTCAATCCAGTGCGGGCGGGGATGGTGGATGATCCGGCGGAGTATCGCTGGAGCAGCTACGGGGAGGCGGTTGGTGGCGGGAACAAAGGGAACGGTAAGAAGGCGCGGGAGGGGCTGGTGCGGGCGATTTCCTCCGACACGGATACAGGGTTTGATGCGGGGAAGTGGAAGGAGGTCTCTCGGCGGTACCGCAGGTTGATGGGGCTGGCGCTGGCGAGGAAAAATTCAAATTCTGAATCTCAAAATTCAAGGAAGACGGTTGCGGCGGATGGGATGAATGAAAAGGAGGCTGTGGCTGCGATGAAGAGAGGGGAAGGAGCGGCGACTGAAAGTCACCGCGGTCTGCCGGAGCTGGGGATGGCGAAGATGTTGCGTTGCCGAGTGAGATATTTTTCGGACGGGGCGGTGATCGGAGGGAAGGATTTTGTGAACGAGGTATTCAACGCGTCGCGGGAGAGGTTTTCTGAGAAGAGGAAGGACGGAGCGCGGCGATTGCGGGGCAATGCGAAGGCGGTGGCTGGGGTGCTATGGTGTGTGAGAGATTTACGGGTGGATGTGGGGTAGGGGTGTCCGCCTTTACTACTCCACTTTCAGTTACACCCGAATCGATTGCGTCCCTCACTGCTTTCTCGCTGGGATGTCGATATGGTCGATCAAGCGGACATCGCCGTAGAAAACCGCACAGGCCAGCACCGAGGGTGCGGAAAGGCGATCGACGGGGAGCAGTGTTTCCGAATCAACGAGGGAAAGGTAATCGATACGGGCGTAGGGAGATGCTTCGATGAGGTCGCCTGCCACGCGAAGAATTTTCTCCGGTGTGCCCTGCTTTGATGCTTCGAGAAGTGCTTTTTGAATTCGAGGGGCGTCATTCCGGTGCTCCGGGATCAGCCTTTCGTTGCGGGACGACATCGCGAGGCCGTCATCTTCGCGGACGGTTGGATGGGGGATAATTTCGACGCCCAGATCGAGATCCCTGATCATGCGGCGGATGATGGCGAGTTGTTGAAAATCCTTTTCCCCGAAGACCGCGGCATCGCAGCGGCTCAGGTTGAAAAGCTTGAGGACAACCGTGCAGACGCCGTCGAAGTGGCCCGGGCGGGTGGCACCGCAGAGATAGCTGGAAAGGGATGATTCGATGACGGTGACGGATCGGTCCGGGGAATACACTTCACCGGTATCTGGGACGAAAATCCCGTCGGCACCATGGCGTTCGCAGAGTTCGAGGTCGGTGTCCAGTGGGCGGGGGTAGCTTTCGAGGTCGCTGCCGCGGTCGAACTGGATCGGGTTTACAAAAATGGAAACGATGACCGTGCCGGTATCTCCCGCTTGCTCCTTTGCAAGGGAGATCAAGGATGCGTGACCGGGGTGCAGGGCGCCCATGGTCGGCACGAGAATGACCGGTTCCTTGCAGGTGCTGAGATGAGCCTGGAGTTCTGATTTTTTGTTGGCGATCCACATGATGTTCCAGAGAAAACCTAGCCTTGGGCTTCACTACGAAGCATGACGACGCCTTGGCGGATGTATTCTGCCATCGACAGGAGTATGAGAACCGAGGCGAAAAGGCATGGATAGGAGGGCGGGAGATTCGTTATTCGCAGCATCACCCAACCGAGCACAACGAACAGGGCGAAGGTGCAGGCTTTTCCCGTCCAATGGGGCTGGATCGCGACTTTTTTCCCGGCGGAGTAGAGGATGCGGATACCCACTAGGATCACGCAGTCGCGGAGAATCACGATCCCGCAAAACCATATCGGGAGACCCCAGCCGTCGGGACCCCAGTTTAGAGCCGTGAGGATGATGACTGCGCTGGATACGAGCGCCTTGTCCGCGATCGGGTCGAGATAGGCTCCAAGATCCGATTTCTGGTTGAAACGGCGGGCGATCCAGCCGTCGATCCCGTCGCTGGCGGCGGCGGCGATGAACACTGCGAGTGCGGCCAAGCGGTAATTCTCCCGTGGTGTGCCGGCTTCGACACTGAGACCATACATGATCGCCAATACGGAAAAGACCGGCACCAGAACCATCCGTCCGACGGTGATTTTCGTGGCGAAGGTCATGCCACGAAGCTAACAGGCACTAGCGGAAAAGGAAACGCGGAAACGCCGTGTTCGGCTCACCAGTTGACGTTCTGGCCGCGGGTGTCGATGTGTGTGAAGCTGGAGTAGCTGCCGACACCACCCTTGAAGAGCCCGCGGTCGCGCAGGCTGCGGGTCGCTCTGGTGACGTTGTGTGCTGAAGTGTCAAATTTCACGTCAACTGCCACGTTCGCCTGGTGCCATGAATGCGTTTTCGCGCCTTTGCAGCGTGCGTTGTATTGCGGGCAGCGGTATGCGGAAAGGATCTCTTTTACGGGCACTTTCATGTCCGAGGAGATGCGGTCGATTACCTGGAGAGTGTAGCCCATGCGCTTCCACCATTGGCGCGGCGGGAGGGTGTTCCAGACGGAGCCACGCTGTTTCGCATGGGCGGAAATTACGTCCTGAGCGCTGATGTTGCGCATCTTTAGAGAGTTGAGGTAAGAGGCGTAGGCCTTGAGGTTGCGGCCTTGCATGCGCGTCCACTGATCCGGAAAGCCGCCAATTTTTTTGCTGGGTGAGCTGGTGCGACCGGTGCGACCGGCGCGTGAATCGCTTGGGATGGTCTTGACCTTCACGATGGGAAGATCGTCCTTCTTTTTCCAGAGCCAACCTGCGCTGGCCTGTATCGATGAGGCGCAGAGCGCGGTGCCTGCGAGTCCCAGCGTCCCTACGACCTTGCGGCGGCTGGTGAAAGAATCCGAGATATCTTCAGGTATTGTTGACGCGGAGGAAGAGGATATCGGGTCTTTCGTATCGGACATTGCGGAAGTGTTGATGGAATTGTCAGCTAAAAGCATGCCAAACACACCGTCTGGCGATGTGCAAGCACCTGAAAAATCAGGGCAAGCAAACCATTATCTGGAATTGTCACAAGCAAAAAAGGCGAATATCGGCCTAACAGTGACCGTAGGACGGGAGGAATTCGTCAATTAGGTGGCAATCGCGTTGTGTTTCCTGCATGCGAACGCCAGCACGATGCCGATGACCGATAGTCCGATGATCCCCCAGTCGCCGATCACGGCGTAGAGGGAGGTGGAGGGTTTGAGCGGTATTTTCAGTTCCGTGAGGAGGCTGCCGCGGACGAAGGTGCTTCCGTCCGCATCCGTGATGATCTGGGGTTTTCCGGTTTTGGGGTGGGCGGTGGAGCCGATGGTGTCGATCGCGGCACTGACTCCGGAGTTCGCGCAGCGCAGCATGGGGCGGCGCAGCTCGATGGCGCGGAAGCGGGCGTTGGCAAAGTGCTGGGCGGCGGCGGGGGATTCCTTGAACCAACCGTCGTTGGTGAGATTGACGATGATCTGGGGAGCGTCCCGGACGAATTTTCGGGTGAGACTGGGAACGGTATCTTCAAAGCAGACGGAGGGGATGATCTGCACTTTCTTTCCATCCAGCATCACTACCAGCGGATCGAGCGATGTCCCTGAAGTGAATGACCCGTTGTATTGGGCACCTGATTGTTGCTCGTAGATTTTTTTCAGGAGCGGGATGGAGTCCACAAAGGGGATGGTCTCACCGAAGGTGACAAGGTGATGTTTCCGGAACGTCTGGAGATCGTCATCCGCGCTCTGGATGGCGATGGAATTGTAAATGCGCGGGTTCTCCTTTTGGTAAAGGCCGTCATCGCGGGCTTCACCCTCGATCTCGACAGCTCCGTAGATGAGATCGAATTTGCCGGCCTCACGGACTCGTCCTATGGTATCCATGTTTTCCCGCCATGTGCCCCACTCGCCGTCATCGCTGCGTATGATACGGCCGGTCAGCGCGGTTTCCGGCCAGAGAACCCAATCGGGGCTGCCGAGCTGGATGCCGCCTTCCTTTCCCTTGGTAATCGCTGCCTGCAACTTTTCTTCGTCTTCCGCTTGGATTTTCCTCAGTCTCTCGATGGTCTCATCCTCGTAGGCCATGTGGACTTTTTCCGCAGCCCAGAGAACCTGGCTCGCATCCTGTGGAATGTTAATCTGGACGAGAAGAGCTTTCAGGGGGATGGATTCCTTGGCTCCTTCCGTGGCGATGCGAACAATACCGTAGGCGAGGAGCAAACCCACGGCCAGGGCTGCAATAGTGAAGTCCCAGCGCGGGCGCCGAATGCCATCGCTGGCCGTTCTTTTTAAGCGATGGCCGACCTGGACTAGCACCGACTGGAAAAACACGAGCATGAGCGAGAGCCCCGTCACGCCAAGAAGGTCAGCGGCCTGTGAGATGGCGAGGGTGTCATGGAAGGCGATCCCAAGGCCGTTCCATCCGAAGCCGACGTAGACCATTGCGCCGCGAAGCCATTCGAGCCCTGCCCATATTGAAGCGTGGGTGAACGCGGTGAAAAGGCATCGCAGCGGGTTTTCGGAAACCACTCCCCGCTGGTGCCATGGATTTCCGATGGTTGCGGCAAATGCCCCGAAAGCCCCCCAGTATAGTGCTAGGTAGAGGGGCAGCGCGATGGCTCCGCCGAGGGTCACCTCTGACAGCCATGAAAGCTGGATTCCGAAGCTGAGGGCACCGGCGAGATAGCCGATGAGGAAGCCTTTCTTCGCACGGTGTTTTCCATCCAGCGACCACAGTGCGATGAGCAGGGGGATGAGGCATAGCCATGCGAGACCCGCGAAGGAATAGGGAGGGAAAAGCGAAACCACCATCAGACTGGTGGCTGCGATGGCAAGAAACCTGAGGATGAAGGCGCGGTCGGGCATGGTTCAGAGTTTGGCGGGATTACCGCCGAGTGCGAGCAGAAGCGCAAGGATGCGCCAGCCCTTTTCGAAAGTGGATTTCCACGGGCGAACGGGGCGGAGGATAGGCCATCCGTTTTGGCCGGCGAGTTCTACGAGAGCAGGCTTGGGGTTCACCACGGTGGCTGAGTCGCAGATCGCAAGCATTGGCAAATCAGCGGTGCTGTCGGTGTAGCCGTGGGAGTTCACGAGTTTCCCACCGATGAAATGCGAAGGCGGTAGTAGTTTCCGCAGGCGGGTGACCTTGTTTTCCCCCTTGTGGTTCACTAGGTCGGGGAAAAGGCGGTTATCCTCCAGGACGGTTCCCAGCGAGATGTCGAAGTCCAGCAGTCTGCCGACTTCCGCCGCGTAGCATTCCGGGCTGGCGGAGCTGAGGATGGTGAGGTGGCCTGCTTCCTTGTGGCTGACGAGCTTTTCTTTGAGCTCGGCATAGATGCTAGGTTGGAGTTTTTTGGCAAAGCTGCGAGACAGCTCTGCGAGCCGGTCGGGAGGCATTTTCCAGAGGAAGCAGTGGAAGATTCGCTTCATGTTTTCCGTGCCCAGCAGCTTTGCGAAAGGCAGGAAGGCGAGGAACAGCGGAACCGAGAAATACCGGGCGGGTTCCTCGCGCAGGACGTGGTGGCGGAAAAGGAGCTGGCAGTCCCAGGCCAGCAGAGTGCCGTCCATGTCGAACAGGGCGATGCCGGGAGGTGGTGCGTCCGGCAGTGGCATGATATTTGATGGATGTATTGGCGACTGAAAGCCGCTACTCCACTACACGTAGTGGAGTGCTTTGGCGCGCTCGTTGATCGCAGCGTCGTTGTCGATGAGTTCCTGGATGGGATCCCAGCGGCCGGAAATCAGTGCATCGCGGGCGGACTCGGGCATTTTCACGGAGAACTCCAGGTCGCAGCAGGTGCTGACCTTGAGGTTCTCCACGTCGATGGTGATTTTCGTGTCGGGCTTGGCTTCGATGGCGGCGCGGAGTTTCGTGATATTCTCGGCGGATGCCATCACGCAAGGCATGGCGAGCGTGGTGGAGTTTCCGTAGAAAATTTCCGCGAAGGACTCGGCGATCACAGCCGTGAAGCCGTATTTTGCAAGCGACTGCGGGGCGTGTTCACGGGAGGAGCCGCAACCGAAGTTGACCCCGGCGATGAGGATGGAGGCATCCTTGAAGCGCTCGTCGTTGAGCGGATGATTGGTTTTCTCTCCGGTTTCGGAGTCGAAGCGGACGTCGTAGAAGGCGAATTCGCCGAGTCCATCGAAGGTGACGCATTTCATGAAACGCGCCGGGATGATGCGGTCGGTATCGATGTCAGCGCCGGGGATGAATACTCCGGTGCCGGAGGCTTGTGTTACTGGGTCGAGTGCCATGCTTTTAAATTCTAAATTTTAAGTTATAAATCCGAAACCTTAGGCGACGGCGGAGGTTTCCGAGAGGTCGAACAGGTTGCGGGCGTCGGTGACGTGTCCCTTGATGGCTGCTGCGGCGACCATGACGGGTGACATGAGAACGGTGCGGCCGGTCGGGGAGCCCTGGCGGCCTTTGAAATTTCGGTTTGAGGAGGAGGCGCAGAGCTGATCGCCGATGAGTTTGTCCGGGTTCATGGCGAGGCACATGGAGCAACCGGCGGCGCGCCATTCGAAGCCTGCTTCGCGGAAAATCTCCGGGAGGCCTTCCTGTTCGCACTGGATCGCGACGATCTGTGAGCCGGGGACGGCGATGGCTTTGACGTTTGCCGCGACCTTGTGACCCTTGATGTATTTTGCGACTTCGCGGAAGTCCGAGAGACGGCCGTTGGTGCAGGAGCCGAGGAATGCGACATCGATCTTGACTCCTTCGATCGGGGTGCCGCCGGGCAGCTTCATGTAGGCGAGGGCTTCCTCAATGCTTGCCTTTTCCTCGGGGGTGGAGGCGTTGAGAGGGTCGGGGATGTTTTCCGTGATGGAGATGCCGGCGTCCGGGGAGATGCCCCAGGTGACGGTTGGCTCGATGTCGGCGGCGTCGATTTTCACGATGTCGTCGAAGTGTGCGTCGGCATCGGATGCGAAGGACAGCCAGCGGGCGGCGGTTTCTTCGAAATTGTCGTTGTCGACGTAGGGGCGACCTTGGAGGTAGGCGACGGTCTTCGCGTCTGGGTTGACGTATCCGCAGCGGGCACCGCCCTCGATGGACATGTTGCAGACAGTCATGCGCTCTTCCATGGACATGCGTTCGAAGAGATCGCCCGCGTATTCGTAGGCGTAGCCGATGCCGCCGTTGGCGCCGAGCTGGCGGATGATGTGGAGGATCACGTCCTTGGCGTAAACGCCGGGGCGGAGGTCGCCGTTGACCTCGATGCGGCGGACTTTCATTTCCTGAAGCGCGATGGTCTGGGTGGCGAGGACGTCACGAACCTGGCTGGTGCCGATGCCGAAAGCGATGGCTCCGAATGCGCCGTGGGTGGCGGTGTGGGAGTCGCCACAGGCGATGGTCGTGCCGGGTTGAGTGATGCCCTGCTCGGGGCCGACGACGTGGAGGATGCCCTGTTTTCCGGATTTGAGGTCGAAATAGGTGACGCCGAAGTCATCGCAGTTCTTGCGGATGGCTTCGATCATTTCCGCGGCCATAGGATCGGCAGGCTGGTCCTGGTTTTCCGTAGGGACGATGTGATCGATGGTGGCGAAGGTGCGCTGTGGGAATTTTACTTTCAAGCCGAGATCGCGGAGCATCCCGAAAGCCTGCGGCGAGGTGACCTCGTGGATGAGGTGCGTGCCGATGAAGAGTTGTGTGCGTCCGTCGCCGAGAGTGCCGACGCGGTGTGAATCCCAGACTTTTTGAAACAGACTTTTTCCCATGATACTTGCCGCCGTGGTTCGCGGCGGGGCGGGAAGATGGATAGGGGACGGGGAAACTTCAACTCTCAAAACTCAAATTCCATGGCGGGTGGGATGGGGCGTTATTGGGGGGCGGCTTTGATTTTTATCGGAGGAGACGGAGGGAAGAGGGAGGTGACGGAGAAGGTTTTGGAATCCAAACCGAGAATTACTCCGTTACCTCTGTCATCTCCGCTTCCTCCGTTTAGGGGAAATACCGGATTTTGTGTCCGGATTGTGCAAATCGGCAGCTTGATGATGGGATTTTTGAGATTTGAATTTTGCAGTTTGGATTTTCTCGCTAGACCTCTCCTGTGGCTGCAAAACCGAAAAGCTCCCCGGCGAATTCCAATTTTCACGTGATCGTGGGCAGCGACGATGGGTTGGTGCGCGAGGAGGCGCTGGCTTTGTACAATCAACTGACGGGCGGGAACGACGACGGGTTCACTCACGAGACGATCGACGGGAATGCAGACAACTCCGAGGGCGCCTTCCAGCTTTGCTCCGCGGCGGTCCAGTCGCTGATGACCATGCCGATGTTCGGCGGCGACAAGGTGGTGTGGCTGCGGAACGTGAATTTCCTCGGCGACGATGTCACCGGGCGCGCTCAGCGCACTGAGTCCGGAGTGGAGTCGCTGCGGGCGACCCTCGAAAAGGGTCTGCCGGATGGGATCAAATTTATCCTCTCCGCCGACAAGGTGGACAAGCGGCGGGCGTTCTGGAAATTCCTGGCGAAGACCGCTTCCGTCAGCAGTTACGACAAGATTGATATCAGCCGCGACGGCTGGCAGGATGAGGTCGGCAGAATGGTTGATGGCCGCGCTAATGAGCTGGGGCTGGAGTTCGAGCATACTGCGATGGAGCTGTTCATTATGCTCGCCGGGGAGCAGACCAAGCAGATCGCGAACGAGCTGGAGAAGCTGGATCTCTACCTCGGCAAGGAACGCCGCACTGTCACTGAGGAGGATGTCCGCGCGCTCGTGCCGCTCAGCCGGGCAGCGGTGATTTTTGAGACGGGAAAAGCGATCCAGACCGGCAATGTCGCCCGCGCGATCCAGCTTATCGACGAGCAGCTCGCCGCGGAGGAATCCGCGATCGGGATCATGCGCGCCTCGATCATCAACGTCGTGCGCAATCTCTACATGGCGAAGCTGATCCTGGAGAAATTCAAGGCACCTTCGGGGAACTACTCATCCTTCGCCGGCGCCCTCAACAAACTCCCGGCCTCGGATCGTGCCTGGCTGCCCCAGAAAAAGGACGGTTCCGGTGTGAACGTCTATCCAATTTTCCTCGCGGTTCAAAACGCGAAAAACTTCGACCTCGCCGGCCTCCAGCATGTCATGGAGCAGACCCAGAAGGCGGATCAGGCGCTGGTGACGACCGGACTGGATCACCGGTTGGTGCTGCACCGCTTGATTGCTGAAATTGCGGCGGCTAGAAAGCGGAAGAGGTAGTAGGGAAAGTCGTCCTTCCAGGCGGCTGCCCAACCCAAGCAAAATCTTTAATCTGGATGAAGCCTTGGTGAAATTCTGCCGCCTAGAAGGACGGCGTTCCTTGCGCTCCCGTAGCGGCGACCAAAGAGCGCCGCTACGGGAGTTTCTCCATCGATCTGTTGTGGGGGATTTGGAGGAAGAGGAAGGCGGTGCTGGCGCCGATGAGGGCGCAGAACATGTCGGTCTGGGTGTCCCAGATATCGCCCTGGGTGCCGAGGAAGGCGGCCGATGCTTCGGCGGAAACGAGGGCGGCGGCCCATTCGAGGAGTTCGTAGATGGCGCTGACGGCCATGCAGAAGGAAATTACGCAGAAGGCGAGCCAGCCGCGTTTTGCGATGACCTTGTTGCGGATGAAAACCTCGCGGCAGAGGATGGCGGGGACGAGGCCCTGCATGAGATGGCCGAGTCGATCGTAGTGGTTGCGCGAGAGGTCGAAGGCGTTCTTTGCCCAATCGCCGATAGGAACCAGGGCGTAGGTGTAGCGGCCACCGACTATGAGGACGATCATGTGGAGTCCGAGGAGGACGAGGGAGAAATTGGAAAACCTCCAGCCCTTTGACTGGGCAATGAATAGGCCGACGAAGCCCATGAAAACGGGGGCGATTTCAAGCCACCATGTCGTTCTGTCGTAGGGATGAATTCCGGACCAGATGAGTATGGGTAGCATCGCCGCCAGCAGGAGGAAATTGGGATGGATTTTCATGGTGTTGCCTGAGCGAAAGCCAATGCTCGCAGTGCCGGGCAAAAGGTCAATGCGGCGAGTTAGGTGATCATCGCCAGTCCGGCGATGTGGCCTCCGGTCCAGGCGGCCTGGAAATTGAAGCCGCCGGTGATGCCGTCGATATCGAGGCATTCGCCGGCGAAGTGGAGGCCGGGGACGAGGCGGCTTTCCATGCTGCGGAAGTCGATCTCCTTGAGGCGGACGCCGCCGCAGGTGACGAATTCCTCCTTGTTGGTGGTTTTTCCCTGAACTTCGAACCGGCCTTCGGTGAGCTCGCGGATAAGTGTATTTTCCTTTTCCTTGGGGAGCTGCGACCACTGGGTTTCAGGGGAAATACCTGAGATCTCGGTGAGGCGTTCCCAGAGGCGACGGGGGATATCGCCTGGGATGCGGTTTTTGATGAGGGCTTTTCCGGAATCGGCGCGGAGGGAGGCGAGTGTGCTGCGGAGTTGCTCAGGGCGGCTGTTGCCGAGCCAGTTGATGGAGATCTCGAAACGGTAGTCCTGTGCCTGGAGCGTGCGCGCCTCCCAAGCGGAAAGGCGCAGGATGGCTGGGCCGCTGAAGCCGCGGTGGGTGATGAGGACGGGGCCGGTCTGCGGCGGGCTTTTCGGGAGAGCGCGGACGGTGGCGGACTGGACGGAGAGGCCTGCGAGGCCTTCGGTGCGTGGGTCGGTGACGTTGAAGGAAAACAGGGAAGGGGCGAGCGGTTCGATGCTGTGGCCGAGGTTTTCGATGGCGGAGGTGAGCGGGGATGCCTTGAGTGAACCGGAGGCGATGCAGAGCTTGTCCACGGCGGCTTCGGAGCCGTCGCCGAAAGTGAGGTGGAAGCCGTTCCCGGATACGGCGATCGTTTTCAGCGGCATTCCTTTGCGGAGGGTGATGCCGGCATCGCGGGCGGCTTTCATGAAGCAGTCGATGATGGTCTGTGAGCTGTCGGTGTCGGGGAACATCCGGCCATCGGGCTCGGTTTTTAGGGTCACGCCGCGTTCTGCGAACCAGGCTATGGTGTTCTGTGGTTGCCAGCGGTGGAAGGCTCCGCGCAACTCACGGGAGCCGCGCGGGTAGCGTTTTGCGAGTTCGGTGGGGTCAAAGCAGGAATGAGTGACGTTGCAGCGCCCGCCTCCGGATACTTTCACCTTGGTTAGGAAGGCATTGCCCTTTTCATAGACCGTGACCTCGGCTTCGGGATCGGACTCCGCGGCGGTGATGGCGGCGAAAAAGCCCGCTGCGCCGCCACCGATGACGGCGATCTTTTTTACGGAGTCCGAAGGCATCTTTGGAAAGTCCTAAGGCGCGGCTTGGTTCGGAAGCTCGGTTTCTAAAAGCCAGCGGAGTGCCTTTGTTAGAACGGAAGGAGGCGGCATCTGGTGACCGCCCTCGAAGGCGTGGACACTGACAACCGAGTCGGCGCGATGGAGAACCTCCGTATCTTTTTTCATGACCCTGATGGCCGCATAGTCTTTGTCGCCATTCACCATCGCGACGCGCATGCGGGGATAGGGAAGGTCATACCATTGTTCTCCCCCTAGCCATCCACCGCTTGCGAGAATGCCTGCCCATGGACGTGGAACCTGTGCTGAGTAGTGGTATGAGCGCCATGCTCCGCCGGAGGTTCCACCCATGAACATGCGTTTCTCATCGTGGGGCACGGCGGCCTCGATCTGCGGTAGGATAGCGGTGAAACGTTGCAACATTTCAGACTCCCTTTGCGGGTTATTATCGGTGTTTTTGAAATGGTCGAAGGACACCAACGTCACCCCGAGGGCGGCGGCCGTTTCGATATAGCGGTAGATGACGCGGCCGCCGTTGCCACCCGGATGGAATAGGAAAAGCAGGGGAGGTTTCGCATCATTAGCGTCCGGCTCGGTGGCTGGTACGTAAACTGAATACGTGGTGGCGAACGCCCCGGTGGTGGTGTAGCGGGTGATGGTGCCGCCGATTTTGGTGAGCTGGGCTTGCGCTTCCTCGTATTGCTCCACCCATTGAAGAATCCATGCGCGGTCGATTGCGGTGAACTTGGACTCATCGAGCTTGAGCGTTTTCCCTTTCGAAGATTGCAGGGTGACGATACGGGTGATTTCGTCGAAATCGGTGATTTCCGCCTGGATCTTTTCCTCGGAGGCGAACGTCCAATTCCGCATCTGGTCGTTCGCTATGGCAATGTTGATTAGACAAAGTGAGGCAATTACGGGAATAAGACCTTTCATCGGAGGATGTGATATCGCTTGAGTGGAGGTGAGACAAGGCGAATCCAGCCGAGGGAGCTATTGCGACACGGTCAACCCCGGCTTTTCTGACGGCGATCCTTTAGGGGATGGAGCGGTAGATTTCTTCAAGAGCCATCACGGTGTAGGCGGTGACAAGGACGGCGTTGGATTCCATCCAACGGCCGTTGTCGTTAACCCATGATCCGTTCTCGCGCTGGGAGGTGAGGAGCTTGCCGCCGAGGTCCTTGCGCCAGTCGGCCTCGGAGCCGTCCTCAAGCTTGAGTTTGTCGATGCCTGCGGCGTTGAGGGCTTTCGCCATTGCCTGATAGTAATAATACAGCCCCTCGGCTCCCAAATTTGGGTTTTCCTCGACGGTGTAGTTTCTCCCAAGCCATTCCATCACGGCGACCACACGCGGGTCATCGGGGGAGAGTTTGGCATAGATGAAGGACATCAGGCCGGCGTAGGAGATCGATCCGTAGGAGCGCAGGGCGACCTTGCCGTCGGCGGTCACGTCGGTGCCGGCCTTGGAGTCGCCGGGGCTGTAGATGAAGCCGCCTTTGTTCTTCGGGTCGTCCGAGGCCCATTCTTGGTCGTTGGTTGCGGTCAGGTTCTGACTGCGGGAGAGGAAAGTCAGCGCAGCGTCCCAGTTGAGGTTCGGTTGGTCGCCGAAATTGCCGTCCTCGATCACCTTGTCGGAAAGGGCGAGAGCCTCGAGGGCGAGGTAGGTGTTCGACATATCGGTGTGCTGGTCACTGGAGCCATAGCCGATGCCGCCGTCGTTGGGGTTGTCGGTTTTGCCTTTCTCGCCGATGTCCCACTGGTTGTTGATGAGGTGCTTGCGGGCTTTGACGATCGCAGGATCGAATTTGTCCATGCCAGTGGAAGCCAGTGCGGTGAGCGAGGTTGCGGTGTTATAGACGGAAAGCCCGCGGTTGTAGATCCCGCCGTCCTCTTTCTGTTGTGCGGTGAGCCAGTCAAAGCCTTTTGCGATGTGATCCGGGAGCTTGCCGCCGGAGAGGTCGAAGTTCGGGTCGCGCACCTGCGCGGTGAGGGCGAGGGCGGTGAAGGCGGGCAGACCACCGTCGTCCCAGAAGCCTTTATCTTTCTGTTGTTCCGCGAGCCAGGCGTTGCCGCGGGCGATGGATTGGCGGACCTCCTGCTTGATCGACGTGTAGTTGCCCTGTGCTTGGGCAGAAGTAACGGTCATGCAGATGGCCAGGGACAGGTAGGCGGTTTTCATAGTGGATTGGAGTTGGATCTGTGAGCGGGGAAATCGGCCTGCGGTTTCCTCAGTCCCTAAGGACTACGGATAGAGCGTCAGAAAGCTTAGGTTTCATTTTAAATATCCGCGAGCTTGGAAATTATTCAAGCGATGGGCGGTCTCGACCAGGCCGTCGATGAAGCCGATGTGGGTCGGAACGATGCCGAGTGAGATGTTGGGTTTGAGAGAAAATGTTTCTGGCATGGTAGGAGTTTATTTCGGAAATCAGGCGAGCCAAGGACGTAAAAAACCCGCCGTCCGTTTCCGGAGCGGCGGGTTGGAAGCTCGGCGGTAGAGACCGCCGGGCGTGAATTACTTGCGGAGAGCTTCTTCGCGCTCCTTGGCCTTGACGATGACTTCTTCCGCGATGTTGCGCGGGCAGGCAGCGTAGTGGCTGAACTCCATGGAGAACTGGCCGCGGCCGGAGGTCATGGTGCGGAGGTCGCCGATGTAGCCGAACATCGCGGAGAGAGGAGCTTCTGCTTTGACGCGGACACCGCCCGGAGTCGGCTCCTGGCCTTGGATCATGCCACGACGGCGGTTGAGGTCGCCGATGACGTCACCGATTTTTTCTTCTGGGGAGAAGACATCGAGTTTCATCATTGGTTCGAGGATCTGCGGGCCGGCCTTGACCATCGACTGACGGTAGGCTGCTTTCGCGGCGATCTCGAAGGCGATTGCCGAGGAGTCAACTGCGTGGAAGCCACCGTCCTGGAGCGTGACCTTGAAGTCCAAGCAAGGATAACCGGCGAGCGGCCCCTTGTTGACGGAGAACTTGAAGCCTTTTTCGACGGCAGGGATGTATTCCTTGGGAACGTTACCACCGACGATTTTGGATTCGAAGATGAACCCAGAGCCGACTTCGCCGGGCTCGATGGTGTAGTCGATTTTCGCGAACTGACCGGAACCACCGGACTGCTTCTTGTGGGTGTAGCTGTCGGAAACTGGCTTGGTGATGGTTTCACGGTAGGCGACCTGAGGTGCGCCGACTTCTACCTCGACCTTGTGGGTGCGCTTGAGGATGTCGATTTTGATGTCGAGGTGGAGCTCGCCCATGCCTTTGAGGATCATTTCGTTGGTTTCCTCGTCGGTTTCGACGCGGAAGGACGGATCCTCCTGGATCATCTTGCCGATCGCGTTGCCAAGCTTCTCGGCGTTTGCCTTGTCCTTAGGAGCAACGGCGATGGAGATGACGGGATCGGGGAAGACCATCGGCTCGAGGGTCGCTGGATTCTTGATATCGCAGAGAGTGTGACCGGTTTGGACGTTTTTGAGGCCGACGATAGCGATGATGTCACCGGCTTGCGCTACGTCGATTTCCTTGCGGTCATCGGCGTGCATTTCGACCATGCGGCCGACGCGTTCGGTTTTGCCAGTGAACGAGTTCAGGATGGTATCGCCCTTCTTGATGCTGCCCGAGTAGATGCGGGTGAAGGTGAGTGCGCCGAACTTGTCATCCATGATTTTGAATGCGAGCCCGCGGAGCGGTGCTTCCGGGTCGATGACGGCGAAGTTACCGGTTTCGGCGCCTTCTGCGTCCACTTCCGGGAGAGGTTTGACATCGAGCGGGTTAGGCAGGTAATCGACGACGGCGTCGAGGATGAGCTGGAGGCCTTTGTTTTTGAAGGAAGAGCCGCAGTAGGTGGGGAAGAATGCGAGATCAATGGTGCCCTTGCGGATGCACTTCTTAAGGGTCTCGATATCGGGTTGTTCGCCATCGAGGTATTTCTCCATGACATCGTCGTCCTGCTCAACGGCGGTTTCGACCATTTCGGCACGGTATTCGGTGGCCTTGTCGAGCATGTCGGCAGGGATATCTTCGATGGTGAAATTCTCAGGCTGGCCGGAGTCATCCCAGACGTGGGCTTTCATGGTCATGAGATCGACGAGGCCGACGAAATCGGATTCCGTGCCGATCGGGAGAACCATGACAAGAGGAGTTGCGCCGAGGACTTTTTTCACCTGAGCGACGACGCGGTAGAAGTCAGCGCCGATGCGGTCGAGCTTGTTGACGTAAATGATACGGGAGACCTCGGAGTCGTTGGCGTAGCGCCAGTTGGTCTCGGACTGTGGCTCAACGCCGCCGGATCCGCAGAAAACGCCGACGCCGCCGTCGAGAACTTTAAGGGAACGATAAACTTCGATGGTGAAGTCAACGTGGCCCGGGGTGTCGATGACGTTGAACTGGTGGTCATTCCAGAAACAAGTGGTGGCGGCGGATTGAATGGTGATGCCGCGTTCAGCTTCCTGATCCATGAAGTCCATGGTGGATTCGCCGTCGTGAACCTCACCGATCTTGTGGATTTTTCCGGAAAGTTTGAGAATACGCTCGGTGGTGGTTGTCTTGCCGGCGTCAACGTGGGCGAAAATGCCGATGTTGCGATATTTGGTGAGGTCCTTCATGCCTTTGGTGTGTAATGGTTTGTGAGAGCCGAGGGCTCTCGGCGGGGCGGGTTTTTAGCCGAGGATAGAGGTTTTGCAACCTTTGATTGAGGAATTGGCGGCGGGACCGTGCGGGTCTGTGGATTTTTAGGGTTGAGACGGCGGCGGAGGCAGGCATGGTTTCCAGCGTGACGGAGGTTGCGGTCGGAATGTTGAGGGTGCCGGGGCTCATGGGGCTTGAGGCCTCCGGAGTCGCGAACCGACTGCGCCATTTGGGCGGATTGGTGTTTTTCGACACGGCAGGGAACATCCCGGAAAAAGCGGGCAGGCCGGTTTCGGTGATCGCGGCGGATCCTGTGAATATATATAGGGGTTCCGTTTTCTCGGAAACGAATCTTG
The DNA here is from genome assembly GCA_905478925.1 of uncultured Verrucomicrobiales bacterium. Lineage (GTDB taxonomy): Bacteria > Verrucomicrobiota > Verrucomicrobiia > Verrucomicrobiales > Akkermansiaceae > Luteolibacter. The sequence goes on from CAJQKQ010000005.1 coordinate 16,819, forward strand.
GCGCGCTGCGTGCGGCGCTGGAGTCTAATGCCTGCCAGGGCGGCGACCACGGATTTCCGGACGGCGGGCTATGCGGTTGGGTGGATTACGAGGGGGATTTTGTTTTCGGCGAATACCGTGAAATGCTCGTTAAGGATGAGGACACTGGCGAGTGGTGGGAGCGCGGCGGTCTTTCCGAGAAAATGTGCGATTCGGATGAAAAGGCCGTCGCGATTGGGAGTTTCCGGGAGGAGACGGGGCGGGGGAGTTTCCTCGAATCCGTTCGGAAGGTGCAGGAATGGATCGTGGCAGGGGATATCTACCAGGTGAATGTCACCCAGGCATTCTCGGCGGAGGTGAGTGGTGATGGTTCGCTCTATGGGCTATATGAAGTGCTCCGCGAGGCCAGCCCCGCACCGATGGCTGCCTGGATGGAGTTGGATGGAAAGGAAGTCCTGAGTACCTCCCCGGAGCTTTTTTTGAAGATTTCCGGGAACGGAGTGGAGACCTGCCCGATCAAGGGCACGCGACCTCGTTTCGACGATACGGATGAGGACAGGCGCTCTGCAGTGGAGTTGCAGACCTCGCCGAAGGAGGTGGCGGAGTTGGTGATGATCACGGATTTGCTCCGCAACGATCTCGGGCGCGTTTGCGAATTTGGCAGTGTGGAGGTGACGCAGATGCTGCAGTTGGAAAGCTTGGCTCAGGTGCATCACCTTGTCTCCACTGTGACAGGCACGCTTTGCGAAAAGGAGGATGCGCTCGGCGCACTCGCCTCCTGTTTCCCCGGCGGCAGCATCACCGGTGCGCCAAAGAAACGGGCGATGGAAATTATCTCGGAACTCGAGAGCAAGCCGCGCGGCATCTATTGCGGAGCGATCGGGTGGCTTGGCTTCAATGGTGAGAGCCAGTTCAATATCGCCATCCGCACCCTCGTCCGAGAGGGCGGGGAGCTCCGTTACCATGTCGGGGCGGGCATCGTCGCGGATTCGATCCCCGAGGAGGAGTATGAGGAGACCGAGCAGAAGGCCGCCGGGATCCGTCTGGGTATTGCGCGGTGGCAGGGGAAATGCCGGTAGGCGAGACCGGCGGAGGCTTCCATGAGGCTGCTGCGGTTCTTATCCGCAGCTTTTGGGGTGGCTGACAATCAAGCGGACAATGCCGGTATCGACCGATCGCTCCGGTAATCAAGCTCCTCCGTAAGAGCTGGGAATGAAGAATCCCAGCAGTCCAGAGCCTCCGGTGGAAGAAATAACCAAGGCAGGTGTGCACTTGTGCGTTACGGAAACATGGCACGTCACAAAGCAAGGATACTCCCTATTCTGTCCGAACCCGATCTCGATATCTCGTCGCTTATCGATATCTGCTTCCTGCTCCTGATCTATTTCCTCGTCTCTATGACGATCGTCCCACGCGAGCAGGATCTTGCGATGGCTCTTCCTGCCAAGGAACGGGAGAGCGACAACCAGCCGCCTATTCCTCCGATGGTCATAAGGATCGATGGCCAGGGAGCGGTGTATACAGGAAGCGGCCTGGCGGAGCGCCAGTTGGATACGTATGAAGACAGCAGGGATCTGCCCCTACTGTCCAGTCATCTCGTTCTTTTCAAGGATGCCGCTCGCACTGCCGGGGATCATCCCTCGGTGATGCTCCGCGTCGACTCGAATACCCGCCAGCAGCGCGTCATTGATGTGCTCAATGCGCTCGCCGCCGTCGGAATCTCATCGGTCACCTTCGAAGACCTGCTTGTCCTCTGAAAAAAAGGCTCAAGCGATCTCCGCCGTGTGGAATTCCTGCCAGTCGTCGAGATTGTTCAGGTTGATCGCATCCGTTGGCTTGCCGTCCGGAAGGCCGACGGTGGAAAGGATCCCTTGGCGCGTCTCATCCGTGTGCTGGTAACCGGTAATGGCGGCGTTGAGCTCGGAAACCGAGGTTTCGTTCAGCAAGCTGGCGCTTGCGGCGAAGAATTTTTCAAACTCCACGTAGGTCGGCTTCTTTTCGGAGACGAAGGCGACGAGGGTCTCGCGATTCACGCCCAGTGCATCGAGCACCATCATGTCATAGCCCGGTGCGCAGTTTGCGTAGCCGTCGGCGAGTTTGCCTGCGGCACCAAGTGACATTTTCTGCCAAAGGCGCGGAAGGTGGAGGACTCCGAGTGGGCCGGTGGTGCCGGACGAAATAGTTGGAACGATTTTGTTGCTCATGATGGCGCGACGTTAAACTTCAAATCTCAAAATTCAAACTCCAATGAAGAAATTTCTCAGCGGATTGATCACAAGCGGCACAAGCAAGAGCGTGGTTCGGACTTCGTAGTTTTTTTCTGAAAATAGAAACAATAAGACCCGTATTTAAGATGTCCAAAAACGCTCCAACTAAGAATTCGCGAGAGTGATTCCGGAGAGCTTGAACCAAAATCCCCCTTGTGCCCCTTGTGTAGGATTCTTCCTCTTTCCCTGAAGCGCATCCCTTGTTTCTGCTTGCGGGGCGGGGCGGGGTGGGTTTTCCTGCCGCCTCATGTCTTTACTCCCTACCGCTGACCTCCTGGCGCTCGATACGGATGGCTTTTCCAGCCGTCTTTCGAAACTCAGGGGGTATCTTTGACGTCCCTGTTTTAGAAAACAAGATCCAGACGCTAGAGGAAGCGATGGGCGCCCCGGATTTCTGGGACGATACGGACAAAGCCCGCACCGTTTCCGAGGATGCGGCAGGAATGAAAAAGAAACTCGAAGCCTTTACCGATCTGGAAAGCCGCAGCAAGGACGTCATCGAAGGCGTGGCACTGGCGAAGGAATTCGACGACGAGGAACTCGCCAAAGAAGCGATCGACGGCGCAGCCAAGCTCGAAAAAGACATCCGCCAATTCGAACTCCTGACCCTTCTGAACCGACCCAACGACGAGGCCTCCTGTTACCTCGCCATCCAGGCGGGCGCCGGCGGCACCGAAGCCTGCGACTGGGCGCAGATGCTTCACCGCATGTACACCCGCTGGGCGGAGAGCAAGGGATTCAAAGTCGAAACCCTCGACTGGGAAGACGGCGATGGTGCCGGCCTCCGCTCCGCCACGGTCAAAATTATTGGCGAGAACGCCTTCGGTTTCCTCAAGAACGAACGCGGCGTCCACCGCCTTGTCCGCATCTCACCATTCGACTCCGCAGGCAAACGCCACACCTCCTTCGCTTCGATCGACGCCACTCCGGAAGTGAACGATAAGATCGAGATTGAGATTGCCGATAAGGACGTGGAGATTAGCACCATGCGCTCCGGCGGCAAAGGCGGCCAGAACGTCAACAAGGTCGAGACCGCAGTGCTGCTACGGCACCTTCCTTCCGGGATACTGATCAAGTCCACCGCCTCCCGCACGCAAGGCGCGAACAAGATACTCGCCTTCCAAATCCTCAAAGCGAAACTCTTCCAGATTGAGGAAGATAAACGCGCCGCCGATGCCGAAGCCGTCTACGGCGAAAAGAGCGATGTCTCATGGGGAAGCCAGATCCGTTCCTACGTGTTCCAGCCCTATCAAAAAGTCCTCGACCTCCGCACCGGCGAGGAAAGCGGCAGCATCCAGGACGTTATGGATGGAGATATTGACGCCTTCATCGAGGCCAAGCTCAGAGGAAAAGTCCGAGTGAAGGGCGTGAAGGACGATGAGGATTGATGGAGCCCCAAGTTTCCGGGTGATCTCTACTGGTAGTGATACCGAGCTTGCGCCACCTCGATGGCATTTCCAGATATCCGGTAAACGAGCCGGTGCTCATCGGTGATTCTGCGTGACCAGAAACCGGAGAACGCATGCTTCAGCGGTTCAGGCTTCCCGATGCCTTGGTATGGGTCGTCCCGTGAGATATCTTGGAGTAGGGCGTTGACCTTTTTCTGGATCTTCCGGTCGAATTGCTGCCAATGCAGGTAATCCTCCCAGGCTCGTTCGGAGAAAAGGACGTTCACAGCAGCGCACCAAGTTCCCTGATGACCACCTTGCCCTGATCAAGTTGGGCGATGCCTTCGGAAAGCCGTTTGGCGTTCGCCGGCGAGCGCAGCAGGTAAGCGGTTTCCTGGAGCGATTCGTAATCCTCAAGCGACATCATCACCACGGCCTGATCACGTTTCCGTGTGATGATCACCGGATCATGGTTGTCACAAACCCGGTTCATCGTCGTGGCCAGATTCTCCCGCGCAGCGGTATACGTGATGGCTTCCATATGGACAGGATAACGGACAGGTCGTGACTGTCCAGTTTTTTGAGATATGCAGCTTTTTAGGCCATTTCGTTCAATCGAGGTCATTCGGTGCGGAGCGATGGATGATCTCTTTTTCTGTGTTTGTGAAAGTTCGCAGTTGAATTAAACACCGCGCCACAAAGACAACAGAGATGTGCGTCAGTTGGAGCCGGAAAACCCATTTTTCTTACTCTTGCCAGTATCGCCGAGCCGCCCTCACAGTGACGCCCCATGGGTGAGATTTATACGACAGCAATAACCGTCTTTCTCGGGTTCTTCGCGATCATGAACCCGATCGCAAACACCGCCGCCTTCGCCGGTCTTGCAGGGAATCGGGATAGATCCGAACAGGTTCAAATTGCAGCCAAGGCTCTACTCATTACCTTCTGCATCATCGTGGCCTTTGCTTTTCTCGGGAAAGCGATCTTCCACATGTTCGGCATCACCCTCGCCGCCCTACGGATCACCGGTGGGGTGCTCGTCTTCCTCGTCGGCTACCATATGCTGCAGGGCGGAGGGTCCGACATGCACTCGGCCGAGAAAGACGATGGCTCCGACATCGCCATATCACCCCTCGCCGTCCCATTGCTCGCCGGTCCCGGCACCATTGCCACCGCTATGAACTACTCTGCTTCCGGCGGCATCGTCGGCATCACTATCACCGTGAGTGTCTTCGCTGTCCTCTGTCTGATTACCTTTTTTTGTTTCGTCTTCAGCTCGAAGATCCTCCTCCTCATCGGGAAAAGCGGCCTCAGCATCGTTACCCGCCTCATGGGGCTCATCCTCGCCGTCATTGGTACACAGATGCTCATCGAAGGCATCGCGGAAGCAGTCCGCATCGCCCCCGCCTAGGACGGCAAGCGTAGCTACGCGACAGGGGTTGGGTGGCGTTCATGCTGCGGTTGACTGTTTTTCATGGGATGTGCTGCGTCGGGTCTTGATTCAGGATGGATTGGGGGTGAGGCTCCCGCATGGTTGAGCGGCTGAGAGAAGCGATCCGGGATGTGCACGATTTTCCGAAGGAGGGGATCGTGTTCAAGGACATCACGCCCATACTCGCCGACGCCGAGCTTTTCCGTGGATCGATCGATTTGCTTTGTGCAACGGCTGGCGGCACCAAGGTGGACAAGGTGGTGGGAATCGATGCGCGCGGTTTCATTTTTGCGGCGGCGGTGGCGGATCGGCTGGGGGTGGGTTTTGTGCCGATCAGGAAAAAGGGCAAGTTGCCGTGGAAATGCACCGAGGCGGCCTACGCGCTGGAATACGGTGAGGCGGTCGTGGAGATCCATCAAGATGCGGTCAAGCCGGGTGAAAAGATCCTGTTAGTGGATGACCTATTGGCAACCGGTGGCACGGCTGCCGCTGCGCTCAAGCTCCTCGACGGGCTGGGTGCAGAAATCATCGCGGTGTCGTTCCTAATCGAGCTTTCCTTCCTCAGTGGGAGAGGCAAGCTTGGGTCGCACGAGGTGAAAGCGATCCTCAAATACTGAGAATTTTTCGAAACGAAATATAATGAGCTGGAAAGAATACGACGAGAGTTTGGTGCGGTACGATGATCTAGGTTTCACCCTGGATCTCTCGCTGATGGATCTGGATCAGGGCTACAGGGAAGGCCTCGCGAAAAAGGTTTCCAAGGCATTCGATGACATGGTTGCCCTTGAGGGTGGCGCCATCGCGAACCCCGACGAAGGGCGCATGGTCGGCCACTACTGGCTGCGCAACGCCGATCTCGCGCCGACCCCGGAGATCAAGGCGCAGATCACGGAGCCGATCAAGGAGTTGAAGCAATTCGCGGAACACGTGCACACGGGTCGTGTGGTTGCGGCGAACGGGCAGATGTTCAAGGAGATCCTGTTGATTGGTATCGGTGGCTCCGCACTCGGTCCGCAGTTGGTTACACAGGCGATCGGCCAGAAGGCCAAGATGCCTATCCATTTTATCGATAATACGGATCCACAGGGCATCGACAACACGCTGGCGACCATCAACCTCGAGCACACGCTGGTGCTGGTGATCTCAAAATCCGGTGGCACCCCTGAGACCCGCAACGGGATGCTCGAAGCCAAGGCTGCTTTTGAGAAGGCGGGCATCGATTTTGGGAAACACACGGTGGCCGTGACTGGTGAGGGGTCCAAGCTCGACCATTTCGCCCAAGAGCAGGGATTCATCGGCTGTTTCCCGATGGAGGACTGGGTCGGCGGAAGATCTTCGGTGCTTTCGACGGTCGGTCTCGTGCCCGCCGCGCTGCAGGGGCTGGACATCGATGCGATGTTGGCCGGTGCCGCCGCGATGGATGAAAAGACCCGCAACAAGGACGCTGCGAATAACGCCGCGATGCAGCTTGCCATCGCATGGCACAAGGCGACCAACGGCAAAGGCGAGAAGGACATGGTCGTGCTGCCTTACAAGGATTCGCTCGTCCTGTTTTCCAAGTACCTCCAGCAGCTCGTCATGGAGTCGCTGGGCAAGGAAAAGGATCTCGATGGCAAGGTCGTCAACCAGGGGATCGCGGTTTACGGCAACAAGGGCTCGACGGATCAGCACGCCTACGTGCAGCAGCTCCGCGACGGGGTGAATAACTTTTTCGCGACATTCATTGAGGTGCGCCACGGGCGGAAGGGGAAATCCATCGAGGTGGATCCCGGCAATACCGCACAGGATTATTTGCAGGGGTTCCTGCGCGGCACCCGCAATGCTCTCTATGACAGCGGCCGGAAATCGCTTACGATCTCGGTCTACGAGGTCACGCCTCACACGCTCGGGATGCTGATCGCGCTCTTCGAGCGGACGGTTTCCTTCTATGCATCCCTCGTGAACGTCAACGCCTACCATCAGCCAGGCGTGGAAGCAGGGAAAGCGGCGGCCGCGACCTTCCTCGATCTCCTCGGCCAGGTACGCAGTCGCCTCGTATCGGAAGAAAAGAACGCCGAGCAAGTTGCCTTCGAGGTCGATGGTGATCCGGAGGCGGTTTATCACTGCCTGGTCCACCTCGCGAACAACGGCGAAGCGCAGATGTCCATCGGCAAGAGCCCTGTGGACGATCTGTTCCAGCTCTGATACTTGAAGTTTGGTGTTTATTGTTCGGCTTTTCGAGCTATTTTTCCGGCGTGGCGATCATCGATATTACGGAAAAGGCGCAGCGGGAGCTCGGAACACTGCTGGCTGGAAAGGCGGCGTCCCCGGACGCAGGCCTGAGGCTTGGCGTGAGTAAGGGCGGTTGTGCGGGCTGGCAGTATGAGATGAAAGTCTCGGAGCCGGAGGCCGGCGACGAGATTGTGGAACAAGGCGGTGTGCGGGTGATCGTCGCGGCGGACAGTTTGGATAAACTACGCGGTTGCGAGGTAGATTTCTCCGACGACCTGACGGATGCCGGCTTCAAGATCAACAACCCAAAGGCGCGCCGTGCGTGCGGCTGTGGGACTTCTTTCGAGCCGGAGGATGAGCCCGAGGGCAGCGGCGCGGAGGACGGGGAAGTTTGCGGCGGGGGAGGCGCTGCCTAGGCCGTGGCTGTGAATAGGCGGAAGAAGAGTGCGCTCGATGACGAGACGCCGCGCAGGCCAGCGTATTTCTGGTGGTTCCTAGCGAATACCCTCGCGCTCTGTTTCGCGATCTTTAGCTGGGCGGTCTGCCTCAACGTTTTCGGGAACCCCGAGACGCCCAGGAACTATGCGATCCTCAAGAAACTGGGACGCCTGCCGAAGTTGGAACGCTACACCGTGCTCGATGTGCCGAACGGCAACGCCCTGAATCCCAGCGAGCTTTACGGGAAATACTTCGGGCTCGACGAATCGGAGCGCGAGCGTCTCAACACCCTGCTGATGCGCAACTACATGCGCAACTTTGAGAAAAATCTCCTACTCAGTTACGTGGAGGGCGATTTCCAGGTGGTCGAGGTCAGGAAGCTCGATGCCGGGGGATTCATTCATCCCGGATTCGCGATCCGTGCGCAGGCGATGGTGAAACCGGACGATTTCACGCAGGCGGTGGGCTTTCCGGTGGTCATCGAATACATTTTTCCGACGGGAAACGAGACAGCCGCCGATAGATTCAGCGTCGGAGATATCCTCGAGGTCAGTAAGAATCCGAACTGCGCGGCGGTCGTCAATGTATCCAAGGTCGTGGTGGACGAGGAGCCGGCGCTGCAGCTGACTGTGATCCCGATCGCCTACGGGCCCTACCGGATTGGCAAAGAGAAGTCTTTCTCCATCGAGCCGCCTGAGGAGTTGAATCCCTTGGCAGGCCTGCCGATCTGGAAGTGACTGCTGAGAGGCGTCTCTCCGAGCGCCTGCACAAGCCCGGGCAACTGCAGATGCCCAGGTCAAGGCTGCCACTTTCGGTCACATACTCACTTTTTTTCCACCGTTCTGGGCGGATTCGTAGATGGCTCGGATCACCGCGACGGCCTTGCGAGCCTCGCCGGCATGGGTGAAGCACTGGCGGTCTTCCGCAATCGACTGCACGACTTCCTCGAAGTTGCGCTGGTGCTGGTAGAAATTGATCGCCGATGGATCGTTCGCCCCGAGTCCGGCCTCCTGGCCTTTCATCAGTGTCGCCTTGATCTCTGCATCCTCCGGTTTCTCTTCGCGGAAATTCCACATCTCGAAAGATTCGTCGGCAAGGAAAACCGAGCCGTCGGTTCCTGCGAGTTGGACGCGCGCCGGGTGGCCGTCCTTGGACCAGGTGCAGGTGGAGCATTCAATCACGCCGAGTGCGCCGTTCTCGAACTCGACTGTCGCGACGACGATGTCCTCGACCTCGATGCGCTCGTGGGCGAGGCATGCGGTGGTGGCCTGCACGGATTTGATCGGCCCGGCGAGGTAGACGAGCGCGTCGACCGTGTGGACCGACTGGTTCATCAGCGCACCGCCGCCATCGAGCGCCCATGTCCCGCGCCAACCGGCGGAATCGTAGTATGCTTGGTCTCGGAACCATTTCACGTAGCAAGAGGCAGATGTGAGTTTACCGAAACGGCCTTCGTCTGCGGCCTTCTTGAACGCATCCATGCCCGGGTGGAAACGGCGGTTCAGCACGGCGGAAAGTGTCTTGCCGTTCTTTTCGGCGGCTTCCATGAGTTGGTCGATGCGCTCGATGGTGATCTCAAGCGGCTTCTCGCAGATCACGTGCTTGCCGGCGTTGAGCGCGGCGAGTGCGGGATCGAGGTGGGCGCCGGAGGGTGTGCCGATCGTTACGATCTGAAGTTCCGGATCGGCGAGGAAATCTTCGATGTTGGAAAAGGGTTTTCCGCCATATTCGGCAGTGAGCTTTTCGGCGGCCTCGCCGCGCAGATCGAAGACTGAATGGAGTTCTCCGCCTGTCATGGCGGTGATGGCTTTCGCATGGAAGTGGCCGATCATGCCGGCGCCGATGATTCCGAATTTCATATGGAAAATGGTGTTGTTGGATTGGTGAGAGGATTTTCCCTCCACAGCTATCGTTGGCCAAGAGGTGCGGGGCTGGCAAGGGTGTGTTTGTGGGAAATGGGGACTTTATGGGTAAGCTCCGAAACTCTCACTCGATGATTATTGCGCTGCGGGCGCTCTTGCGTGGTCTGCGGAAGCCTGCTGCCGCTCTGGGTTACGCAGCTTGCTAGCGCGCCCGGCGGCATTGGTGTCTCGCGGTCGGATGGAACCTAGGCTGCCCCCCTCGCAGCAGAGCGGCCTTGGGGGAAGTTACAGCGGATTTAGCTGTCTAGGGAGGCAGATCCTTATTCTTCGTGCCTCTGGGACTTGGAGGAATGATATGTAGGTGCTTCCTGTTTTGAACCTTTCTCTACCAAAGCGAAAAGTTTTTTTCCAAACAAAAGGGGCCTACGGAGTGAACCGCAGACCCCTGTTGGTTCGGCCTTTGCTGATCAGAAGGCGTATTGCCAGCCGAGGGCAAGGGTGTAGTCGGTGCCGAGGCTGAGGCCGTTGCGGTCTTGCCAGAGCGGGACGCGAATATCGGCGGCGATGCGGTGGTTGAGCAGGGCGCCACCGGGGATGACGAAGTTCACGCCGGCCAGTGCCTCGATGCGCTGTCCGCCATAGTTTTCACCGAAGGCGGTGGGCACGGTGCGGTTTCCGCCGATGTTCTGTGTGATGTCGCTCTGGGTTCCGTTCAGCTCGTCCTCCCAGTGGTAGGAAATGCCGGTGGAAACCGAGGCCCACTCATTGACGCGGTAGGAGATCCACGAATTGAGGTCGAATTTGTTTCCGAGGCGGTAGCCGTGATGGTTCCTCCCGGTGCGGATGGCTGCTGCTGCCTGCACGCCGGCTGACCAGCAATCAGCAACATAGGTGTAGGTGAGGGATGGTAGCAAATCAAACGTGCCGGAACCCAACTGCATGGCGGCGGGAAGCTGGCGACTGGTGCGCCCTCCGAGCGGGGGAGGCCCCGGGGTCACATCCTCCTCCGCGATGGAGCCAGTGGGGAGGCTGATTCCGATTCCGCCGTGGAAATGGTGCGACCCCTCATCCACGATGCGAATCAGAGCGCCGAGCTTGAGGTCTCCGATGCCATTGGATTTTGTGGTAAAGGTCGGGCTCCCGCCGTTTGATGCCTGCAGTGGCGGCGGGGCCGTCGGCGAGATCAGGTGATCCATTTCAGTGGCAAGGTAGGGTAGCATCGCGGACAGGGTGATGCGGTCGGTCGGCGCGTACATGGCACCGAGCATTTGCATCTCCATGGTCATGCGGGTCGGGGTGACATTGTAGCCATTTCCAAATACCCCGGCGGAGGAGATGGAATTCGAGCCCTTGTACATGCCGTCCATGTCCATGAACATGTATCGGTAGGAGAGCATCCATTCGCCGACGTTGTGGGCGTGGCTCGCCATGATGGAGATCGGCGCGTGGCTGTCGGGCCGGGCGAGATCGCAATGGACGTTTTGGGCGGATGCCACGGCGCAAAGGGCGGTGGCGACAGTGATAGATTGGTATTTCATTTCTTATGTAAATTTGGATTGGTGCGCGGTTGTGCGCATTGGATTGAGTATCCCGCTTAGGGATCACATGGGGAAACGGACACGCGAAAATCCGGTCGGAAGACCGTTTGCGAGGGTTCGTGGACACTCCGGGGCAAGATGCCGGAGCCATCGGGGCGCTTAGGAAAACCTCGGCGGCGGGGTGTCGGGGGACTTCCGAAAAACGGGGGAGAAAGTTCTCGGGTCCGCGTATCCGGGCGGGATGAAATCATCGTAGCGAGGCTTGCTCGCCGCGAGCTGTTCTGTTGACAGCAGGTTTTTCAACTCAAGCTTCTTCAGTTGGGATTTCCAAGGGATTTCCGGGGAGGTGGAATCAGATTTTTTCGCCTCCGCAATGGAGGCGCAGAGTTCGCAGGGGCGCTCTCCGCCGAAGGTGTCCTTCACTCCCTCCACCAGGCCTTTTTCCGCCGAGTAATCGACGATCATCTTCCCCCATGCGAACATCTGCATGACCCCGTAGTGGCCGCCGCAAAGATGCAGGCAGCCGGTCAGGACGAGGATGAAACGGAGAATTCGCAAAACCGGTGGCAGGGTGTGCGGGAGTGTATTGGGAGGGAAGCCAAAAATAGCGGCGAAGCGCAGGGGTGCGCTCCGCCGCCGTGAGGCGTTATGTTTTACGCAAGTGGATCAGGACTTCAGGTCGAAGCGGTCGAGCTCCATCACCTTGGTCCATGCGGCGACGAAGTCCTGGACGAACTTTTCGCCACTGTCGGTGCAGGCATAGACTTCCGCCAGGGAGCGGAGGACGGAGTTCGATCCGAAGACGAGGTCCATGCGGGTGGCTGCCCATTTCAGTTGGCCGGTCTTGCGGTCGATGCCTGCGAAAGCGTTGCCGCAGGGCGAGACTTGTTTCCACTCCGTTGCCATGTCGAGCAGGTTCACGAAGAAGTCGTTGGTCAGCGCCCCGGGGCGATCCGTGAAGACTCCGTAATCACCTCCGTCGGCATTGGTGCCGAGGACACGCATGCCGCCGACGAGGGCGGTCAGCTCAGGTGCGCTGATGGTGAGTAACTGGGCCTTGTCGATGAGCAGCGCCTCGGCGGGGATGGTGTATTTCCCCTTGAGGTAGTTACGGAAACCATCGGCATACGGCTCCAGGACATCGAACGACTCGGCATCGGTCTGTTCTGCGGATGCATCCGTGCGACCCGGGGTGAACGGGACGGTGACGTCGTAGCCGGCGTCCTTCGCTGCCTTTTCGACAGCAGCGCAACCGGCCAGTACGATGAGATCCGCGAGCGAAACTTTCTTGCCGCCGGACTGCGCACCGTTGAACTCGCTTTGGATCGCCTCGAGAGCCTCGAGAACGTGGGCGAGTTGCGAGGGTTGGTTGACTTCCCAATCTTTCTGAGGAGCCAGCCGGATCCGGGCGCCGTTCGCGCCGCCGCGCTTGTCGGAGCCGCGGAAGGTCGAGGCCGAAGCCCATGCAGTGGATACGAGCTGCGAAACCGAAAGCCCGGAGTCGAGAGCCTTGGCCTTGAGGGTGACGATGTCGCTTTCGTCGATGAGCGAATGGTCAACGGAAGGGATGGGATCCTGCCAGATGAGATCCCCGGCAGGGACTTCCGCGCCGAGGTAGCGGGACTTCGGTCCCATGTCGCGGTGGGTGAGCTTGAACCATGCGCGGGCGAAGGCATCTGCGAACTCATCCGGATTCTCCAGGAAGCGGCGAGAAATTTTCTCGTAGGCCGGATCCACGCGGAGGGCGAGGTCGCTCGTCAGCATCGTGGGCCTGTGTTTCTTCGAGGGGTCATGGGCGTCGGGAATGACTTCCTCCGCATTCTTGGCGATCCATTGGTTCGCCCCCGCCGGGCTCTTGGTGAGTTCCCATTCGTATTTGAAAAGGTTCCCGAAGAAATGGTTGCTCCACTGCGCTGGCGTCTGGGTCCAGGTGACCTCAAGGCCGCTGCTGATCGTATCTCCGCCCTTGCCGGTCGCGTAGCTGCTTTTCCAGCCGAAGCCCTGCTCCTCGAGTGCTGCCTCTTCCGGATCCGCGCCGACGTTGTCCGCCGGCCCCGCACCGTGGGTTTTTCCGAAGGTGTGGCCGCCGGCGATGAGGGCGACGGTTTCCTCGTCGTTCATGGCCATGCGGGCGAAGGTTTCGCGGATGTCGTGGGCGGACTTGAGCGGATCTGGATTGCCGTCAGGGCCTTCCGGGTTGACGTAGATCAGGCCCATCTGCACGGCGGCAAGGGGGTTTTCCAGGTCGCGCTCCTGGGTATTTTCTTCGTAGCGTTTGTCTCCGTCCAGCCATGTGGTTTCACGGCCCCAGTAAACATCCTGATCCGGCTCCCAGGTGTCGGGGCGTCCGCCGCCAAAGCCGAAGGTCTTGAAGCCCATGGTTTCGAGCGCGACGTTGCCGGAGAGGATCAAGAGATCCGCCCAGGAAAGGCTGCGTCCGTATTTTTGTTTGATCGGCCAGAGCAGGCGGCGCGCCTTGTCGAGACTGACGTTGTCCGGCCAGCTGTTCAGGGGTGCGAAACGCTGCTGACCCCGACCGCCGCCGCCACGGCCGTCACCGGTGCGGTAGGTGCCGGCGCTGTGCCACGTCATGCGGACGAAAAGCGGGCCGTAATGGCCGAAGTCCGCGGGCCACCAATCCTGTGAGTCGGTCATCATTGTTGCGAGATCGGCTTTCACGGCGGCGAGGTCGAGGTTCTTGAACTCCTCGGCGTAGTCGAAGTCTCCATCCATCGGGTCGGACTTCGTGGAGTGTTGGCTGAGGAGCTCGATTTTTAGGCGGTTGGGCCACCAATCTTGGCTGGTGGTGCCGTCGCCAGTGGTGGCGGAGGAGTGTCCGAAGGGGCATTTTGGTTCTGACATGGGTTTGGTTTTTTTGTTGTGTGTTCGGTGGTTTTGAAAAATTCAGGATGCGTGTGTACCGAGGCACTCCGGGCAGGTGCCCCAATAGACCACCTCCGCCTCATCGATTTGGAAGCCGCAATCCGCGCTGGCGGTCAGGCATGGGGTGTGGCCGACGGAGCAGTCGACATCGACCGTTTTCCCGCAGCTGCGGCAGACGAGGTGGTGGTGATTGTCGCCGGTTCTGTTCTCGTAACGGGCAGGGGAACCGGCCGGCTGGATGCGGCGAATCAGCCCTTTTTCCGCAAGAAGGCCGACGGCATTGTAGACAGCCTGCCGGGAAATCGTGCCGATTTCCGCCCGGACATCCACGGCGATCTCGTCCGCCGTGGCGTGTGGCCGACCCGTCACCGCCCGCAGCACAGCTAGTCGCTGCGCCGTTACTGGCACGCCGTGTTCACGGAGAAGATTAGTTGGAGGGTTCACGTAAGGGAGTTTCCGTCATTGTTCTGGACTCTGTCAAGAAGTTGCTCGAATCCATTTGCCCAAAAAGAAAAATCGGAGGGTAAGCCAAAGGTGGTGTCCCATCGAAATACGCGACATCACGCGGAGTCCCACAGGAGGGGCTGGCGCTGGTCTGCCCCGACTGTCTCCAGCCCACCAATGAAGCTGAAAAACTTGCTTTCAGGCAGTGGCGTCGTGGTTTTTGTGCGGGCAGTCGTGGTAGACAGAGCCATGCTCCACCGCGGTTTTTTCGATGGGAGCGGCGTCTCGAGCGCTGGATAATTAGAGAGGAAATAGCTGCAATCGGGGCATAGCTGAGCCCCTACTTAGCCGAGCGATACGTTCGTCGCCATTCCGCGATAGTTCTCGAAGTCCCGCGCTCAGCCAAGATTGCTTGAGGGACGGTGTTTCAGTTGCTTACGTTCCTTCGGCGAAGTGAAGTGCCATGCGACGAGGAGGCCGGCGAGGAGGAGGAGGATCCAGAGACGGGCGAGCGGGTCGGGGGCGGTGTGGAGCTGGAGAGAGGCGGAGTTTGAGACGGCGGCGAGCTCGGAGGGGGCGCAGGCGCTGAGGTCGGCTTCGCGGGTGTCGGCAAAGTGGACGGCGGCTTGGAGGAGGGATTGGTCGTCCTGGGAGACGGTGAGGAAACCGGGCTGGGAGGGGGCGCGATTGACGGGCGGTGCGGGGACGGATTTTCCTGCGGAATCGGTGGCGGAGACTTCGACCGTGATGCCGGGAGCGGAGGCGATGCGAATGGTCTGGCTGGTTTCGAGGTTGAGCGCCTGGGAGGCGATCTTGGCATCGCGGAGGGACTCGGCGAAGCGGTGAAGGAGGACGATGAAGGCGGGTTGCTGGGTGGAGTTGGAGAGGCGCAGGTCGAAGTTAAAACAGAGGATGCGCTTGCTGGCGTTTTCGCGGAGGAAGATGAGCGGGCGTTTCTCCTGCCAGAGGAGGACGCGATCCTCGGGGAGGCGGGGGAGTTGGAGTGTCTCGCGGACGAGCAGCGCCTGCCAGTTGATGCCGTCCATAAGAGGATGCGACTCGGCGAGGATCCCGCCTTTGAGATATTTCCCGGCAGAGGTGGGATCCTCGACGAAGAGGATGGCGTGGGTCTCCGGGAGGGCGGGATCGAGGGGATCGTAGGAGGTGATGACGAGGTCGGACGATGCCGCATCAGTGGAGGGGCGGGTGGACTCCAAAGAGCGGAGGAGCTTTTCCGTGAGATCGGCAAAGCCCGGGGAAGTGGCGGTGAAGAGGTTCAAGGCTTTGGGCCTCGGGGCGATGATGGGGAGGGTGTCATCGAGTGTGAAGGCGTCCGGGGTGAGGGTGAGGCGGACGTTTTCCGCTCCCTCGGGGAAGGCCGCAGAGAGGGTGACGAAGGATCTCGGGGCGAGGTCGAAGCTGCGGGGTTCGGTGGTGCTGCCGGATGCGTTGAGCGACCAAGAACGGGTGGCGGTCGAGTCGCCGTAGTTGCGGACGATGGCCTGGAAGGTGAGCGCTCCCTCCTTTTGTCTGAAGCTGATGCCGGTGAAGCCGACGTTGCCCGTGGGCTTGCCGACGGCGATGAGCTGCGACTCGTAGGGCAGCGCCTCGGCGGGGGTGTCGGTGAGGTAGATGACGATCCCGTCCTTGGAGACGATGGAGCGGGCGAGGCGGAGGGCGTAGGATGGATCGATGATGCCGCTATCCAGCGAGAGGTTTTCGAGGGCGTCGAGGAGTTCGTCGGTGGACTCGCCGGCGTATAGGCGGTCGGCGCCGGGGACGGAGGGCAGCAGGGTAAGCTCCATGGTCGAGGCGCTGCCCTGGAGAGCGGGGAGCTTGTCGCGGAGGGCGGCGATGGCGTCCTTTTTGAAGACCGTCATCGAGGCGGAGGAATCAATGACGACAGCGACGCGCTGGACGGAATTTTCCTTGTCGAAGCGCGGCTCTGCGAGGAACCAGGTGAGCAGGAGGACAGCGAGCAACTGCATCCACAGAGGGACGGAGGGGATGATACGCTCGAAGCGTCGGCCGGAGGTGGCCTCGCGCTGCGTGCGCTCAAGCAGGAACAGGGTGGAGACCGGGAGGGTGATGGATTTCCGCTGGAGGAAATGGATCGCAAGGATCGCCGGGATGGCGAGCAGGGTCAGGAGGCCGAGAGGGTTTGCGAACATGGTGAGGGAAAGCACGAAGGACTAAGCATGAAGTCCGAAAGGAAGAAGTTGTGACGGTGATGAGAACTAGCGGGGATGGGGGGGAGTGACAAGTGCCGGGTGCCGAGTGATCAGTGGTAGAGGCTTGGGTTGGGGGAGGCAAAGGCTTGAGTGCCGGGCAGTTGCCGGCTCGCCCCTTCTTGGGGAAGAGCAAGACTATAGTACTGTGGGCGTTCTGGAGAACGCCTAGCCCTACAGTTTCTTGAGGGGAAATATGGTGACGTCGACGGGGAGGGCGGAGAGCATGGAGGCGGGAGGGCTGTTCGGCACGGAGAAGTTGTTGAGGGCGAAGGGGGTGGTGGAGCAGGTGGCCTCGGGCATGGGCTCGATACGGTAGGGGCTGTGGTGGACCATTCCGCTGAAGAGGTTTCCTTTGGCATCGGTGGAGAAGAGGCGGTAGCGCTCGACGAGAAACCACTCGAGGCTGCCTTGCTCTGCGGGGGCGGGGGAGATGGATTTCGGATAGGAGAAAATGGATTCCGGGAGTTGATTGTTTTTTCTGATGCTGCGGTAGCGGATGTTTCCGGAATCCACGGAGGAGGACATGCGGGCGTGTTCGTAGGGAAGGTTGAAGCCGCGGCGGGCGATTTCTACGGCGAGAGGTTGGTTGCAATCGAGGGAGAAGAACCAGACTCCGGGGTTGCCGTTATCGTCGAAGACGTAGGTGCGGAGGTTGAGTTCGTGGAACCATGAGAGCCATGGCAGCGGCGGCAGGCCGACCGGGCGGATGCGCTGCATGAGGAAGGGGACGATGCCGAGCCATGCCTGGCCGTCGAAGGTATCGACGTGAAGGCCGGGAGGGAGGCGGGAGGCGATGATTTCCTGGTCGACTGGCCAATGGAAGAAGCCGAGGGATGCCCAGCGTTGCTTCATCACCGGGAAGCCGGACGGGCGGTCGCGTTGAGCGAGGCGTTGGGCTTTGGTGGGAGGCATTAGTTTTCAGTTTGAAGGCTAGGTTGATGGAGAGTTTGCTAGTGCCGAGTGATCAGTGATCAGTGGGAAGACTAGGATTCTGGATTTTTTTTGCCGCTAAGGAAGAGAAGTTCACTGAGCTGAATTCTAATAATTCCGAGTTCACCATGGTCTCATTTTTCTCCCTCAACCAGTCTCCTTATTTTCGAAATTCAATTTGGCGAACGTCTCTTCCTTGGTGGTTGGAAATTGTTTCATCGGGAGAGGTGACAGGAGTGGGCGGCGAAGCCGGCTCCGAAGGCGGTGAGCCAGAGGCAGGTGTCGTCGGGGTTGGTGCGTAGGCGCTCCTCGAGGGCGAAGAGGACGGAGGGGCTGGACATGTTGCCGTGGCGGAGGAGGACTTCCCGGGTTTCGGTGAGGTTGAAGCTGGGGATGGCGGCTTCGATGGCCTCAATGACATCGCGTCCGCCGGAGTGGGCGACGATCTGGTCGGGCTCCGCGCTGCGGCGGTTGTAGAGGGTGGATACGGCGGCGGCGGCGAGGTTTGGGACGCTGCGGTGGAGCTGGTTTTTGAGTTTTCCGCCGGAGTTGGTGAAGCGGATTTTCTCGCGGTCGGCGGGGACGTGGTGGGTGTCGAAGCCGTGAAATTTCCAGCCGGTTGCGGTAGATTGCTCCCCGGAAAGGATGGCGGCGGCGGCTCCGTCGCCGAACAGGCAGAGTGAGATCAGGACGCCGGGATCGTCGTCGATATAGAAGGCAGCGGAGGAGATCTCGACGGCGACCATTGCGACGCGGTGGGTCGGGTTTGCAGCGAGATATCCTTGCGCGGCGCGGAGGGTGGGGATGGCCGCGCCGCAGCCGAGGCCGACGAGATCGCAGAGATAGGTGTCGGGGCGGAGGCCGGCCTTTTCCGAGACGTAGCTCGATGGCCCGGGGCAGAGGTAGCCGGTGCATGTGCAGAGGAACAGGGCGTCGATCTCAGCCGCTTTGATCCCGGCCTTGGCGATGGCCTTTTCGAGCGCGGCGATGGCGAGATTGGGTGCGTGGGTTTCGAAGGAGCGGTTCAGTTCCTCCGCGTCCTTCTTGAAGACCGGGCCGAGATCGGGGGATGTGAACTGGCGGTGGCTGATCCCGGAACCGCTGTTGGTGAGGATCTTTTCGAGGAGGGAAAGGGATCGGGATTTGAGGCCGCCAATGTCCGGATGGGATTGTAGGGCGGACCATGTTTCCGGCTGGGTGAAGGTGTGCGGCGGGTTGGCGGTTGCGAGGGAGGTGAGATACATTCGGGAGAGTGGGTAGTAAAAAGTGATCAGTGGAAGAACTGTTCGCTACGCGTTTAGCGGATGAGGTGGAGGATGGGTTTCATTGGGGCGTGGCTGAGGATGGGGAGTGCTGCGGGGTGGAAGAGCAGGGGATGGATGAGTTTTGCTGCGGTGAGACGTTTTCTGAACGCCTTGTGTAGGGAGGTTTGGATTGCTTTGCAGGTATCGGGCCATGGGGTTTTTCCTTCGGCGAAGGCGATCAGATGGGGGAGTGCGATTTCTGCGGACTGGAAGGCCATGGTCATGCCGTTTCCGGTGAAGGGGGGGATGATGGCATGGGAGTCGCCGAGCGCGAGAACTCCGGGCATGGGTTCCTGGAGGCCGAGTCCGAAGCCTGCGACGGCGGTGAACGAGCCTTCCTTCCATTCCGCATCCCGGATCCGTTGTGCTAGATCTGTGTTGCCGTTGCCTTCGAGGTAGGCGGGGAGAAGGGCGGCATGCTTGGTCTTGATGGAGCTGTCGATTTTGAAGAGGCCGCAGGCATTGCTCCAGCCGTCCTCGATCGGGGTGATGCCGAGGTAGCCGCCCGGGCCACTGTGCATTTCAAGCTCGGCGGTGGTGGTGATCCCACGGATGTGCGCCTTGAGGCCAATCCAGTTACCTTTGACGGGTCTGCGCCCTGCTGCCCAGACAAGACCCGGAGCACCGGGCTGTGGTTTCATGCGGGATCTGGTTTGGAGATCGACCCCGCTGCGGATGGCCATTTGCTGCAGGCGGTCGTCGAGGAGGTGTCTGGATATGGCAAGCGCCGGCTCGCTGAGGGTGTTGCGCCGCAGCGGGCGGTTGCCGGAAAACCAGGATAGGCTGCGGTGCGGGAGCGCATCGGTGAGGGTTTCCGAGATTCCCAGGCGCTCCAAGGTGTCCGGCGAGATGCCGGAGATGAATTCGCCGCAGACCCGGTGGCGCGGATACGATCCCGCCTCGTGGAGGGTCACGGGGAGGCCGTGATTCCGGAGGGCAATGGCGAGGGAGAGCCCGCTGAGCCCGCCTCCGATGATCGTGATAGATTCCGTCAAGCCATGGAAGCTATCACCGCTTCGCCTGCATGCGAGGGCTACTTTTTGCGGGCGACCATGCGAATGGATCCACGCCAGTCCGTTGTTTCCGTGATCCGGTAATCCGCCGGGTCGAGTCCGAGGGCGGCGGGCAGTTCCCCAGGGCGGAATCCCGCCTCGATGCTCACGCGCATGTCGTGGCGAGTGTATGGGTGGACGAATGGAGTCGCCAGTTTTCCCATAAACAAAGGGATATGTGCTCTGTGAGGTTCACTGGTAATGATCGCTTTAAACGATCGAATGAAACGACCCAGTGAAGAAAGTTCCATCTCTGTGAAATGGTGGAGAAAGAGGTTGGCGATGAGTGTTCCGCCTTGGATATCTGGTGTTTGGGCGAAGAGATCGCCCTGGATCCAATTGGCATGGGCGGGCAGATCCGCAGGGGGAGGGGCGAGATCATAGGCAGCGATGGGAACGCCCGGACGAGCCCCGGCAATCTTGGTGAGTAGGTTACCATCACCCGCGCCGACCTCGGTGATGGAGGAGGTATCGGGCGGGATATTCTGAAGGATCCAGGATTCGCTGCCCATGAAACGGTTGATGCGACGGAGGTCGCGGCGGGAGCGGATCGCGCCCGGATCATCGTGCGAGATGCTGTCGAGGATCTCCGGGGTGAGTTTGCGGGTGGAAAGATTGTTCATTTCCGGGTCGGGTTTCGAAGTCACTGTTTGCAAAGAAAACCGTTATGTAGGAGAAACGGCTATGAAAATTTCCACATACACCGGCGGCATGGTGCAGACGAACGGCTATCTGGTGGAGACCACGGAGGGAAATTTTCTCGTCGACGCGCCTGCGGGGATCACTTCCTGGCTGGATGAAAAGGGGATACGGGTGGATGCGCTCTACCTGACGCACCAGCATTACGATCATGTGGAGGATGTGGCGGCGCTGCGTGGAAAAGGAGTGAAGGTGTATGCTTGGGCGCCCTACTCGAAGGATCTCACGCTGGAATCCTACGGATCGAGTTGGGGCTTGCCGGAGGTTGCGGATTTTCAGGTGGACGAGCTGATCGTGGAAGGGGACGGGAAGATGTTCGGCACCGCCGTGAAGGTGGGTCATGTGCCCGGTCATTCTGCGGACAGCCTGACGTTTTACGTGCCGGCTGAGGGGCTTGTTTTCGCGGGGGATGCTCTTTTCGCCGGCTCGGTTGGCCGCTGCGACCTTCCTGGCGGCGATTTCGAGCTGCTTCTTTCCGGTATACGGAGGGAGCTGCTGACGTTGCCAGAAGAAACGAAAGTTCTATCCGGTCACGGTGGGGCGACAACGGTGGGCCGCGAGAAGGTGAGCAACGGCTATCTCAAGTAGAAGGATATATCATTCCTAAATGAGTGTGATTTTTATCGATGTTTCACACACGGTAGGGCTGATCCGGCTCGGTCAGCCCACTTTAAAAATCTAGCGACCCGTCTCACCCACACGGAAGTGAGATCCCGGGGGAAATGCAGTGTCTTGGCGTGGCTTCACTCCCTTTCCGGAGATACGGCGCTTGCGTTTTTGATCAGGGTCGACCGAGCCGGATCAGCCCTACCATGATTGAATGGGCTTGGGCTGCCTCAGGCGAATACACCGATAAAAATCACATTTTTCCTAAATCGGCAGTTCGGATCGGATTTTTCACCACAGAATCGTAAAGGTCGCAGAAGGAGTCGGAGCCGGGCTTGAGTTTGGGAGTTGGGATTCGAAGAAACGGAAAAGGCACGCATTTTTCCGCCGGGTGATGCAGTTTTTCACTGCGGAATATGGGGTCATTCCGGGACGACGAGAGCCTTCGGCGGGGCTTTCAGGAGGATGTCGTTCTGTGCTTCCGGAGGGGAGGTGAAGTGGACGTTTTTCCAAGTGGGCTTGGAGAGTGGACCGGTGCCCCTGAACTGGAACAGGCCGTAGAAGGGGCGCAGCGGGAGAGTGATCAGCCCGAGCAGGCCACGGGCGTTGAGGCGTATCGTGAAGTCGATGACCTTGGTGCTGAGATCTACCTCGCCATCCCCCGTGAATGTGACGGAAGTCGTGGCTGTCTGGAAATCGCGGGTGCTCAGGATGCCGTCATTGATGTCGAAGGTGAAGAATGCCGATTTGGCGCGCTCGAAGCCCATACGCTTGTCGTTGAGCACTGTTGCCATGACGGTGGAGAGCGGGCCGAAGACGGGAACGGACAAGAGTTCCGCACCCTCCAGCCCCAGGAGGCCTTTGGCGCTCATCGTTTTCACGTCGGATCCGGTGATGCCGAAATCGATGCGGCCCGTGACGAGGCCTCCGCCCTTCATTTTGAAACCGTATGTGGAGGCCAGCGAGGTCATCGAAAGTTTAGACCAGCTGAGCTCTCCGGAAAACCGGGAATTGCCGGAGTTGAGTAGGTTTCCGGTGACGGATCCATCGAAGGCGCCGAGAGAGAGATCCGAGATGGTGACCTTTTTACCACGGATGGAAACGGTCGCCTTTGGTTTACTGAGCGTCAGATCCTCGCCGAGGAATTTGTAGTCGGCCTTGCCGGAGCTACTGAATTTTACCGTGAGGTCGGTGCGACCCTGCGGCGTGACATCGACGACCCCGGAACCTCTCAGCATGGGAGGGCTGTGGAAGCGGTATTGTTCGAGGCTGTCGGCGATTTTCGGAGAGAACAAGCGAATGAGTGGAGCTGCCCAAACCTCGCCAGAAACCGCTTCGACAGCGACGGTTTTGGTCGGTCTGTCGTAGCGGATCCTGCCTACCTTTGCGGTGCCTTTTGTGGGGCCGCCGTAGGTTTTGCGTAACGGATAGTCGGTGTAATCGAAGGTTACGCTGCCGTCGTGGAAATCGAGCTCGTTGTGGCTGATGTTGAAAGAGCAGTTGGCCGCCTTCACCGGAACGCCCCTGTAGGAGAGGTTTTTTAGGGTGCCATGTCCGCGGTATTTCCAGGCGTAGCGATCAGCGGTATCGAAGGAGCCATCGAGGAAAATCTCGGTGGACGGATTTTTGTTTTCGGTGAAGTTGGCGATGATTTTCTCAAGCGGTTTTCCGGGGAAAAACGGTTTAAAGAGTGGGGCGGGCAGCGTCGAGTGGAGGGTCAGTTGTACGGCGCTGCCCTGTTTGAGGAGTTTCGCCTCTGCCTTGCCGTCCGGGCGGATGAGGGTGAGATCGCGGAGGAAGAGGTTTCCGTCCTGCCATGAGAACCATGTTTCGAGAGAGTCGAAGGAAACGCCACGAAACATGATTGAATCGCAGAGGGCATGCCCGGTTAGGTGCACGACAGGTTTCGAGCTGTCGCTGAGTTTGAAATCACCCGCAGATTGGATTTGCTGGCGGCCTGCGATTAGGAGATCGATGCCGACTGGAGCATCGAGCCAGGATTTCAGGAGGCGGGGGATTTCGATCGAAGACTCGAGGTCGAAACGCCCCTCGTGTGCGAGCAGTCGGTAGTCCGCATGTCCGCTGAGGGTTCCCCTCGCATCGTGGGCGGAGAATGAGCTTACCGTGAGCAGGTAGCCGAGCAGGGTTCCGCGGGCGCTGACGTCCTCCAGTCTGTATTGCTTCTTCTCGACGGAGGGCGCATCGATCTGGAATTCCGCTTTCAAGGATCCCTTGTCCTCGAGGTTTCCGTCGATCTCAACGTGGATTTTCGGAAGAGATTCGGTTCCGAAATCCCAGTGCTGCATCTCGTCGAGGATACTTGCGATCAATTCCCTGCGGCGACCGTCGTTTCCCTGCTCATCAGTCGGGCTGTTAGGAGCTTGGTTTCCCTGCAGCCTCGCCGCGATGGTTACGGCAATTCCGCCGACTTCGCCACGGCCTTTGCGGATTTCAATGAGGTTTTCGGAGGAAATCAGTATGGTCCCGTAGATTCCGGTGAAATCGAGGGATTCTCCGGAGGGTTCCTTGGGATCGACGGGAAGCAGGAGCCGCGCATTCCTCAGAATGGCTTTCCGGATTCGGAATTCGCCGCCCGCGAGCTTGGCGTTATCCAGTACTAGCTCGACCCGCTCCAGCCGTGAGATCTCGTGGATGCGTTCTGGCTCCGCGAAGATGCGAACATTCTGGGCGACGAATCCACGCAATGGGATGTAGGTGAGGGAGGCGATTTCCACGTGCACGCCGTGCTTGGAAATTTCCTGTTCGATCGCCTCGCGCCATTCTTCCGGAAGCCCGGTCTTGTTCGCCCAGTACAGCCCGAACACGCAGAGCGGAATGAGTGCAAACAGCACCAGCCAGACGACTGTCCTGAGGTTGCGGACTAGGTGGAAGCGGAGCATACGACAAATTTCCCTAGGAATTTAGCACACCTGCGGCTCGGAAGGAAAAGAAACCCGGGTGGCCGGGTGAGGGGCGGCCGATGATGACATGGTCGACCAGCCGGATCTGCATGATTTCGGCGGCTTTTGCGAGTCTGTCCGTGATCGTATGGTCGGCGCGGCTGGGCGAGGGATCACCGGAGGGGTGGTTGTGGATGAGAATGAAACCGTATGCGTTCCTAGAGATTACGGGGCGCAAGATTTCACGGGGGTGGGCGGTGGTCTCGTTGACCGTGCCGATGGATACTGTGGTGGTGCTGGTGTGCTCCAGGCGTGAATTGACCGTCACCACCAGGGCGTTCTCGTTGGGCAGATTGCTGAGTTGGTGGCCGAAGTGCTCGTAGATGAGCTCCGGTGAATCGAGCGGCTGGAGGCGGATCTTTTCCCGCGACAGGCGGCTGCCGAGTTCGAAGGCGGCTGCCAGCTTGCAGGCCTTCGCGAGGCCGATGCCCTTGTTGTTCATGTATTCCGCCACGCTCAATCTGCCCAATTCCTGGAGGCCACCGTATTTCTCCAGAAGATCCCCGGCAACCTGGATGACGTTCCTGCCGACGATCCCGGAGGTCAGAAAAATCGCCATGAGTTCGGCGTTGCTCAGGGATGCCGCGCCGTATTTGTAGATCTTCTCGCGGGGAAGATCCTGGTCTGCGGAATCGTTGAGAAGCGACATGGGATCACTCGATATTCTGCACTTGTTCGCGGAGCTTTTCGAGCTCGGTTTTCGCTTCGACTACAGTCTGTGCGATGAGCGCGTCGTTGGCCTTCGAGCCGATCGTGTTGAACTCACGGAAAAGCTCCTGGCACAGGAAATCAAGTGAGCGGCCGGAGGCTTCGGCGGAATGGGTGTATTCGTGGAACTTCGTGAAATGCGAGTGCAGCCGGGTGAGCTCTTCGGAAACGTCGCAACGATCCGCAAACAGCGCGACTTCCTTGGCGAGGCGGTCGTCATCGCTTGCCAAGGAGATTTGCATGTCCGCAAGACGTTTCAGGAGTAACTCTCGCTGGCGTTCCGGACGGGATGGTGCGTGGTCGGCGATCGTCTGGGTGAAGGCCATGAGCTTGCCGAGACGGGAGAGAAAATCCTCCTGTAGGTGTTTTCCTTCGGTGGCACGCATCGCGTTGAGATTTGTGATCGCCTGCTCCAGAGCGGGGGCAATCACCTCCCATGCTTTCTCGGGATCGATGGAATCCGACTCGTCGATCTCGATGATGCCTGGCTGGCGGATGAAGTCGGCGGGGGTGGGGAGAAGAGGGCGGCCGATGGAGAGGGAGAGTTCGGAAAAGGCCGACTCGAAGGATTTTGCGAGTTCCGCATTGATCCGGATCTGCCCGGAGGAGGAGCCCTCCGTCTTCTCGAGGCGGATCGAGAGTTGCACGCGTCCCCGTGATATGTGGGGCAGGGTTGCCTGCCTGACGCGGCTCTCAAGGGATTGCAGCGAGCGGGGGAGGTTGGCGACGATCTCCGCCTGTTTCCGGTTGATCGCCGAGGCCTCGACACTGGCCTGCCACTCGTCCGTCGTATGGGTTCCACGGCCGAAGCCGGTCATCGATTGCATGGTGCAATTCAAGGCCGGAGGCCGTGGCTTGTCGATGGTGGATTGGCTTAGATCAGGGAGCCACGGCGGCTTTCACGCCCTGGATGATGATCTGCAGGCTGGTTTTTCCGCGGTAGGTATTGCGGTCGATGGTGAAAGCGATATCCCACGGCGGCTCGGGAAGTTCATGCTCTCCGCCGCCGAAGAAAACAGCATCCTGCTCATGGTATCCTTGGCGGAGCATCAGGCGGAGATGGTTGTTCTTCATATGGAAAGGCGGGCGGCTGAGCCCGACATTCCGTGAAACGAATACCGGCTGCGGGTTGGCGTTTCCGAAGGGTTGCAGTAGCTCGTAGCTGGCCAGGAAATCGAGGGAGAGCTGTGAAAAACCGATCTCGGCGTCATAAATGAGACGCGGGCGGCGATCTTCCTCGGAGGTGTTGGCTAGCACGTATTCGGCGAAGTTCGCGCGGAAGCGATCCATGTTTTTCTCGCGGATCGAAAGTCCGGCGGCCATGGCATGCCCGCCACCGGCGATGAGGTCGCCCTCGCAGGCGCGGATGGCATCGACCAGTGAGACTCCCTCGATGCTCCTGCCGGATCCTTTTCCGACGCCCTCGGCGTCGATCGCGATGACGAATGTGGGCTTGTGGTATTGCCGCATCAGGCGCGAGGCGACGATGCCGACCACGCCGTGGTGCCATGAGCGAGATCCGATCACGATGACCGGATCTTTCGCAGGGTCGAAGCCGCCGGAGAGCTGTTCGGTGGCTTCCCTGCGGATCAGGCTTTCGTGTTCTTGGCGCTGGCGGTTGTAGCGATCGAGTTTCTTCGCAAGTTCCTCGGCGGATCTGCGGCAGTCCGTGTTGAGTGTGGCCAGGGCGTCCTCGGGGAAATCCATGCGGCCTGCGGCGTTGATGCGCGGGCCGATGCGGAAACCGACATCCATGGATGTCGCGGTGCCGTTCATTCCCGTGATTTCCTGGAGAGCCCTCAGGCCGGGGTTTAGCGTTTTGGGAAGAGCCTTGAGTCCGTGGCGGACGAGCAGGCGGTTCTCGTCGATAAGTGGCACGATGTCCGCGACCGTGGCGACTGCGACGAGATCGAGGAGTTCTTTGAGATCCAACGCGGCGGGACGAGCTTTCAGGAGGGCGTGTCCGACCTTGAAAACCACCCCGGCGGCGCAGAGGTAGGTGAAATCTTTCCCGCATTTCGGGTTTACCAGCGCCGTGCAATTCGGTCTTCCTTCGGGATCCGGCTCATGATGGTCGACGATGATCACATCGATTCCCATTTCCCGCAGGTGGGCGACCTCTTTGACGGAGACGGTGCCGCAATCGACTGAGATTAGGAGATCGGGTTTCTCTCCCTCGGAAAGGCAGCGCTCGATTGCGGCGATGCTGATTCCGTATCCCTCCGCACCCCGGCGAGGGATGAACGGCCTCGGCTCCAACCCGTAGGCGTGGAGGATTTTCGACATCAGGGTGACCGAGGAGACCCCGTCGACATCGTAGTCGCCGTAAATGCAGACTTTTTCCTGTGAGTCGACAGCCTTGAGAATGCGCTCGACGGCCGGATGCATGTCGGGAATCAGGAACGGATCGCTGAGATCTTTCAGCTTCGGGCGGAGGAAGGATTCCATCGCCTCGCCCTCGGGAATTCCCCGCTGGCTGACGAGATGTCGCAGGATTTCAGGGAAGCTTTCGTCGGGGGGGTGCGAGCCCGGGATGAAGGGCTCGCCGCGTTGGATCCATCGGAAAGCCGTTGCGCTCATAGTGATGCAAAGAACCTGCACCGCACCGTGCGGTGAGACAAGGGCGGGTGTGATTTTTATCGGTGTATTTGCCTGACGCAGCCCAAGCCATTCAATATTGGTAGGGATGATCCGGCTCGGTCAGCCCTGATCAAAAACGCAAGCGCCGTATCCCCGGAAAGGGAGTGAACCGATGGCAAGACACCGCATTTCTCCCGAGTTCTCACTTCCGTGTGGGTGAGGCGGGCTGCCAGATTTTTGAAGTGGGCTGACCGAGCCGGATCAGCCCTACCGGGTGAAACACCGATAAAAATCACACCCGACAAGGGTGGAAGCCCATATCGGAGGGTTCAGCCCTTCAGCGAGACCAGTTCATCGGTGTGGATGGTCTGGCGGGCGCGGTAGAGGGCGACGATGATCGCGAGGCCGACGGCGACCTCGGCGGCGGCAACCGTGATGACGAAGAAGACCAGCATCTGGCCATCGTAGTCGGGGAGGTCGTTGGCGGTGACCTTGAAGCGGGAGAAGGCGACCAGGGTGAGGTTCGCGGCGGAGAGCATGAGCTCCAGGCACATGAAGACGATGATGATGTTGCGGCGGAGCACGACGCCGGCGAGGCCGATGGAGAACAGGAGGCCGGAGACGAGGAGGTAGTCGTTGAGCGCTGGCATGAAATTTGAAACTTTAAATTCTAAACCCTAAGGAAGATTTAGTTCGTTTGGCGTTTGGAGAGGACGACTACGCCGACGGTGGCGACGAGGAGGAGGATCCCGAGTATCTGGAGGGG
The DNA here is from genome assembly GCA_905478925.1 of uncultured Verrucomicrobiales bacterium. GTDB lineage: Bacteria > Verrucomicrobiota > Verrucomicrobiia > Verrucomicrobiales > Akkermansiaceae > Luteolibacter. The sequence continues at coordinate 45,097 of CAJQKQ010000005.1, forward strand.
GAGGTTGTATTGGGTGAAGAGTGTCTCACCGATGAGGTGGACATCGGGGAGCTTGCCGTTGGTGAGGGCTTCGTTGATCTTGGAGCCTTCGGGGTAGTCACCGGCAGCAGCGGCGAGGGTGGCTTTGTCGAGAATGGGTGCGCTCTGGTTTGGCAGTTTGTTGGAAAGGACGCCGATGAGTTGGATGAAAAAGATGCCGACGAGTGAGAGACCTGCCACCAGCGGTAGGTAGCTTTCGGTGCGGCGTTTCTCATCCTTGAGGTCGAGGAGCATGATGATGAAGAGGAACAGCACCATGATCGCGCCGGAGTAGACAAGGATCTGGATGACGCCGACGAAGAAGGCGGAGAGGCCGATGAAGAGCGCGGCGAGGCCGACGAAGGAGGTCACCATCGCAAGTGCGCTGGAGACGGGATTGCGGAAGGCGATGACCGCGCACGCTCCGATGAGCATGATGGTGGCAAACAACCAAAATAAATAGGAAGGCATCAGGTGAAATTCTAAATCTTAAATTCTAAATCTGAAACGAAGACTATTTCAGTTCGTTCCATTTGTTGACGAGTCCGACGCGGACGCCGCCGATTTCGTAGAGTTTTTTCTTATCGTGAACCATTTCGGCGCGGGAGGTGCCGGTGATGAGGTAGTCTTTTCGGAGGTAGATGGCCTGCTCGGGGCAGACTTCCTCACACATGCCGCAGTAGATGCAGCGTGTCATGTCGATGTCGAATTCAAAGGGGCGTTTCTCTACCTTTGCCCACTTGTCGTCGGAGGGGATTTCCGAAGGGATGATTTTGATCGCCTTTGGCGGGCAGATGAATTCGCAGAGCTGGCAGGAGACGCAGCGTTCGCGGCCCTGCTCATCGGTGACGAGGGTGGGCGCGCCGCGGTAGTATTCCGGCATGTGGTCGTCCCAGCGTTGCTCCGGGAACTGCATGGTCACGCCGAGGCCGGAGGAGGCGAGGCCTTCCGCTCCGTAGGACTTGCCGCGCAGGGATTTCACCGCGTGCATCATCGTGAGGAAAAATCCCTTGATGAGTGCGCCGAAGTAGATTTTTTCTCCTACGTTGAGTTTCGGTCGGGTGAGCTTGATGGTGGGCATTTGAAGAAAGTTTGCTGGTTTTCAGTGTTCAGTTTTCAGGGCAGAAACTGAACTTATGCGCGGAGCACTTTTGCGGGTGGTTCGGAGACCTTGGCGACCCAGATGATGGCAGCTGTGACCACGGCGAGGAGGATGAGGCCTATCACGGTGATGGTGGAGGCCATGCCGGGGGCGGCGATGATGAGTGCGGCGAGGAAGACATTGATGAGTGCGGCCTCGAAGAAGATGACCCAGCCGAGTTTCATGAGTTGGTCGTAGCGGAAGCGGGGAACCGTCCAACGGACGAGGATGAAGAACAGGATGAAGACGAGGAGTTTGGTGAGGAAGATGCCGACGTGGATGAAACCGCCGATGCGGAAGTCGCCGATGGAGAAATTCGCGATCGCTTCGTCGAAGCCGAAGCCAGCGGACCAGCCGCCGAGGAAGAGTGTGATGATGAGGGCGGAGCCGATGACCATTGCGGCATATTCGCCCATGAAGAACATCGCGAATTTCATCGAGGAGTATTCCGTGTGGTAGCCGCCGACGAGTTCCGTTTCACACTCCGGGAGATCGAAGGGCATGCGGTTGGTTTCGGCGAAGATCGATACCGTAAAGATGATGAACGCGATAAACGCGGGGATCATGAAAAGCGTGGTCTGCAGGCTGGGGAGAGAGAGTTTCCCATCCGTCCAGAACGGCAGCAGCAGCCAGCCGTTGTCCGCCTGTTCCTGGACGATGTTGTTGAGGTTGAGATCACCGAAATAGAGCAGGACAGGGATGACTGAAAGGCCGAGGCAGATCTCGTAGGAAATCATCTGCGCGGTGGAGCGGACGCCGCCGATGAACGGGAATTTGGAATTCGAGGACCAGCCAGCGAGGGTGATGCCGTAGACCGTGAGCGATGAGATTGCGAAGATGAACAGCGGCCCGACATCGAGATCCGCAATGACGAGTTTTTCGGTGCGGCCGAACAGGGTTACATCCGGCCCGAAGGGGACGACGCAGACGGTGATGAGCGCGGGGACGACGGTGAGCACCGGGGCGAGCCAGTAGAAGGCCTTGCGGACGTGATCCGGGGTGAAATCCTCTTTAAGGAACAGTTTCAGGCCGTCGGCGATCGGCTGGACGAGGCCGAAGAGGTGAAAATCCTTTTTCGCGCCGAAAAGGGTGAGCGGAATGCCGACCCGGTTCGGGCCGACGCGATCCTGGATGATTGCGGAGAACCTGCGTTCGAAATAGACGGAAAGCGGCACCAGCGGCAGGACCACCATAAAGGTGAACGCGACGATTTTCGTTATGATGATCGCAAGATCGATGAGGGTTGCGGTGACTACTTCGGGCATATTCTTCCTAATAACAATTAACCAATAACTTCTAACGAATTATCCGTTGATGATCCCGGCGGCGGCGCGGGCGCGTTCGTTCGTGAGGAGGGGGATCTGGTAGCCGGTTTCGGTGACGACCGTGCCGAGGTGGCCGATCTTGGAGAGGGTGAGGCCTTCGAATGCGGGAGTCGAGGCGGCGACCTTTTTGAAGAGGTCTTCGATGAGGAAAATGTCCGGCTTGTTTCCAGAAACGGCGGCGGCGAGATCTCGGAGGATTTCCCAGTCGTCGCGGCACTGTCCCTGGGGCTCGACGGCGCGGTTGAGGCGCTGGAGGCGGCCGGTAAGGTTGACCATGGATCCGCGTTTCTCAGTAAAGGCGGCTCCGGGAAGGACAACGTCGCTGGCCTCGGCGGTGGCGCCGGCGAGGAGTTGGACGGAGGCGATGAATTCGGGTTTGGCCAGGTCTTCGGTGGTGAAGCCGGCCTCGGCGGTGAGGTCTTCGCCGAGGACGAGCAGGGCTTTGATGGAGCCGTTGCGGACGCCTTCGCGGATTGCGGAGAGAGAAGCGGACGGATCGGAGGAGTTCCAGACGAGTTTCGCGCCGGTGGTGTTCGGGTTGCGGTCGGCGGCGATGAGCAGGCCGTCGTTTTCACCCTCGCGAGGGACGGTGGCGAACTGATCTGTCTTGAGTTCGCCGGCGAGCGCGCGGACGAGGAAGAGCTCTTCGTTGGTCATCCGTGCCGAAGCGATGATGGCGATTTTCGAAGGGTCGAATTGCGACAGGGCTTCGGCGGTTTTCGCGATGGCTTCCGGCCAAGCGGCAGGGCGATGTGTTGCGTCTTCCTTGATTAGGACGTCGGTGAGGCGGGAGTCGCCGTCGATGTAGTGAAAATTGAGGCGGTGTGAATCGGGCATCCAGTTCGAGTTCACCTCGTCATTCTGACGCGGAGTGATGCGGTGGATCGTGTCGCCACGGGTGTGGATGACGATGTTGGTGCCGGTGCCGCAGTTCACGTCGATGGACGGAGTTTCCTTGAGGAACCAGACACGCATCTGGAAGCGGAAGTCGTTCGAGGTGAGCGCGCCGACCGGGCAGATATCGGCAGTGTTGAGCGAGTAGTTGTTGTCCAGGAGTCGCCCTGGATGGACGGTGAGGGTGGTGTGAGTGCCACGCTGGGTGAAGCCGAGTACCGGATCCCCAGCGACCTCGTCCATGAAACGGATGCAGCGGGAGCACATGATGCAGCGCTCGTCGTCGAGGCGGATGCGTGGGCCGATATCGACGTTTTTCGGTTTCTTTACCTTCATGTCGACGAAGCGCGAGACGCCACGGCCGAAGCCGACGGATTGCTCCTGGAGTCGGCATTCGCCGGCCTGATCGCAGATTGGGCAATCGAGAGGGTGGTTGATGAGGAGAAACTCCATCACGCCCTCGCGACATTTCTCGACGAGTTCGCCAGTGGTGCGGATCCCCATGTTTTCCGCGATGCTGTTGGCGCAGGAAATGGCAGGTCGGGGCATCCAGCCGATGGTCTGGTAGCCGTTTTCGTCGTAAGTGGGATCCTGTCCGGGTGCCAGGCGCGGTGGCATTCCCATCTGGATAAGGCACATCCGGCAGTTACCAGGGACGGTCAGCTTGGGATGGTAGCAGTAGTAGGGGACATCGACCTTGGCCTTGCGGCAGGCCTCGATCATCCGAGTGCCTTTGGGGAATTGGTGCCAGATACCGTCGATCTGCACATTCACCATGCCCTTCTCGGCTGCGATGTCCTTGGGTAGTTTGAGTTCCGCTGTGGCCGGAGAGGTGTCGCTCATGACTGGAAAATGGGAGGCAAATTCAATGGCCGGAAGGCCTGCGCGGACTATGTCGGCGCTCGGGCGGCGCGGCAAGTGTGCTTTGTGAAATTTTTCACAAAGTCCGGTTTTCGGTGTTTTCAGGTATTATTCCGCCGAGATTGCTGGATTCCGTGATGGTGCGGTGCGGTGCGGTGCCCTAGAACGTGCGGCGTGAGGAAAGACCGACTGGATGCCCTGCTTTTCAACCGCGAGATGTGTGATTCCCGTGAGCAGGGGAAGCGGCTGGTTCTGGCCGGGGAGGTGAAGGTCGACGGGCACGTGTGCGACAAGCCCGCCGAGCGCTTCGGCGAAGATGCGGTTGTGGAGATACGGGAAAAACCCCGGTTCGTCGGCCGGGGTGGTCTGAAACTCGAGGGCGCGCTGATCCATTTCGGGATCGATGTGACGGGATGGACCTGCGTCGATGTCGGTGCTTCGACGGGTGGCTTCACCGACTGCCTGTTGCAGCGCGGGGCGACGAAAGTGCATGCGATCGATGTCGGGACGAACCAGCTTGTCTGGAAACTCAGGAGCGATCCACGGGTGGTGGCACGGGAAAAGTTCAATGCGCGTCACATGGAAGTGGGCGATCTGGGCGAAAAAGTGAGGCTGGCGGTGATGGATCTTTCCTTTATCTCGCTGACCAAGGTGCTGCCTGCCGTGTTCAGAGTTCTCGAAGCGGGTGGAGAGGTGGTTTGCCTGATTAAGCCTCAGTTTGAGTTGGAGCGAGAGGACGTCGGAAAAGGCGGAATTGTGCGGGACGAGGCTCTGCGAGAGCGTGCGGTCAGTAAAATTCGCCGGTTTGTAACCGAACAACATGGGGCGGAATGGCGTGGAGTGGTTCCTGCTAGTATTTCCGGGATGGACGGGAATCAGGAATATCTGGCCTGGATCGGCACGGATTATTCCGAAAAAATCGAATAAAATCCGCTGGCGTGTATCTCGTATTAGGCTAGGATCTTTTCGGATATTGATCCAAAACACCAAAAACAAACCAATAAGACACCATGAAACTACTACTAACAGCGTTCTGCGCAGTAATGATCACGTCACCTCTGGCCTTTGCCGGCGACAAGTGCGAAAAGAAGAAGTGCGATAAGGAGAAGGAAGAGGCCACCATGCTCGCTGGAAAAGACTGCGACAAAAAGAAGAAGTGCGATAAGGAGAAGGAAGAGGCCACCATGCTCGCTGGAAAAGACTGCGACAAAAAGAAGAAGTGCGACAAGGAGAAGGAAGAGGCCACGATGATTGCTCATTGCGGCAAATGCGGCAAATGCAACAAAGGCAAAGACGGAGCCAAGTGCGACAAGTGCAAGAAAGCCGGTGAAAAAAAGAAAAAGGAAAAGGAGGGCACCATGCTCGCTGGTAAGAAGTGCGACAAGAAGAAGTGCGATAAGGACAAGGACAAGGAAGAGGCAACTCTCGCTTGATCCCTACCACATCCATTGAATAACTTAGGAAAAGCCGCCGGTGAGAACCGGCGGTTTTTTCGTTTGGGCGACAACTCCTTCCGGAGATGCGGGCTGGTTAGGAACTTTGGATTTCTTGCGCTTGGATCCGTCCATTTCGTCGGAGGCTGAGATCGACTATGTCCGGTTTTAGGAGGCGGCGCTGATTCCTGAGCCAGCACCGTGCTGTTGGGCCTTTTGAGTGGCTTGGCATTGATTGTCCGCAGGAAGCGCTAATCGACAGAATTTCCCCTCTCGGGATACAAAAAAGCCACGGCCTGTGAAGGCCGTGGCTTTATGTTGAATCCGGGTTGGAAGCGGCTTACTTCTTGAGCACTTTAAGCTTGGAGACGCCGTAGATTGCGTCATCGCCGAGCTCTTCTTCGATGCGGAGGAGCTGGTTGTATTTCGCGATCCTGTCCGAGCGGGACATGGAGCCGGTCTTGATCTGGCCGCAGTTGGTCGCGACCGCGAGGTCGGCGATGGTGCTGTCTTCCGTTTCGCCGGAGCGGTGGGAGAGGACGGAGGTGTAGGCGTTTTCCTTGGCGAGTTCGACGGCATCGAAGGTCTCGGTGAGGGAACCGATCTGGTTGACCTTCACAAGGATGGAGTTAGCCACGCCGAGGTCGATGCCCTTCTGGAGGAACTTGGAGTTGGTAACGAACAGGTCGTCGCCGACGAGTTGGGTGTTATGGCCCATGGTGTCGGTGATGACCTTCCAGCCGTCCCAGTCGTTCTCGTCACAGCCATCCTCGATGGAGATGATGGGGTAACGCTTCTGAAGATCCGCGTAGAACGCGACGAGTTCTTCGGCAGATTTTTCGGAGTTGTCGGATTTGTGGAAGATGTATTTGCCCTTTTCCTTGTTGAAGAATTCGGAGGAAGCGACGTCGAGGGCGATGGAAATGTCTTCGCCGACTTTGTAACCGGCCTTTTCGATGGCTTGGCAAATCACGCCGAGGGCGTCTTCTGCGGAATCGAGTTTCGGAGCGAAGCCGCCTTCGTCACCGACGGCGGTGGAGAGGCCGCGGTCGTGGAGGACTTTTTTGAGTGCGTGGAAAACCTCCGCACCGTAGCGGACAGATTCACGGAAAGTCGGTGCGCCGATCGGGACGATCATGAACTCTTGGAAGTCGATGGGCGCATCCGAGTGGGAGCCGCCGTTGATGATGTTCATCATCGGGACGGGGAGCACCTTGGCGTTCGGTCCGCCGAGGTATTTATAGAGAGGGGAGCCGAGTTGGGCTGCGGCGGCCTTCGCGACCGCTAGGGAAACGCCGAGAACCGAGTTGGCACCGAGCTTCTTCTTGTTGGCGGTGCCATCGAGCTCGATCATTGTTGCATCGATGGATGCCTGCTCGGTGGCGTCGAAGCCGAGGAGTTCCGGGGCGATGGTCTCGTTGACGGCCTCAACCGCTTGGAGCACGCCTTTTCCGAGGTAGCGGGATTTGTCGCCGTCACGGAGTTCGTGGGCTTCGTGCTCGCCGGTGGAGGCTCCGGAAGGAACTGCGGCGCGGCCGACGGCTCCGCCTTCGAGGTGGACGTCCACCTCAACGGTGGGGTTTCCGCGTGAGTCGATGACCTCGCGGCCCCTGATTTCTACAATTGTGGTAAGATCCATGTTGTTTTGTTGATTTTGGAAACGGGTTTCCTCAGGCGTGATAAGCGGAGATCGACTTGATCGTCAACGTCCGCATTTGCTCGGTTTCGGTGTCGCGGACTTTTGCTCCATCGTCGACGGAGAGACCCATCAGGGCTTTACCCACATCCGAGAGGTAGGAGACCTCTTTCTTGTCGGGATCGGAATCCCATGCGCCGAGGACGGTGATTGTCTGCTCGGAGTTGTCTTCGTCAGCGAGGACAACGACCGTGCCGATATTGACGGTTTTGGTGTCGGCTCCTTTGAAATCGGTTCCCCTGGCGAGGGCAATCTCGCGTTCCAGTGCGGCGCGGCGGTGAGCGAGGAATTTCTCCATGTCCTTTGCGGACTTGTATTCGAAGTTTTCCCGGAGATCGCCGTAGGAGCGGGCGATTTTCACATCCTGCAGGTTTTGCGGGATCTTCTCGCGGATGAGTTCCTCGAGTTCCTTCTTCTTCTTGTCGAGGGAATCCCATGAAACGAGGAGCGGTTCCTCGCGTTTTGCGGCGTTCTGACCGGAGACGAGCTCCATGGTTTCAGGACGCACCTTGATGATGCGAGCCATGAGGGATTTCTTTTCGAGATCCGCGAAGACCGGGCAGTCTAGCATGCGGCGGGCGAAATTCTTGACCTCGTTGAGATCCATGTTCTCGACGAGGTCTGAGAGCAGAGCCTTGTCGTCGTTAAGTAGGGTCTGTAGGCGGGAAGTCTTGCGCGGGCCGTCGGAGAGGTGGTCGTTTTCCAGGAGGTTGAGAATGGAGGCCCCGACATCGGCTCCGAATACCCCTTCGGCAGCAGCTTTCCGCTCGCGGCATACCCAGATTAGGGCGTCCGGCCCGAGGGCGCGGCGTGCGAGGGCGGAACCAAGGTGCACCATGAGGGTGGGCATCCCGTCGTTGTCGCCGAGGATGCGGGCGATTTCGGTCACTCCCCGAGCTCCGACTTGGTCGAAGACTGTAACGATCTTTTCGATCCATTCTTCACCGAAAGCCGTTTCGAAAGCTTCATAGACCGCGCGCTGGCGGGTGGAGGGCAGGGCAACCAGCTCCTCCGCGATGCGGCTGAGATCGGATCCGGCGATGAGGTCGCTCAGGCGCACAGCGCTGGGGTCGAGCTCCAATGCCTTGCTGCTGCCGATGACCTCGTCACGCGCTGCGATGAGCTGCATCGCGTGGCCGAGCTGGACGCGGGCGGCCTTTTTCGCACTGTCGTCAATGTCTGTGAGTAGTTGTTTGAGGGCTTCGTTGTCGTCGTCGAAGGCTCCCATGTCGGCCGCAATCGCCTCCAGCGCCTTGATCATTCCCTTGATGTCCTTCGAAGCCTCGAAATCCGCGAGGAGAGCCTGAGCCGGGGTGATGTCAGAGTCGCGCAGCACGATCGCCTCGGTGCGTTTCGTCGGCACGACGGCCTTGCGGCTTTCCTTGACCGCCTTTTTCGTCGAATCCCACCATTTCTTGTATTCCTTTGCGGGGATGACTGCGCCACTGACGAGTTTCTCGATGGCTTCGCCGGTGATGGAACCGCCGTGACTCTGCAGGATGTGCACGACGAGGGCGACGGCATCGCTTTTGGCGAGTTTCTTTAGCTCCCCGATCTGCTCGATTTTGACCGATCGGAAGTCGTCCTCTGGAAGCCATTCGGTCTTCTGCATGGCGAACTGGAGATCCATCTCCTGTTTGCTGGAGTTCTCGAAATCCACGGTGATTTTCTTGCTGCCAAAGTCCCAGCTGGTGATTTTTCCGGCTCCAAAGGATTTGTGGAGACAGAAATTGCCCGGGGCGAGCTGTGACAGGCGTTCTCCGACAGGCTTCGGTATTTTACCGGCCTCTACCAATTTCTCGACATCAGGGTGCATGGGCACAGCTTGGAAAGACCAAGCTAGGAACGCAAGCCTAGTGGTGACAAATCGGTTTTGTTTTCCGATTAAACCAATCTGGCGGCGAGGAGTTCGCGCTGGAAGATGAGTTCCTTCGGCAAATGGTCGTAGAGATCGATGAAAAGCTCGCCTTGGGAGATGAGTTCGGCGCGCCATTCGTGGCGGTCGAATTTCATGACCTTTTCGAAGTCCTCTTTGGAGAAATCGGGGAGATCCTCGATATTGAAGTTTTCGTAGTTGGGGATCCAACCGATTTGGGTTTCGTGGCCGGCGGCGGCGCCGTTGCAGCGTTTCATGATCCATTCGAGGACGCGCATATTTTCACTGAAGCCGGGCCACAGGAATTTGCCCTCCTCGTCCTTGCGGAACCAGTTGACGTGGAAGAAGCGGGGGAGGTGAGTGAGGTAGCGCTGCATTTCCAGCCAGTGGGCGAAATACGCGCCCATGTTGTAGCCGCAGAAAGGCAGCATCGCCATGGGGTCGCGGCGGACTTTGCCGATGGTTCCGGCGGCGGCGGCGGTCATTTCCGAGCCCATGGTGGCTCCGACGTAGACGCCGTGACCCCAGTTGAAGGCCTGATACACGAGCGGCATGGTGGTTGCGCGGCGGCCGCCGAAAATGACTCCGTCGATGGGCACCCCGTCGGGGTTTTGCCACTCCGGGTCGATGGTCGGGCATTGTTTCGCGGGAGCGGTGAAACGGGAGTTCGCGTGCGCGGCGGTGCGGCCGCAACCGGGTGTCCAGTCCAGGCCTGTCCAGTCGATGAGGTGGGCGGGTTCTTCTTTTGAAAGCCCTTCCCACCAGACATCTCCGTCGTCGGTGAGGGCGACATTGGTAAAAATCGCGTTTGCGGTCATGGATTCCATGGCGATGCGGTTGGATTCCCAGTTGGTGCCCGGAGCGACGCCGAAGAAACCGGTCTCCGGGTTGATTGCGTGGAGTTTTCCATCTTCATGCGGCCAGAGCCAAGCGATGTCGTCCCCAACAATGGAGGTTTTCCAACCCTTGTCCGCATAGGGCTTGGGAGGTTCGAGCATGGCGAGATTGGTTTTTCCGCAGGCGGATGGGAAAGCAGCGGTGACGTAGGTCTTGCTGCCATCGGGAGCGTGGAGGCCGAGGATGAGCATGTGCTCCGCCATCCAACGGTGTTCGCGGGCGATGTTCGAAGCGATGCGGAGTGCGAGGCACTTTTTCCCCAGCAGGGCGTTGCCGCCGTATCCGGAACCGTAGGACATGATCTCGCGGGCATCGACGAAATGGGAGATGTATTTGTCGTCGTTGCAAGGCCACGGGACATCTGCCTGGCCTTCTGCGAGGGGAGCACCGACCGAATGGAGGCATTTGATGAATTGGGCGTGGCCGTCGCGTTTTTTCGGAGTGCTGCCGGAAACCTCGTCCTCCAGGCGTTTGAGGACGTGCGATCCCATGTGCGCCATGATCCGCATGTTCACCACGACGTAGGCGCTGTCGGTAACCTGGACGCCGATCTTGGCGAGCGGAGAATCGATCGGCCCCATGCAGAAGGGGATCACGTACATCGTGCGGCCCGCCATGGAAGCGGTGAATTTGTCGGTGAGGAGTGTGCGCATCTCGACGGGATCGGCCCATTTGTTGGTGGGGCCGGCTTCGTCCGGGCGTTTTGTGCAGATGAAAGTGCGTTCCTCGACGCGGGCGACATCGGACGGCTCGGAGCGGGCGAGGAAAGAGTTGGGTCGTTTCTCGGGATTCAGCCGAGTGAAAGTGCCTTGGTCGCAGAGTTGTTGTGTGAGGCGATCCCATTCGTCCTGGGAGCCGTCGCACCAGACGACTTCTTTGGGGGTGCTGAGGGTGGCCATCTGGTCGACCCATGTTTGGAGTTCTTGGTAGGAGGTTCCTTGAGTGTTTTGAGTATTCATAGCCGATTTGATCTAAGCGGTTAGGGTGCCATGCTGCAAGGATACCCGTTGGAAAAATGGGATATGCCCAGTCTTGGGCAATTGCCGCGCATCAGCTCAGAATTCCCATGGAATGGCGGTGGATATCCTGGATTGGCACGATACAGGAAAAGCGTTTCATCGCCTATTCGTGCTCCGCCCATTTGAGGGGATGAGTAGTCTTTGAGGTCATGACAAGGGGCACAAAGTTGGATCTGATGTCACATTCCCGTCACGCAGGGCTTGCACGCCGGGGGCGCGTCAATTAGCACATTTCTGCATGAGTAACGAACCGGATAAGCACGCCTCGCTGGGAGCGATGTATTCCGATTATTTCCTCGATTACGCGAGCTACGTGATTCTTGAGCGGGCGGTGCCCCATCTTCACGACGGCCTGAAGCCGGTGCAGCGGCGCATCCTCCACTCGATGCGTGAGCTCGATGACGGCCGCTACAACAAGGTCGCGAACGTGGTGGGGAATACGATGAAGTATCATCCGCACGGCGATCAGTCGATCGGCGATGCGATGGTGCAGATCGGCCAGAAAGACCTGATGATCGACACTCAGGGGAACTGGGGAAACACCCTGACGGGGGATGGTGCCGCCGCCCCGCGATACATTGAGGCACGGTTGACGAAATTCGCCCTAGAGGTGGCTTTCAACCCGAAGACAACCCATTGGCTGCCCTCCTACGACGGGCGCAACCAGGAGCCGCTGACCTTGCCGATGAAATTTCCCTTGCTGCTCGCGCAAGGCGTTGAGGGCATCGCGGTCGGCCTCGCCTGTAAGATCCTGCCGCACAATTTCAATGAACTCGTCGGTGCGGCGATCGCCCATCTTCGGAATCAGCCATTTGAGCTCGTTCCCGATTTTCCGACCGGCGGGATCATGGATGCCAGCGAATACCGCGACGGCATCCGTGGTGGGAAAATCCGGGTGCGTGCGCGTATCGGCATTGAGAAAAAGGGTATCCTCCGCATCACGGAAATTCCCTTCGGCACCACCACCGGCGGGCTGATGGATTCCGTCGTGAACGCAGCGGACAAGAACAAGATCAAGATCCAGAAGATCGAGGATAACACCGCCGCCCATGCTGACATCCTTGTCTATCTCCCTTCCGGCGCGGATGCGGAGAACACCCGCGACGCGCTCTACGCCTTCACCGATTGCGAGCTGAGTATTTCTCCGAACAGCGGCACCATCGTCGATGGGAAGCCCGTTTTCCTCGGTGCAACCGAGATCCTCCGCCGCACCACGGATCTTACCAAGGAACTGCTCAGAAGGGAGTTGGAGATCCGGCTCAGCGAGCTCGGCGACAAATGGCATTTCTCCTCGCTGGAGAAGATTTTCATCGAGAACCGCATTTACCGGGACATCGAGGAAGCGGAGACTTGGGAAGCCGTGCTGAAGGCGATCGACGACGGCTTGAAGCCTTTCAAGAAACTGCTTAGGCGCGAGGTGACAGAGGAAGACCTCGTCCGCCTCACCGAGATTCGGATCAAGCGTATTTCCAAGTTTAATTCCTTCAAGGCGGACGAGGAGATCAAGGCGATCGAGGACGAGATTGAGGAGGCCGAGAAAAACCTCCGCAATCTCACCCGCTACACGATTCGTTGGTATGAGCAGCTCGGGAAGAAATATGGCAAGGACAGGCAGCGGCTCACCGAGATTTCCAGCTTTGAGCGCGTGGATCGCACCCAGGTTGTCGCCGCCACCGAGACGCTTTACCTCGATACGAAGAACGGCTTCGCCGGAACCTCGCTGAAGAAGGAGGAGGCGGTGGAGAAATGCTCGATGCTGGATGATATCATCGTCTTCAGCGCCGATGGGAAAATGAAAGTCATCAAAGTGGCGGATAAGTTCTTCGTCGGGCCGAGGCCTTTGCGGGTCGCTGTATTCCGCAAGGACGAGGACATGATCTACTCGATGATCTATCGTGACGGACGCAACGGCAACATTATGGCCAAGCGTTTCACCGTCGGCGGGATCACCCGCGACAAGGAGTATGAGCTGACGAAAGGCACCAAGGGCAGCAAGGTTCTCTACTTCAAGGTGCACACCAGCAACGAGGAAAGCTCCGCGCAGATGCTTATGATCCATATGAAATCCGGCCTCGGCCTGCGCAACCTCGTCAGGCCGCTGCACTTCGCCGAATTCGGCATCAAGGGGCGTGGCAGCCAGGGCAACATTGTCACCAAGCACTCGGTTGAAAAAATCCTCATCGCCCCGAAGGACTACACGCCTTAGGGTATTGGAAACGGTTCACCGCAGAGGCGCAGAGGACGGAGAGGATCGCGGAGCTTAGGCTGTGTATGTTTTTAATTGTTTCATCAAAATATTCCATCGTGTTGGCTCTGCGTCTCTTTGCGAGCTCTGCAGCTCGGCGGTAAAATTCTTAATTCTTCATCATGATCGGCATCGGCACACGGGCAGAGCTCACCATCCTTCGCGAGAAACCCGTTGGGGTTTTCCTCGATGCGGAAAACCTCGGTGAGATTCTGTTGCCCCGGCGGGAGATGCCGACGGAATGGGCGATCGGCGGTCAGGTGGACGTTTTCATTTACCTCGATTCCGAGGACAGGTTGGTCGCCACACTCAAGAAGCCCCGCGCTATTCCCGGGGAGTTCGCGAAGCTCACCTGTATCGCCGTCACGCCGGTCGGCGCGTTCCTCGACTGGGGTCTTCCGAAGGATCTCTTGGTTCCCTTTCGCGAGCAGAAGACCCGCATGGAAGTCGGGAAAGACTATCTCGTTAAAGTTCTCGTCGATGAGGAAAGCCAGCGCATCGTCGCCACCACCCGCATCGCCCGCCACATCGACGTTACGCCCGCTAACTTCGCCACTGGCGATGAGGTCGATCTCATCGTTTATGGAAAAACCCCGATGGGCTACAAGGCGATCGTCGACAACACCCACACCGGCCTGATTTTCGCCAACGAGGTATTCCAAGAACTCGCCCTAGGCGAAAAGCTCAAGGGCTGGATTGCTGGCGTCCGCGCCGATGAGAAAATCGACCTTTGTCTCCATCCCCCCGGCCGCACCCGCGTCGATGACCTGGAGAAACAGATCATGGGTGAACTTATCGCCCGCGGCGGTTTCTGGGCGCTCACCGACAAAAGCCCGGCTGAGGAGATATACAGCGAGCTAGGGGTCTCAAAGCGCACCTTTAAGCAAACCCTCGGGGCATTGCTGAGGAAGCGCCTCGTCACGAAGACGGAGACGGGGATGCGGCTGAATTAGAGTATAAAGACCACCGGGTGTGATTTTTATCGGTGTTTCTCACACGGTAGGGCTGATCCGGGGGGGGCAGCGTCTTGCCGTGGGTTCACTCCCTTTCCGGAGATACGGCGCTTGCGTTTTTGATCCCGGCCGACCGAGCCGGATCAGCCCTACCATGATTGAATGGCTTGGGCTGCGTCAGGCGAATACGCCGATAACAATCACACCCAAGACCACCCAAGACCTTCTCATGGATGCCTGCGGCGCCCACAATAGGCGGAGTGGGCTTACTTCCGCTTGCGCGTCTTTCTCGCTTCGAAATCGACGGATTTGATGTCGAATTTTTCAGGCTCGTAGCCGGGATTTGCCCACTCGATCTCACCGGCGAGGGCCTGCATGAACTGGAAGGATCCGCCGAAATCCTCGGGAGGGCAGGCGCGTTCCCCGGCGATCATCTCCGGCTCGCCTTCGCCTTCTGCGCGTTTTTCGAAGACGACCTCGTGAATCCATTCGTCGGCGAAATCGTAGCGATAGAGCATGCGAAGCGGCAGGCGTTTGCGACCCATGTAGTCGGCGACGGTGAGTTTTAGCTCGTCCTGGAAATCGCCGAGTGTTTGATCCTGCAGGCCGACCGGGCCGATGACATCGACAAGGCGCTTGCCCTTGCCGTGGCGGAACTCGTGGGGGTGCTTGTTTTCCCAGCCCATGGCGGCCTGGATCGCGTCACTGAGCTGCAGGAAGGTGACGGAGGTGGAAATGGAGAACTGCCTCCAGACCTTTGGTTGGATGCCATAGGTGAAGATTTTCACAATCACCCTTTCCGCTCCGCTTTTATTTGCCATGGAGGAAAGGTATGGAATCCCCCGTGTAGATTCAAACCGAATCGTGGGATCAATTGCGGGGAGCGATCATGTCCAGGTTTTTGGAGGATGTTTTGATCCCGGCCTGGTAGATTTCAAGTTGAGCAGGAGTGAGAACGCCCTCGAATTGCGTCATCTGGCGTGCCATTTCAGCCCTTTGGATTGCGGCAATTTCCTGAATGCCCATGGAGCCTCCGCTGTTGCTGGTAGCCAGTTTCCTGAGGAGGGTGAAGCCATTGGCGGAAATTTTCCGATCGCCGATGGGAAGCACAGAGCCATCGAGAAGCAGCCGGGTGCTGTCCGGGATGGCTGCGGCTTCCTCTAGCGCCCGGTCGAGGAGAATTTCGGTTGCTTGATTCAACTGGGAGGGATCGAGATCGAGTTTGCCGAGTTCCTGCACATATTGCTGCATGGCCTTGGAATTGAGCTGGTTCTGGAGGGTGCGCTTCTGGAGTTCCCTGAAAGCCTTTGCCTGATCCGCGTTGAGCGTGGCGAGGATGGTCGCCTGGAGCTTTTCTCCTGCCTCTGCGTAGGCGGCGTCGAGTGCCTGCCCCTCTGCAGGAACCGGTTCGGACTCGGCGATGGCAGCTTCAAGGACTTTCGCCTGTGCCCCATCCAGGCCGAGGACTTCGGTGAGCCTGTTCCATTTTGCCTGTTGGGCATTTACAACGGCCTCGGAGGGCTTGGTGCTTTCCCTAGGAATCGGCCTGTTCGGGGAAATGGCGCGATCAATATCGCTTGGGTTGAGTCGCTCCGGGGGGATATCCAGAAGGTTTTCGCTCCTCGGGGCGGGTCTCTTGGGCTTGTCTACGACGAGTTCGGTTTCAATGGTTTCGAGGTGCACCGTCGCGGACCGGATCATCCAGCCAAAGGTGAATCCGATGGCGATCGATACGGCGGAGCTGATGAGGATGGTTTTCAAATGATGGATTGTTGTGGTTCAGGCCTCACGGATCTCGGTGATGGCGGCGGCCATGTCCTTCGCTCCGAAGGTGGTGGAGCCGGCGACCATGACATTCGCCCCGGCGGCGGCGGAAATGGCGGCGGTCTCGGCACTGATCCCGCCGTCGACCTGGATATGGAAAGCGTAGCCTTTTTCTTTCCGGAAAGCGGCTGCGGCACGAACTTTGTCCATCATGTCTTCCATGAATGGCTGCCCGCCGAAACCGGGGACGACGGTCATGCAGAGCAGTAGGTCGATTTTGCCGAGGAAAGGAATCACGTCTTCGAGCGGTGTGGCGGGATTGAGCGCAAGCCCTGCCAGGCAGCCTGCCTCGCGGATGCGATCCAGAGTGTCCGCGACATCGTGCTCCGCCTCCACGTGAACCGTGATGCAGTCCGAGCCCGCCGCAATGAAGCGCGGCAGATAGTGATCGGGGCGAGAAATCATCAGGTGCACATCTAGGAAAATGTCGTTCGACTCGTGAATTGTCTGCACTATCGCCGGCCCGAAGGAGATGTTATCCACGAAATGGCCGTCCATCACATCGAGATGCAACCAGTCCGCCCCGGCGTTAATGGCGCGGGTCGTTTCCTCTCCGACCTTTGAGAAATCGGCGGCGAGCAGGGAAGGGGCGATGACCCGATCATGGAATGTTTTTGCAATCACGTGGACAAACGAAGCATGGCAGCGGCGGATGGGAAGGAAAATTCGGGATCGGTGAGGTTGCCGACTGGTCGGATGGCGGTTAAAACCGGTCGCCCTATGAACGAAGAACTGATTATCGACCTGCAGAGTGACGCCCATTTCATGCAGCAGGCGATGCGAGAAGCCAATAAAGCGTATGCGGTCGGCGAGGTGCCGGTTGGCGCGGTGGTGGTGCATGAGGGGCAAGTCATCGGGAGGGCGTGGAACCAGGTTGAGACACTCAAGGACGCCACGGCGCATGCGGAAATGCTCGCCCTGACGGCGGCACAGCAGGCGCTCGGTGACTGGCGGCTGGAGAAATGCACACTCTATGTCACCAAGGAGCCATGCCCGATGTGTGCGGGAGCCATCGTCCACTGCCGCCCGGATCGGGTGGTCTTCGGCTGCGGTGACCCGAAGGCGGGGGCGGCGGGCGGCTGGATCAATCTTTTGGAATCCAATCCGCCTTTGAACCACCGCTGCGAGGTCACTGCGGGGGTGATGGGCGAGGAGTCGCTGGCCTTGCTCCAATCTTTTTTCCGCGAGGCTCGTCAGAGGAAGAAGATGGGCGAATCGTGAAAAATACGTAGCGGAACGAACGTTAGAGGACAACTTAGACACAGCCTATGAGATATTTTGCCCTAATCAGCCTGTTTGCCGCCACACAGGTCCACTCGGCCTCCTTTCTTGTCGAAGCCGAACAATTCTCCGATCCCGGTGGTTGGAAGACCGACACGCAGTTTATTGAGTCGATGGGTTCGCCCTACCTGAACGCACATGGGTTGGGAAAACCGGTGGCGGATGCGACGACGGAGATCGATGTCCCCGAGGACGGAGAATACCGGGTATGGGTGCGTACGATCGACTGGACGAAGCGCCTCGGTCGCCCGGAAAGCGCGGGGCGTTTCAAGGTTTCGTTGAACGGCGCGCCATTGTCCGCCGAGCTTGGCAGTGGAGATGCGGAATGGACTTGGCAGCTTGCAGGCAAGGCTTCGCTCAAGACGGGCAAGGCGAAACTGGCGCTGAAAGATCTCACCGGATTCAACGGCCGTGCGGACGCCGTCCTTTTCAGCAGTGATGCGGATTTCACCCCACCTGGCGACGCGACCTTCGAGGAGCGCACGGCTTGGAAGATTCCCGGAGTGCCGAACGCCATTGAAGATGCCGGAAGCTACGACCTCGTGGTTGTGGGCGGCGGATATGGCGGGCTCGGTTCCGCAATTTCCGCAGCGCGTATGGGAGCGAAAGTGGCGCTGATCCAGAACCGCGACGTGCTTGGTGGAAACGGCTCCTCCGAGATCCGGGTCTGGGCGAAGGGCAGCTACGCGCCGAGTGAGTATCCGCTCGACGAGATCATCCGTGAAATCGAGGACAAGGCGAAGGCCTCCCCGTCTCATGCCGAGGAGTTTGTCGATGACAAGAAGGAGAAGGTTGTCCGTGCCGAGGACAACATCACACTTTTCCTCGGGCACCATGCCTACGGGCTGGATATGAAGGACGGGAAGATCGCATCGGTGAAGGCGGTCGATATCGCCGGAGGAAAAATCAAGAGCATCCGTGGAAAGTATTTCGCTGACTGCACCGGACATGGATTCGTCGCGCTCTGGTCAGGAGCTGATACGAAATCGGTGAAAAAAGGCCGGATGGGGATGAGCAACATGTGGATCTGGCAAAACCAATCCGAGGAAGTCGAGTTCCCCGAGCAAGGCTGGATGCACAAATTTACGGCAGCTAGTTTCCCGTATCCGAGAGAGCGCCACGGTATCCGTCATGCCGAGTGGTTCTGGGAAAGTGGTTATGATAGCCACCCGATCAAGGAACTCGAACACACCCGCGACCTGAACTTGCTGGCTTCCTTCAGCGCTTGGAATGCGATCAAGAACCACGGTGCCTATGCGGAGCGTGATCCCGACGGCCACAAGAAGGGGGAGATGACTTGGTTGGCGTATATCGGAGGGACGCGCGAGACGCTTCAGATTCTCGGGGACGTAATCCTTACGGGCGATGAGATCAGCAATAAGAAGAAGTTCGATGACGGGACGTTCATGACCACCTGGTCGATCGACTTGCACTACCCGGTTGAGAAATACCGAGACAGCATTTCCGGAAAGCCGTTCATTTCCCGCGCCGTCCATGGCAAGGGGATTGACAGGAAAGCCGGCTACGCGGTGCCATACCGGACGCTCTACTCGCGGAACATCCCCAATCTTCTCATGGCTGGCCGTAACATCAGCGTCAATCGCGATGCGTTGGGGACGATACGGGTGATGAAGACCATCGGCATGATGGGCGTTACGGTCGGACGGGCGGCTGCTTTGGCAACCGTGAAGGATTGCACTCCGCGTGAGATCTACGAGGATCATCTGGAAGAAGCGAAAACGCTCTGGAGGATGCCCGGCGACACGCGTTTCGAGAACCTCGATGAGCTGGAGAAATCCCTTGATGGAAAAGCTGCGCAAGCAAAGACCAAACCATAGCGGAAGTCATCGCCAGAAGCGATGGGCGATGGGCTGCTACAGGCTGGGTGTGATCCTTGCTGCCCTGGCCTGTCTGTGGGCGCTGCCCCGGGATCAGCGGAGCATCGATCCGGCAAGAGTTCTCGCGGAGGCAAAGTCGGTTCTCTCATCCGTCGTCTCCGTCGGTGATGCCTCGGAAGGTTTTTATCCGCTGTTGGATTCCGAGGGGAATCCTGCCGGTTGGGCAACGTCCACCTTTCCGCAGGCGGAGAATGTCCAGGGCTATTCCGGTCCCTCCGAGTTGCTTGTGGTTTTCGACACAAGCCGGAGGGTGAGGGGTGTTCGCTTCCTTACCAGCGAGGATACGGATGGCCATGTCCGCAAGATCCGTGATGCTGCGGATTTCTGGGAGCAGTGGACAGGGAAGCCGGAGTCTTCGCTGGGCGATGATCCGGATCCGATGATTGTTTCCGGGGCGACGCTCACCAGCGAGGCCATGGCTCGTGGCCTCGCCGCGAGGTTCGGAGCCATGGGAATGGATCAGTGGTTTCCCGAACCGCTCAAACCCGCCGATGTCGCGAAATGGTTTCCTTCCGCAGATCGAATCGGTGACGGCGGGGAGGCGGGGAGTTATATGGTTTTCGATGGGGATGAGTCACTCGGGACGGTTCTCCGGAGCAGTCACATGGGCGTTTCTGCAAGGGGGTTCAATGGGATCTCCGATGTGATCGTTGTGCTTTCGACAGGTGGGGAAAAGGTTCTGGGGATAGCACTTCTCGGCAGCCGCGACAACGAACCCTACGTCGGCGATGTGGGGGACGAGGTGAAGTATGCGGACGGATTCGCTGGGAAGAGTGTTGATGAGGTGATCGCCGAGGACAGCGAGGCGTCTCCGTCGCTTTTCACCAGCGGAGCGAGTCTTACGAACTACGCAGTCGTGGAAAGCGTGCAGGAGATGCTCCGGCGGCACCGCGCGGAGAGGCTGCCGGAGGCTTTCCCATGGAAAAGCTCACTCGCCATTGTGTGGATTTCGCTTGGAGTTTTCTGCGGCGTTAGCAAGTGGGGCGGGAGGCTGAAGGCCAGGATCGCATACGCCGTCGTCTCAGTCGCTGCAGGCATCGGTCTGGGCTGGATGGTCAGCCAGGATCAGTTGCTGGGCTGGGGGGCGAACGGGTTCGATGTCGGACTGGTGTTGCCGTTGCTGGTGCTGACAGCAGTGGCGCTTGTAGTCCCGGCATTCACCGGAAAAAACGTCTATTGCAACCGGATCTGCCCGCACGGAGCTGCCCAGACCCTCGCCGGACAGCTCGTCAAAAAACGTTTCGCGCTTCCTCCGAAGATCCATTCGATCATGGTTCGCGTGCCATGGCTGACGCTGATCGTCATCTGGGTTCTTGCGTTTTTGGCGAGCGGAATACCCTTGGCCTACTTCGAGCCGTTCGAAAGCTGGAGCAGTGGCTTCGTCGCTTTCGTGCCGGCTGCAATTTTCACCATCGGGCTGGGGGCTGCGTTTTTCCTGCCTCAGGCGTATTGCCATTACGGCTGCCCGACCGGAGCGCTGCTGAGGTTCCTGACCCATGCGCCGGGGAGGTGGACGGCCAGGGATTCGGTGGCGGGGGTGCTGGTTGTCGCCGCGGTGGTTTATTCTTCGCTCAAATGAAGCGCTCGCTCTCTATCCTGGCTCTGCTGGTTCTCATCGGTGCGATCGTGGATCGGTCGCTCCCCGATCAGAGTGGTGACCTGCGGGGGAGCGCGATGGGAACCGGCTGGCATCTCAGATGGAGGGGGGACGCGCCCGACCGCGAGATCCTGCGCGGCGAGGTTGCGGAGACTTTGGAGAAATGGGAGCAGGTGTTCAGCCAGTGGCGGGACGATTCAGATCTTTCGCGTTTTAACCGGGGCGGGAAGTCGACGGATGAATTGCAACGGGTGATCGAGCTTGCCCAGGAAATCAAAAGCCAGAGCTCCGGAGCGTTTGATCCGGGGCTTCTACAGGAAACGGGCGAGGCGGGATTCGGGCCGGAAGGTGTCGGAGTCGATCTTTCGGGCATTGGCAAGGGCTATGCGGTGGATCGGGTTGCAGAGGCACTCACGGAGGCAGGGTTGGAAGATTTCCTATTCGAACTCGGCGGGGAAATTATCGCAGTCGGAGGGGAATGGGAGGTGGGGATCGAACGCCCGGATCCGTCAGGACGTTCCATCGCCCGCACGGTGAAACTGAAAAATCAAGCCCTCGCGACGAGCGGGAATTACCGCCAGTTCAGGCCGTCCGCCGGCGGGTTCGCCAGCCACATCATTGATCCCCGGACGGGAAAGCCCGTCGTCCGCCCGCCGTGTTCCGTCAGTGTCATCGCGGGGGACTGCGCCACAGCCGACGCCTGGGCAACCGCGCTCTTTGTGCTGGGAAAGGAAATCTCAGATCCTCCCGGCCTCAAAGTGCAGTGGAATGACTTCCTAACAGCGAAATAGCCGATCATAAAAAATCACGCTCATTTTCTTTTCGCCACGATCAACCCAAGCCTCGATTGGTTCAACCGTCTTCGGAGTCTCTCCAACCCCGACACAGAAGGCACCGATCAACTTGTGCTCCGAAGCCTTGGCGAAGGAGTAAGCCCAACATGGCAGGCACCTGAAATCCAATTGGACGACACGGCCCCACCGCAATGGCGGTTTTAAGGAATGCGGAGCGATACCGCAGATCCCGAACGAAGCGAGGGATAACCGCAGCCTTGTTCTCGAATACACCTGACGCCGTCCGGCCAACTCCAAAAACAACCGTTGCCAAAAAGAATCTTGGCAAAGCGGAAGGGAAAGCTATTTTCGCGGAAATGAATTTTTCTGTGAAACCTCCAGATTCCGCCAAATCCCGGCGTTCTGCGGAGCATTCTCCCTTTCAGCGATTCGCTTGAGTCGATGCCGCTCCATTCAGCTTTACCTAATCCTCCTTTTTCCCCGCCCTCCAGTCTTCGCCAAGGCTTCTACCGGCAAGCCGATCCGGGCAATGCCTGTTTCAGGAGCCTCCCGTAAAAAGAAAATTCCTAGCAGTTGAATATGCAAAACTGTATGGTTTTTCAAGTTAAGTCGGGAATTCAAGAGGAAATATTCAAATGAAAAAATTTACAATTATATTGATCTGTATTATGTTAATCGGTGTTTCTATAACATCAGCACAAGAATTGGTACCCGTGGGTTTACAGAAACAATTGTTGGTGGATGATTATGTCATCGCCGAAAAGGATAATATTGCTCGCGAGTTGGGCAAACCCAGAAAAATGGGCGTGGTTATGGGGCCTAGTGTGCCAACTGATTTTCATGCTACAAAACAATTCCCTGATGGTGTAGCTCCTAGGTCAGGCGGGTATTGGGAATTCGGTAGACGCCTTTCTGTTGTCTGGAATGACAATCGCCAGTGTTTCCAGATGCTGTATCGTGCTTCGGATGAGAATGTCACTGGTTATGCCGAGTCCAAGGACGGCATACATTGGACCAAGCCATTAATATCAGATGACGGAAAGAGTAATCTTATTACATCCCGTGGAAAAACGCAAGGCACCTTCTTTGAATCTTCGTTTATGATCGACCCGACTGTTCCTTGGGGCCATTCGGAAAAATTCAAAGCTGTTTATAATCCGGGTGCTCCATATGAATGTGCGGCTGCTATAGCTCATTCATCTGACGGCATACACTGGACGGGTTACAACGGAGGAAAACCAGCTACCGGAAGAGCGGCTGATACCTATAACCAAATACTGTGGGATCCTGTCGGGAAGCGTTATATGTTCCTTACCCGGACCGACTTGGCAGCTATAGCAGGTCTAAAGGAGTCACGTTCCAGCCGTATCATGGTGCATGCCAAGGGCAATGATCTTCTGAACCATCCGACAGCCTGGAAAACTCTAGCTGAAATCAATGTGGATCATCCTGACAATGAGGTAACCAAACAAGGGGTTCCGCTATATCAAATGGAGTCGATGTGTGCATGGGTTTATGAGAATATCTATTTCGGAATGATGCACGTTTTGACAACTGGGGATTTGACAGGATCGGGCTACAAGGTCTCGGTAGCAGATCCCGACAAGCGTCCTGAGGAAGATGTGCTTGATTTCTATATCGGGACAAGCAGAGACGGAAAGGATTTTGACAGGAGTTGGATCTATGCTCAAAAGCCTTTTGTCCCGCGTGGGCCGGATTACAGCTTTGACAAGGGCATGCTACAGCCATCTTCGGAAATCATTACCCGAGGCGATGAACACCTGATCTACTATACAGGCCAGTACACCCGGCACCATAGTCCCCCTGCGGCTCGTAAAGAGAGCGGCAAGGTCGGCCTGGCTATTTTGCCATTGGATCGTTTTATTAGTCAAGGAGCTGGGGATAAGCTGGGCACAATTACTACGAAACCATTTGTGTTAGAGGGTGACACGCTACAGGTTAACGTTGATGCTGGAGATGGCAGATTCTATGCTGAGATCCTTGATGCTGATGGTGAGCCGATTCCGGGATATACAGTTAACGAAGCGAGGATATTCGGCGGTGTCGACCAGTTGAGGTTGGAGCCGTGGTGGAAGGGTCAAAAAGACCTGTCATCACTTGAAGGTAAGACAATACGCCTGAAGTTCTATCTTCTCAAGGCGAAAGTTTATGCGTTTCAAATAAAATAGATTGCCAAGGTAAACCTCAGAATGATTATGCAATGATAAAAACTAGATACTCAATCCTTATCGTATATGTGCTCGCAATTTATTCATGTATTGGCCAAAGTGAACAAACAACCCGCACTAAGTATCTGCTTTTAAATAATAAAGTAATAGAAAAAGTTAAAAATACAAAGCTTACTGTTGGCGTTGTGAAAAAGCACCCCTCTAATCCCTTGTTTGTAGAAGATAAACCTTGGGAACAACGGTTTGATAATCTATATGGAAACGTAATATATGACGAGGAAGATGAATTATATAAATGTTGGTATAGTCCTTTCGTGATTGACAATTCAGCCAAAGGGATGTCCTTGAAAGAACGTGAGAAGGGTTATGATGCTCCGGATGAACGAGAGATGGCTATCTGCTATGCCACCTCCAAAGATGGAATCCATTGGGAAAAACCTAATCTGGGATTAGTTGATTTTGGAGGAAATAAGAATAATAATATTATTTGGCGTGGAAAAGGCCAAAGCGGAGATCATTGGGCAGGGCCTCATGGAGCAGGTGTTTTTAAAGATGTACATGAAAAAGATCCTAATCGTAGATATAAAGCTTTATTTAAAATTGAGGAATTATCTATAGGATTCTCCAAGGATGGTTTGCACTGGGACGAGTATCAGCCATGCGAAGGAGATGTGACGGTAGCGGGAGACACGCACAATAATGCTCTTTGGGCGCCAACCTTAAATAAGTACGTTGGTATTACACGGACTTGGGGGAGTATGGGAAGAGAGGTAGTCCGGGTTGAAAGTGATGACTTTATTCACTGGACAAAAGAGGAAGTCGTATTGGAAGGGCTGGATAAAAACCTGCAACCTTACGCTATGCCGGTATTTTATTATGGTGGCGTATATTTAGGATTAGTAGCTATTCATAATCAAAAAACAGACAGGGTGCATACGGAATTGACATGGAGCCCGGACACAAAAAAATGGTATCGTATTTCTCCCGGAACACCATTAATTCCTTTGTCCGACAAAAAATTGGATTACGATTATGGTTGTGTTTATGCATGCGCTTATCCTGTTTTCGAAAAAGATGAGATAAAATTATACTATGGTGGTAGTGATTGGTTGCATTTTGGATGGCGCAGTGGGGCATTGTCTTTGGCTACATTAAGGCCTGATGGTTTTGCCGGTTATGAAGCTCAATCTAAGATCGCGATGGTTGTTACTAAAAGTATTCCTTACGATGGAGGGGGTATCCGTATCAATGCTGATATAAATGAAGGAGGTCATATGATTGTGAGGGTGCTAGATGAGGATGGAAAAGCGTTAGCGAAAACAGAGAAGCTATCAGCTGATTTGATGAATACTGAATTGCAATTTGACAGGGAGATTAAGAATGGAAGCATCTCGCTACAGTTTGATTTCGTCAATGCAAAGGTCTATTCGTTTGATTTAGAAAAGTAAGCATACTTTATAACTTTGATAATATCGATGTGATAAAAACAAAGTAAACGTCCTATATTCGTCCCCCCGGGGTTGCTCCGTTGGGTTCGAGAACGACCGTGTTTCCGGACTGGTTGAGATCGTAGCCCGCTCTCCGGCCATGCAAGGATTGGTTTGGCAGGAGAGAAAGGGGTCAGTATCGACTCTATTTGATCGTTTCGATAATGACACCTCCGGTTGAGATGGCGTGGGATTTTGACGGTGAGGTGTCGGGATGCCAAGGGCCGATGTTCTCGTCCAAGGGTAGGTCGATCATTGCTTCCATGTTCTCGGATGCATGAGTCATTTCCGGGCCGGTATAGAGGGCGGTGGGGGTGAGTCGAACCCAGTCGATGAGACCTGCGAAGTGGGAGTCAGCTTCGCCTTGACCGTTCACGTCTCCTCCGATGATGAGGGGGAGTTGGTTGTCCTTCAATTCACCTTGGTGACTTGCGGAAGCGACGAGCTTTCCGTCGAGGTAGAGGCGGGCTTCAGTGCCGTCATAGACTCCGGCGATCTCGTGCCACGTGTCGACATTGAGGAGAGGCGTATCTGACAAGGCGTTCAGATATTCCCCTCCGATGAAGATGCTGAATTGCGGGCGCCCATCGGTGATGAAAATCCCGTATCCCGAACCCTCGGTCTTGGTGACAAGGCCGGTGCGCTCGGCAAAGGACTCTGCTTTGAAGCGACACTCCAAAGTCACTTCCTGGGTGACCTTGAAACGATTCGAAGGAATGGAAAGCGTCTGGGTGGTACCATTGAATCGAGCGGCTCCGTTGGGCTGGGCCTCGTTTTGGGTGAGTTGGAGGTCGAGGGGGACGCTGAGGGTGCGTCGTGGGATTTCGTAAGAAAACCCTTTGGCGAGGTATTCCGTATCGAGGTTGAACGATGGGCTGATGAAGCTGCCTTTGGTCGTATTCGAATTCCAGGAAAGGGCAAAAGTGAAGTCCTGCGACTCTCCTGGCTTGATGGTCGCGTGGTGGTGACCCGGCTGACAAGTGAATGCGGAGCCGGGCGTGGCTTGGGAGAGGACGGTGGCGATCGCACGGTCGCTGGGATTGGTGAGGGTCACCGTCACATTGTGCTGGCCGCCTTGATCGCTTTTGAGAGGGAGCGGCGGTGTGATTTTAACGGCTGAGCTCTTGACTCGATTCACCTGGGCAATGAGGTCGCCGGTGATTTCGCGAACGTCCAGAACTTCGCCAACGGGAACGGCGGCGAGAGAAATGCGGTCCTTGCGAACGGTGACGATGTCGTAGTGATGGAGGTAGCCGGCTTGCGGGATAGCTCCTGACTGGCCACCGCCGGTGGTCGCAAGTGTGACATACTCGATGCCATCGCGCGGGCCATCGTATCGCATGGTGTGAACATGACCGGCGAAAACGGCGGAAACATTGCCGGCTTCCTTGAGGCGTGTGTGAACTTTTTCCCAGTCGTCGCCATAGCCACGCCCTAGCCAGCGGGGGTGATGGAGGAAGACGAAGACGTGCTCGGCGTCTTTTGATTTGTTGAGAGTTTGATCAAGCCAGGTGAATTGCTCGGGGCTGATTTTTTGAGCGGCGGGTTTGCCAAAGGTTTTCTCGCCGGTGGCGGGATCACCTTCGTCGGAATAGAGAACAACAAACCAAGAGTTTTTGTGGGCGAAGGCATACCAAAGTGGACCGAAGTGCATCTCGTAAGCGGTTTCCATTTCGCCTTCGGGTTTCTGGGATTTGTCTTTTCCCCGCCAGTAGATGTCATGGTTTCCGGCGACGGGGAACCAGGGACACGCGAGTTCGTTCATGATGGATTTGAATTCCTTCATCTGTTTCATCCAAGCGTCCTCGGTGGAGTAGCCGTTGACGAGGTCGCCGACGGTCATGACGAAGTCAGGTTCGAGGAGGTTGGTGTCGCGGACGGCATCAGCGAGGATGGAAACTCCGCTGTCGGGCCCTCCGGTGCGGTCACCGAAGACGACGAAGGTGAAGGCGTCTTTTTGGTTGGGGAGGGGTAGCTTGACCTTACTCTTGCGCGAGGTGTCGAAACGGTCTGCTGTCGGCTCCACGGTTGCGTGTTTGTCACCATGACGATGGAGGTGATGGTGGTGCCCGATGTTGGGATTGATTGGGAGTGGGTCGGCGAGAGCGGCTGAAAAGGAAAGGCCGAGAGCGAAGATGAAAAGCTTCATGGCTAGGATACTGCCCATTCTTTGAAAAACTTCCCGATCTTTTTTCATGTTCGAAGGGACGGATTCAAAGAGACGCACTTTATGGCAAGATTCTTCTCGACGGGGTGCTGGGAGGCGTTTTTTGGTGGGTGAAGCGGCAAGCCGGAGCAGGCGGGACGGAGGGGGCAAGGGTATGAAAAAGGCGCGGTTTTCATCCCCGTGGAAGGGTTCCCATGAGAAACCGGTGATCTACCACTGTATTTCGCGGGTGGTGGAGCGGCGGTTCGCCTTCGGGGCGGAGGAAGCGAGCGGAGCGAGATAGACAGCCTGTAAGGCTGCCCGAAGGGTGGCGGCGGGTGCCGTCATCAAAAGGAACAGTTCCGGGCGCTGATGCGGATAATGAAGAGAGAGGAGGGAGCGGCGACTGAAAGTCACCGCTACGGTGGCGAAGATGCCGGGTGCGATATTTTACGGATGGGGCGGTGATCGGGAGCAGGGAATTCGAGAACGAGGCTTTTGACGGGGCGCGAGAGCGGTTTTCCGGGAAAGGGAAGGATGGCGCGCGGCCTCGACGTGCAGTGGAATGATCCGAAATCGCGTGATTAAGGAAATCTTCACAGCAAAGTCGCAGAGGTCGCAGAGGGTCGCAAAGCGGATCCTCTGATATCTGGTCTCTGTAGTCTTGATTCGATTTTGAAGTTTAGAGTTTAAGGTTTGAAATTTCAGGCTGCAGCCTCTTGAATCCGCCCGTCCCAGACCCATGGCACTGATCGTCCAAAAATATGGTGGAACCTCCGTTGGCTCCATCGACCGCATCCGTAACGTCGCCGCACGCATGAAGCGTACGCGCGACGAGGGGAACCGTGTCGCTGCCGTGGTTTCGGCAATGGGTGGAGTGACCGACAAGCTTATCGGCATGGCGAATGAGCTTTGCGATGATCCGGCCGAGCGCGAGTTGGATGTCCTGCTCGCGACCGGCGAGCAGCAATCGATTGCCCTAGTTTCCATGGCACTGCATGGGCTCGGGGTTGAAGCAGCATCGATCACCGGCAGGCAGGCGGGGATTTTCACCACCGGCAGCCATACTCGTGGCCGGATCTCGAATATGGATCCCTCGCTGATGAACCGCTTTCTGGAGGAGGGCAAGACGCTCGTCGTCGCGGGCTTTCAGGGCATCACACTCGATGGAATGGTCCACACGCTGGGTCGTGGTGGCTCCGACCTCACCGCGATCGCCGTTGCCGCCGCGCTCAAGGCGGATGTCTGCCAGATTCTCACGGATGTTGACGGTGTCTACACCTGCGATCCGCGCATCGTGAAGAACGCCCGCAAGCTGCCGGAAATTTCCTATGATGAGATGTTGGAAATGGCTTCTTCCGGCTCCAAGGTGATGCAGTCACGCTCCGTCGAGTTTGCAAAAAAGTTCGGCGTAATTTTCGAGGTTCGATCCTCACTCAATGATAACCCAGGAACACTTGTGCTAGAAGAACATCCCAACATGGAAAACGTTGTCATCCGCGGAATTTCGATCGAGCGCTCGCAGGCGCGCGTCACGATTTCCGGCATTCCTGATCATCCCGGCAAGTCAGGAAAGATCCTTGGTGCGCTTGCGGATGCGGAGATCAACCTCGACATGATCGTCTCGAACATTTCCAACGACGACCGCTCGAAGCATTCCTTCACGATGCACTCAAACGATCTAGGAAAAGCCCAGGCAGCGCTCAAGCCCGTCCTTGCAGGGCTTTCCCCCGACGCGAAGATCGAGACCGAGGCCGGGATCGCCAAGCTCTCGGCCGTCGGCATTGGCATGCGCTCGCATTCGGGTGTCGCCGCGATGATGTTCAAAGCGCTCGGGGAAAAGGGTATCAACATCGGCATGATCTCGACCTCGGAAATCAAGATCGCGGTCACGGTTGATGAGATCCACATCGAGGATGCGGCAAGAGCCGTCCACGATGTATTCGGACTGGATAAGGAACCGGTTTAGTCCAAGGAGTGGCTGCACTCTGCTGCCAACCGGAGCGCAGCGGAGATAGAGGGGCAGGAGAATTAGAACTCATCCCTTAAATAAGAACGGAGGAATAGGCTGGTTTTCAGGGCACTAGGGAAGAGTGCTTGGGTTGTTGGGCAGCAGAATGCAGCCCCTCCTTGCGCCTAATAAAGCTCCACGAGGTAGCCCTCACGGACTCCGCCGCCTTTCACGCGCACCCAGTAGAGCCCCCTGCCTGTGATGGGTTGCGGTTGGGGTTCGAAGTTAATTGCGTTCTGGTAGGTGGAAATGAACTCCACGGGAAGAGCTTTTCCGGGTATTTCTTCGCTGCTTGAGAATTTTTTTTGTGGGCGTTTTCGCAGCTTGTAGACCTCCACCTTGATGTCCGCTGTGGAAGGTGCTCTTTCCGTCAGATACAGTGACCAAGCATTGCCGTGCAGGTATTCTTTGGGGAAAAAACCTTTTCCCGGATACGCCCAGCTGTCTCTGGGTTTTTTTCCACCCGACGAGTCCATCGATATCATCCCGGAATACCGATCGGCCTCCCCGAAACCGGTTTTTCCCATAGGTGGATTCAAGCACCAGCGACGATGCCCGCGGGCTTTTCGGTTGTTGCTTCCACCATCGTTTATGTATTGCTTGACGCTTGCGAACATGCCTCCTCCGGCTGCGAGATTGCACAGGTTCGTTGAATGGCCGAGACTGTGTGAGAGCCCACCGTGCTTCTTGCATGCCTCTGCTGCGTCAGTGGCTTGCTCCACCATTTTTGGATCGGCCTCGACATCGTCGGGAACGCCACACAGGTAGCGGTACATGTTGAGTTGGTTCACGGTCTTCTGCTGATCGCGGTCGATGCCGTTCGGAGCGTCACGGCTTTTGATTTTCCTGAGGCGATCCCTGATCTCTTGCTTGGTCCTGGGGTAGAGACGGGACGAAGCTTCGCCGAGATGCTCCGTTTCTGGCTCTGCCGTATCGGGTTCCTCCGGTTCCCAGTTCTTCAAATAGGTAATGTCGGAATCGGAAAGGACACGGAAGGCGATCTCTGAGAGGCGGCCTGTTTTCCTCGATGCCACTGTCGTTTTTTCAAGGTCTTCATCGATGGCGATGACACGACCTTCAAACGAGCGTCCGGTCTTGTCAGTGAAAGTATGCCATTCCTCCGCTGCGTTCAGGGGAAGGGATGCGACCATCAGGCAGGCCAGATGGATGATGGGATTTTTCATTTGTCTTATGACAATATGGTGTGCTTGCGAATGATGGTAATCCGGTTTCATGCCTGCGATCACTCTGCGGCGATGCGGATCCTGGCGGAGGAGTAGTCGGGGGCTTCGGCGGAGAATTCCCATGCCCCGCCCGGCTGTGCGTCGCCTTTTGGGGGAAGCTGGATGGAGCCTTTGAGAGTGCCCTTGGTTTCGCTCATTCCTGTGGAGAGGCCAAGGATGGCGGCGATCAATTTGTCCGCATCATCGGGTTTGATGGCGATTTGGGGAGGCATGGGCACATCTCCCCAGACACCTGCTCCGCCGGTCTTGAGTTTGTCTTTCAGGTATTCGGAAGCATCCTTTTGGCTCCGGTATTTCATGGATACATTGAGATAAGATGGGCCGACGGAGGGTAACTCGACTTGGTGGCAGGCGAGGCACTGGTTGGCTTTCGCAATGTCCTCGATTTCAATGCCCAACTGCGGGCCGCCGGCGTCGTGACCTGTCGGCGGAATGTAGCGGGCACGAACGACTACTTGTTTGGCGTCTGGCGGTGTTGCGGAGCTGACCTTGAATTTCACCGTCTGCCCAAAGCCTCGCTGCTTCTTCGGGTTCTCGATCTCGATGGCGAGTTGAGGGAGATCCTTGGAGTGATCGAGTGCGATGCGGGCGAATGCGAGCGCACCCTTTTCGTCGCTTGCGACAGCGCGGACGTCCTGGTAGCTCCCGGCAGGCAGGGTAATGCTTGAGCCGCTGCCGAGTTTGCGTTCGGTGACTCCCTCGGTGACATACCAAGTGACGCTGAGCTTGCCGTTCTCCGGATCGGCGGCCTTGTCCACAGAGTAGCCGTTGGCGACGCCCTCGGTAGGCTTGATCGTGATTGTAGGCGGCTTGTTGCCGTCATCGGGGCGAAGGCGGTAGACGCCGCCGTTCGTGTTGAAATACCAGCCGGAACCGTATTCGAGGAGGACAAGTGAGCCGTCCTTGTCCATTTCCAGATCCATGGGATGGACGAGGTTATCGAGAAAGAGATCGAGCTTCTCAAGTTTCTCGTCGGCATCGAGTTTCGCCTTGAAGATTTTCCCGCGCATCCATTCGTAGGTCAGAAGCGTAGCGTCGTCTTCCTTGTCGAGGACGTTGTGTTTCCTGCTTTGGTCGTAATGGAATACCGGTCCGGCCATGGCGTTGCGTCCGCCTTTGCCCATGACCGGGAACTCCTTGCTGTCGCCATAGGTATACCAGATGAAAGCGGAGTGGGCGGGCGGCAGGGTTTTCAGGCCGGTGTTGCGCTGGCCGAGGTTTTCCGGGGCGGCGGGGTCGGTCATCTTGCCAACCTTGTTGTCGGCGAAGTTGCGGATCGGGTAGGGCTTGTTATCGGCAATGACGAATGGCCAGCCGTAGTTTCCTGCGGACTTCGCTTGGTTCACCTCGTCGTGGCCTTGCGGGCCGTTGTCCGAATTACCTCTTGCGTCCGGCCCGACCTCGCC
This sequence comes from uncultured Verrucomicrobiales bacterium, assembly GCA_905478925.1. GTDB lineage: Bacteria > Verrucomicrobiota > Verrucomicrobiia > Verrucomicrobiales > Akkermansiaceae > Luteolibacter. The sequence goes on from CAJQKQ010000005.1 coordinate 77,332, forward strand.
CCAGTAGAGGGTCTTGGTTTTCGGGTCGATGGAGATGCGGAAGGGGTTGCGGCAGCCCATCACGTAGATCTCCGGGCGGGTCTTCTCCGTGCCTTTGGGGAAAAGGTTTCCAGCCGGGATTTCATAGCCGGTTTCGGTGGGCTTGATGCGGATGATCTTGCCGCGCAGGTCGTTGGTGTTGCCCGCGCTGCGTTGGGCGTCCCGCTCGGTGCGGCCGTCGCGGTCGTCAATGGGGGCGAAGCCGGCGCTCTCGAAGGGGTTGGTGTTGTCGCCTGTGGAAACGTATAGCAGCCCGTCAGGGCCGAACTCGACGGAACCGCCGTGGTGGCAGACCGTGTTCTCGCGTTCGGTGGGGATTTCTAGGAGTTTGAGTTCGGAAGCTAGGTCGATCCTACCGTCCTTCAGGGTGAACCTTGAGAGCCGGTTCGCGATCACATCCGCAGCGCTGTAATAAAGGAAGATGCGTTGGTTTTTTGTAAAACTCGGATCGAGCGCGATGCCCAGCAAGCCGTCCTCGCGGGCGTACTTGCTATTGGCATCGGCCTCTTTCAAATGTTCCACCGGGATGGTTCCGATCTCGAAGAGCCCGCCGGTTTGTGGGTTGACGCGCACCACCCGTCCTTCGCGTTCGATGACGAACAGGTTTCCATCAGGGGCGATGGCGACCTCCATCGGATCCTTGAGTCCGCCGACGATGGTGTCCTTGAGAATCGGAGCGGCGGATACGGCTGCTGTGAAGAGGGCGAGGAAGAGGGCTGGGATTGAGTTCATTGCGCTCGGGAAATGTGGCGTTTTCCGGGAGGAAGGCAATACTGTTTCGGCGGTGGCTCAGGGCATCTATAGTTCAGAAGTTGAACCGCAGATGACGCTGATTAACGCAGATTTGAAGGCGAATGGATGACCGTTCCTGGTTGATTTCATTCGGATGCGGCCATGGGGGGAGTCGGCTTACTTGGGATATCAATCTGATCTGCGTCGTTATGCCCTATGGGCTGCATCCGCGTTTATCGGTGCTGCCAGCTTACGCCTCCATCACCACGAGCAGGTCATCGGAGTCCACTTGGACTCCTTTTTTGACGAGGATTTCCTTGATGGTTCCGTCGTTGGGGGCGGAGATGGTGGTGAGCATTTTCATGGCCTCGATGATGGCGAGTTTGTCGCCGGCCTTGACCTCGGTGCCGGGGGAGACGGCGATCTCTGTGACCATGCCGGGTAGGGGGGCGCAGACTTGGGAGGGGTCGTTCGGATCGCCTTTCAGGCGGGCCGCGGTGGCGGTGCCTTCGAGTGATTTATCCACGACGATGGACTCGCGGGGCATGCCGTTGAGCTCGTAGAAGAGGGTGCGTCGGCCTTCGCCGTCCGGCTCACCGATGGAGATGAGCTTGATGATGAGGATTTTCCCCGGGTCGATTTCCACCTCGATCTCCTCGCTGATCTGAAGGCCGTAGAAGAAGGCGGTGGAGGGGAGCTTGCTGAGATCATCGTATTTCTCGCGGGATGCCTCGAAGTCCTCAAATACCTGCGGATACATGAGGTGGGAGTAGAGGTCGTCGTCGGTGGCGGGACGCTTCAGCTTCGCGGAGAGGTCGGATTTGGTCGCGGTGAGATCGATGGGCTCGGCGAGTTCGCCGGGGCGCTTGGTGGTGATCTTGTGGTTCGGGCCGAGGACGACTTTCTGAACATCGGCGGGCCATCCGCCATCGGGTTGGCCGAGGCCGCCGGAGAGCATATCGATGACGGATTCCGGGAAGTCGATGGAGCCGGGTTTGATCTTGGTGACATCGGCGGCCTTGATGCCGCGGGTGACGAGGAACATACACATATCGCCGACAACCTTGGACGAAGGGGTGACCTTGATGATGTCACCGAAAAGCTGGTTGACCTCGGCGTAGGTGCGGGCGATCTCACGCCAACGGTGGCCGAGGCCCATGGAGTTCGCCTGCTCGCGGAGGTTGGTGTATTGGCCGCCGGGCATCTCGTGTTCGTAGACCTCTGCGGTGCCGGCGCGGGGGGCGGAGTCGAAGGGTTTGTAGAAGTCGAGGACGTGCTCCCAGTAGTCGGAGATGTCGTTGAGCGTATCGAAATCGAGGTCGGGATCGCGATCCGAGGAGCCGAGGGCGGAGCAGACGGAGTTGAGGTTCGGCTGCGAGGTGGAGCCGGACATGGATGCGATGGCGAGATCCGCGATGTCGACGCCGGCGCGTGAAGCGGCGATGACCGATGCGGCGTTGAGGCCGGAGGTGTCGTGGGTGTGGAAATGGATGGGGATGCCGATCTCCTGTTTCAGGGCGTGGACGAGGTTGTAGGCGGCCTGTGGTTTGCAGAGTCCGGCCATGTCCTTGATGCAGAGGATATGTGCGCCCATTTTCTCGACCTCCTTCGCCTTCGCGATGTAGTAGTTGAGGTCGTATTTCGAGCGGGCGGGATTGAGGATGTCGCCGGAGTAGCAGATGGCGGCTTCGCAAAGGGATTTGCCGTGCTCGCGCACCGCCTCCATGGCGACCTGCATATTGGGCAGGTAGTTGAGGGAATCAAAAATGCGGAAGATGTCCATTCCGCTGTCGGCGGAGTGCTGGATGAATCCGGCGACGACGTTGTCAGGATAATTCGAGTAGCCGACGGCGTTCGAGCCTCGGAAGAGCATTTGGAAAAGGATGTTCGGCACCTCTTTGCGGAGGCGTTGGAGGCGCTCCCACGGGCATTCGCTGAGGAAGCGCATCGAGGTATCGAAGGTGGCACCGCCCCACATTTCCAAGGAGAACATTTCGGGAGTGCGAGCCGAATAGGCACCGGCCACTTTCAGCATGTCGTGGGTGCGCATGCGTGTGGCGATGAGCGACTGGTGGGCGTCGCGCATGGAGGTGTCGGTGATCAGGAGGCGTTTTTCTTCTAGGATCCACTGGGAGAATTTTTCCGGGCCGAGTTGCTGGAGGAGTGGCTTGGTTGATATTTGCTCTGACGAGTGGCGACTGAAAGTCACCGCTACGGGCGGAGCAGGGGGGATGATTGTTTCGAGGCGGTATCCCTTTGCGTGAGGGTTGCCGTTGACGGTGATCTCCGAGAGGTAGGCGAGTGTGCGGGTGGCGCGGTCGCGGCGTTTGGAGAATTTGAAGAGTTCCGTTTTGGTGTCGATGAGCTTGGTGTGCGCCTGGCCGGAGCGGAAGGTCTCATCAGCGATGATGTTCTCGAGGAAAGGGATGTTGGTTTTTACGCCGCGGATACGGAACTCGCGCAGTGCGCGGTCCATGCGCTGGCATGCCAAGGGGAAACTGCGGCCCATGGTGGTGAGCTTGACCAGCATGGAGTCGTAGTAGGGTGTGATGACCGAACCAGCATCGCCCGATGCGGCATCGAGGCGGACGCCGAAGCCTGCGGCGGAGCGGTAGTTGAGGATGCGTCCGTAGTCCGGGGCGAAGTTTTTCTCGGGATCCTCTGTAGTGATGCGGCACTGGATAGCAAAGCCGTTGCATGGGATCTTGTCTTGTTCGGGGATAGCGATTTCATCAGAGAAAAGCGCGTTGCCTTGTGCGACAAGGATCTGTGAGCGAACGAGATCGATGCCGGTGACACATTCCGTGACCGTGTGTTCGACTTGGATGCGGGGGTTCATCTCGATGAAGAACCAATCGTTTTGGTCCATGTCGTAGAGGAACTCGACGGTGCCGGCGTTGTCGTAGCCGATGCCCTTGGCAAGTTTTACTGCGGCATCGCAGAGTTCCTTGCGGATCTTCGGATCGAGGTGCATTGCGGGTGCGACCTCCACGACTTTCTGGTAGCGGCGCTGAACCGAGCAATCGCGCTCGTAGAGGTGGACGACATTTCCGTGCTGGTCGCCGAGGATCTGTACCTCGATGTGTTTCGCGCGCTTGATATAGCGCTCGAGGAAAACGGCGGAGTTGCCGAAGGCGTTCTCGGCTTCCGAGCGTGCCTCGGCGAGAAGGCCGGTGAGTTGGGAGGCTTTCTCCACGACGCGCATGCCGCGGCCACCACCACCGAACGCGGCCTTGATGATGAGTGGAAAACCGATTTCGTGGGCGACGGCAAGCGCCTCGTCGGGATCGGTGACAGGTTCCTCCGTGCCGGGGAGGGTGGGGACGTTGAACTTGTGGGCGAGGGCGCGGGCGGCGGTCTTGTCGCCCATGTTATCGAGCAGATCCGGCGAGGGTCCGATGAAAGTGATGCCCTCTCTGGCGCAGGCACGTGCGAAGTCCGGGTTTTCCGAGAGGAAGCCGTAGCCAGGGTGGATCATGGTCACACCCTTGGATTTGGCGAGTTTCACGATGCCTTCGTAATCAAGATATGCACCTACGGGGCCTTTCGAGGAGTCGAGTTGGTAGGCTTCGTCGGCCTTGAAGCGGTGGATTGAGAAGCGGTCTTCCTCTGCGAAGATGGAGACGGTGCGGAGGCCGAGTTCGGTAGCGGCACGGAAAATTCGGATCGCAATCTCACCGCGGTTGGCGGCCATGATCTTTCCGGGCTTCGTTGGGTTTGAAGGCATGGGTGGATTCAAGCCGCCTTGCCCAAAATTTCAAACTCCAAAATGAAGGGCGATCAAAGATCGTCACCACGGCTATTTCCCGATGCAGAATTGGGAGAAGATGACGTCAAGGAGGTCTTCGGTATCGACCTTTCCGGGGATTTCGCCGAGGGCGTCGAGGGCTTCGCGCAGGTCGATGGCTGCGAATTCCGGGCTGGAACTTTCCTCGGTCAGGAGGTCGATGGCGGCGGTGAGATTGGTGCGGGCAAGGGCAAGCGATGCCTGGTGGCGGGCGTTGATGGCGACCGCGTGCTCACCGAAGTCGGCTTCGGTGAAATGCAGGGCTGTGTGAATTTTCGCCGAGAGTTGGTCGAAGCCATTCTCGTCCAGGCAGGAAATCCGGGTGGCCTCCACACCCTCCCAGGAAGGGTGTTCGCCGAGGTCGGATTTATTAAGGATTAGGAGATGGGCGGCGTGGTTGGTTGGATAGATCGCTCGCTCCGGTCGGGGCTGCGAGGAATCGGCGATTTCAAGGAGCAGATCCGCATCCTCGATCTGGCGGACGGTGCGCTGGATTCCCTGTGTCTCGACGATGTCTTCCGATTCACGGACACCTGCGGTATCGACGAGGCGTAGCGGAATGCCGCCAAGGTTGATCACCTCCTCGATGGTGTCCCTGGTGGTGCCTGGGATGTCAGATACGATGGCTCGGTCGAAGCCCAGGAGGCGGTTGAGTAGGGATGACTTGCCGACATTCGGTTCACCGAAAATGACGGTCCGGACGCCTTCCCGGAGGACGCGACCCTGATCTGCGGTGGCAAGCAGGGAGTCGATGGTTTCCAGGATGCCATCGATACGGCTGCGCAACTGGGTGGCGGTCTGGGTATCGATGTCCTCGTCGGGGAAGTCGATCCATGCCTCCAAGTGGGCGAGGATTTCCAAAAGTTCGTCGCGGGCGGCGGTGGTGCGTTTGCCGAGAGTTCCCTCAAGCTGGGAATGTGCTGCACGGATTGCGAGGCGGGTCTGGGCGGAGATGAGATCCATGATGCCCTCCGCCTGGGTGAGGTCGAGTTTGCCATTGAGAAAGGCACGCTGGGAGAACTCACCGGGGGAGGAGTGGACGGCGCCGCATCCGAGGAAGCGCGCAAGGACTTCCCGTGTAACGAGGATGCCGCCGTGTCCGGCGAATTCGACCGTGTCCTCGCCGGTGAAGGATTTTGGCGCGAGAAATACGGTGAGAAGCCCGTCATCGATGACAGAACCGTCCTTGTCGCGGATCTTGCAGCGCCGCGCGAGGCGGGGCATTGTGGACGAGGCGATTCCACGGCATGCGATGTCTGCGATTTCCAGCGCCTTTGGGCCCGAAATTCTCACCAAGGAGATTGCGCCGACGCCGGGAGGGGAGGCGATGGCGGCGATCGTGGAGCTATGAGCCGAAACCATGCGAATGCGTTTGGGCGCTACTCAGCGGAAGCTGTTGCGGGTGATTCCTCACCCCCGAGGCCGAGGAATTCCCAGCAGATGAAGCGCTTGATCTCAAGGACGGGGCTGTCCTTCCGGCCGGTCCACTCCAGTTCCACGGTTGCCGTCCGGGTGACCGGGGAGCCCTGCTTGGTGCCCCGCCAGTTGATGACCGAGAGTTCCTTGCCGATTTCCGAATCGAGCATGACATTGACACGGGTCGAGTCATTGAGGTTGGCTGGATCAACGATGCGGTAGCTCCGCGAGCTGGCGACACCCTGGCCTTTTTCGGGGACGTCCTCGACGATCAGGATGCGGAAAGTTTCCGGTAGCCCTACATCGGGGAGCTCTACGAAATTCTGGAAAGTGCGGTATTTTGTCTGAGCGAAAATCTCCCAATCGAGCTTGAGTCCCTCACCGGTGCGTTTGAAGAAGGCGTGGACGCGAACCGGTTCCAGTGAGAAATTTCCGACCCGTGCGACGGTGCTCAGCAGGATATCCGCCTCTTCGAGGCCATATTGTACTCTAAGCGGCGCGAGCGGGCGGAAGAACTCCCTGAGAGAGAACTGCGGGGGTTGGTCGTAGGTCAGCATGAAAAGCCCTCGTTTTCTGTCCTCTTCGGAAAGCTCCTGGACGGAAAATGAATTCGCGGGGGTGTCCTGGTCATGGATGACGACCCCGCCGTAAAACAGCTCCATCCTTTCGCTGAGCTCTGCGGGATTGTGGATGTGGGGCATTTTCTCCGCGACGCTGGTGCCCGCGATGAATTTGGTGAGGACATCGTATGCATCCGATTGCCAACCGATGCGGATATAATTTGCTTCCCGGATGTCTCTGTCTTCGGGGCTGCCGGTAACGTCAGGGGCGTCGATGTTTTTCCCCATCTGGTTCGAAATGTAATAAACGCCAGCTCCACCGGCGAGAATGAGGGCGAAGAGTCCAAGCATCGCTGGGATGATCCCGCTGGATCGTTTTTTGCGAGTCGATGGGGCGGCCTTCGGCGGTTTTATCGCGCCATCGCGCCGCGGAGGGATCACGGTCTGCTGGGGAATCGCCGCTTCGGCAGGAGTTGCAGGCGCTGGCTGTTCTGGGGCTTGGGTTTGCGTGGGGGAGGGAGCGGGTGCCGCAGCTGGCTGTGGGGTAGGTGCGGGTGCTTGCTGTGCTGGAGCCTCGCCCGGCGGGGGTGGGGAAGTGATCGTTACCTGGCAATGCGGGCAAGGGCCCGTGGTTGAAGCTAGGGAAAAAGGAATGACGATGCGACCATTGCAATGCTGGCAATGGAAATCACGTTCCTGTGGGGTTTGGGAGAAATCTGACATATGTGAAAATTTCGCAGTCGGCATAGTTTAGTTACCTGAAATGACGATGTCAATGCAGGCGGCAGAGTGCCTCTGAAGAGATTATTTTTGGTGCGCTCTTCCGGCTTGCTCCCCAAGGCGGCGGCGACTAGCCTGCGCGCCCCACAACAGCCATATGAAACCTGTCCACATTTACGACACAACCCTGCGCGACGGTACTCAAGGCGAGGGATTTCAACTTTCCGGCCTCGACAAGCTCAGGATCGCGAAACGACTCGACGAGTTCGGAGTGGACTATATCGAGGGCGGCTGGCCGGGGTCGAACCCCAAGGATGTGGAGTTTTTCCGCGAGGCGAAGAAGCTCGAATTGAAGCACGCGAAGCTCGCCGCATTCGGATCGACCCGGCGTGCGAAGGTGAAGGTGGAGGAAGATCCGCAGGTGAAACTCCTGATTGACGCGGAGACTCCGGTTGTCACGATTTTCGGGAAGAGCTGGGAACTTCATGTTACCGAGATCCTGCGCACCACGGTCGAGGAAAACCAGGCGATGATACGCGATACGGTATCCCATCTCGTGGCGAACGGCCGCGAGGTGATCTACGATGCGGAGCATTTCTTCGACGGCTACAAGGACGGCCCGGAGCACGCGCTTGCCACGCTCAAGGCCGCTGCTGATGGAGGAGCTGGGTGCCTCGTGCTTTGCGATACGAACGGCGGAACCCTGCCTGCTGAGATCGCCGAAATCTGCAACGCAGTTCGGCAGCATCTTCCCGATACTCCGCTCGGCATACACACCCACAACGATTGCGAACTCGGTGTAGCAAATGCCGTCGCCGCCGTGCAGGCTGGGGCGTCTCATGTGCAGGGCACGATCAATGGATACGGCGAGCGCACCGGGAACTGTAACCTGACCTCGGTGATCCCGATTCTGCAGCTAAAAATGGGGATAGAGGCGGTGCCACGCCTTGAGGATCTCCGGGAGCTTTCGTATTTCGTGGACGACGTTTCCAACAACCCGCATTTCGCACGGGCCGCGTTCGTCGGGCGCACCGCGTTCGCCCACAAAGGAGGTATGCATGTCAACGCCGTCCAGAAGCTCGCCCGCAGCTACGAGCACATCGTACCCTCAAGCGTCGGCAACGAACAGACGATCCTCGTATCCGAACTGAGCGGTCAATCGAACATTCTCCTCAAGGCCGAGCAGATGGGCATGCCTATTGAGAAAGGTGCACCCGAAGCGGCGGCGATTCTCGGCAAAATCAAGGGTCTGGAGAATGAGGGCTATTCCTTCGAGGCGGCGAGTGGATCGCTGGAGTTGCTAATTCGCAGGGAACTTGGGAACTATACGAAACCTTTTGAGGCGAACGAATACCACACCAGCTTCAGGCAATACCGCGACGGTCACAAGCCGGTCTGTGAGGCGACGGTCAAAGTCAGCGTGAAAGGCGAGACCGAACTCATGGTGTCGGAAGGCCACGGTGTGGTGAACGCCCTCGACATCGCCCTCAGGAAAGCACTCCTGCCGTTCTATCCGGAGATCGCGGAAGTGGCGCTGGTCGACTACAAGGTGCGCATTCTCGAAGGGCATGACGCCACCGCGTCGAAGACCCGGGTGCTCATTGTTTCCGGCCACGGTGGGGAAAGATGGGGCACTGTCGGTGTCTCCGAAAATATCATCGAGGCGAGTTGGCTCGCCTTGGTGGACGGAATTGACCTGTTCCTGCAGCGCAGGGGCTGATCAGCGTTTGTCCCGTGCACGCTCGACCGGGTCGTCGCGCCACATCAAGAGCGCTTTCAGCACGTCCTTGAAATCGCTTCGGAGTTCATGGCTTTCTCGCTGGATCTGGATGCTTTCCTTGTTCACCTCGTGGCAGTCCACTTCCTTGGGCTTGCCGTCTGAAGATAAGTCAGGTTCGGGCGCCGAGACATGAGACTCGAGGTTTGAGAGGAGATCGATGACATCCGCGTGAAGGCGCTCGAGGTGGTCGCAGAGCAGGGTGGCCTCCTGCGAAAGGTGATCGGCGTCCGATGCGAGGGCGCTGCCTGCGGCTTTCAGTTTGAGGCCGGAGGCGAGGTCGCGAACCCGGGCGCTCAGGTCGATCCACGAGTGGTCGAGATCCCTGTCGATTTCCTTGAAACTTTCCTGAAGGTTTTCGCTCATACGAAGGCAATATGGAGGTGTTCTGGTCGAAGGCAAATGGGGATACTGCTACGGTTGGATCCTTTGCCAGACTTCGTTGCGTCGCATGAACTCGGGGGTCCATGGCGGATCGTAGAAGGCGAAGAATGTCGAGCCGGCGGGTTTGAGTTTGTTTTCTGAGATGAGCTTGGCGAGGGCTGCGGAGGCCTTGTTGCGGCTATCTTGCTTACTCCATCCCTCGAAACGGAGGACGGCAAAAGTGCCGCCGGAGATTTCGGTGACGGCGAGGCCATCGCCGTCGGGCGCAGGGGCTCCCTTTTCGGCGACCTTTGCGGGCAGCATGAAACTCATTTTTCCGGTGGAAGCGGCGTTTTCCTTTTCTGCGTCCTCCATGAAAACAGGGGAGGTCATGGCGATCTTCTGATTCGCTTCGTTCTCCCCGCTGATGTACTTGAAGAGCTTGCGAAATGAGTCGTTGCGTTTCCCCATGTCTTTCATCGGGGCGGATACGACCTTGATGGCTGCGTATTTGCGGACTTCGAAATTGCCCTCCTTTTGCAGGGTTTCGTAGTCGGGTTTCTCGATGGCGCAGGAGCTGAAAATGCCTCCCATTAAAACGATCAAAACCTTCATGATAATGAAGGCTCGATTCGGAAAGCGGAATTTCAAATGAATTATTCGCCGGTTCCGTTGCGGATGATTTCTAGGAACGATTGTGGGTCGAGCGCTGCGCCGCCGATGAGGGCGCCGTCGATGTCAGGGCAGGCCATGAGCTCGGCTGCGTTGCCGGGTTTGACGGAGCCGCCGTATTGGATACGGATTTTTGCCGCCGGCTCGGAGCCGTAGAGATCGGCGATGAGGGAGCGGACGAAGGCGTGAGCTTCCTGCGCTTGTTCCGAGGATGCGGTGACGCCGGTGCCGATGGCCCAGACGGGTTCGTAGGCGATCACGATGTCGGAAAGGTCTTTCTCGGAGATGTCCTTGAGGCCTTCTGTGACTTGAGTGCGGAGGACGCTTTGGAGTTTGCCTCCCTCACGTTGCGCGAGGGTTTCGCCGATGCAGAAGATCGGTTTGAGGTTCGCTTCGCGGGCTTTTTTTATCTTCGCGTTGATGGTGGCATCCGTTTCACCGAAAATGGCGCGGCGTTCGCTGTGGCCGAGGATCACGTAGTGGACGAAGAACTCGCGCAGCATCAGCACGCTGACCTCACCCGTGTAGGCTCCGGAATCGTATTCCGAGCAGTTCTGCGCGGCGATCTGTATCGCGTGGGCGTTTTTGCCGGGGTTCGAGTTGTGGAGAAGGTCGGCGAGTTTCGGCAGGCAGACGAACGGTGGCGCGATGACGATGTCTGCGGGGAGGTTGAAGCCCTGGGTCTTGGAAAGGAAGGATTTCACGAAATCTTCCGTTTCGGAGGATCCCTTGTTCATTTTCCAGTTGGCGGCGAAGATTGGCTTGCGTGACATATAGCGGTGAGGTTTGAGATTTGAGCTTGGAGAAGATCAGGCTTCGGAAAGAGCGGCGACGCCGGGGAGGGTTTTGCCTTCGAGGAGTTCGAGGGAGGCACCTCCGCCAGTGGAAATGAATGTCATTTTGTCGTCGAGGCCGAATTTATTCACGGCGGTGACGGAATCGCCGCCGCCGACGATGGTGACGGCATCGGATTTCGCCATGGCCTCGGCGATGGCCTTGGTGCCGTGGGCGAAGTTCTCGATTTCGAAAACGCCGACCGGACCGTTCCAGATGATGGTTTTCGCTTTTGCGATTTCGATTTCGAATTCCTTGATTGCGACATCGCCGATGTCGATACCTTCCCAGCCGGCTTCAACGCCGCCGCCTTGGCCGTAGATGCCGGTGACCTGGGTGGTTGCGCCGTCCTTGAACTCCTGGGTGATGCGAGTGTCGGCGGGCAGGAGGAAATCCACGCCCTTTTCCTTGGCCTTCGCCAGGATGCTGAGGGCTAGGTCGAGCTTGTCGGCCTCCACGCGGGAGTCGCCGGTCTCGTAGCCCTGAGCCTTGCGGAAGGTGTTCGCCATCGCGCCGCCAATGAGGAAGGCGTCGGCCTTTTCCATGAGTGCGGAGATGGCCTGAATTTTATCGGAAACCTTGGATCCACCCATGATCACGAGGAACGGGCGCTCGGGGTTCTGGAGTTTTACCTCAAGGTATTCCAGTTCGCTTTCGATGAGGAATCCCATTGCTGAGGTGGGGATAAATTTGGTGACACCTTCCGTGGATGCGTGGCCGCGGTGGGCGGTGCCAAATGCGTCGTTGACGAAGATCTGCGCTTCGCCAGCGAGGCTCTTGGCGAATGCTGGGTCATTGGCCTCTTCCTCGGCGTGGTAGCGGGTGTTCTGCAAAACCAGAACTTGCCCGGGTTGGAGGTTTTTCCTCATCTCAGCGGCTTCCGATCCGACGCAATCAGGGGCGAGATCGACATTCTGGCCGAGGATCTCAGAGAGGCGCTTGGCGGTTGGTGCGAGCGAGTATTTCGGATTGGCCTCGCCTTTCGGGCGTCCCATGTGGGAGCAGAGTATCAGTTTCGCTCCGCCTGCGAGAAGGTGTTTGATCGAAGGAATGGCCGCCTGGATGCGGGTGTCGTCGGTGATTTCTCCGTCCTTGAGCGGCACGTTGAAATCGACGCGCATGAGGACCTCCTTCGAGGAAACGTCGAGGTTGCGGATGGAAAGCTTAGGCATGGGCGGGTAGATGCACTAGGAGTGCCAAGGTGTCAAGGTTCTGGGGTAGGCGGCGGCGATCCGGTATAATCAGCTTCAAAATGGGTTCTGGAGGCGAGACGCCTCTTTCACGGCCTGCCGCGAGACGCGGCAGCTACGTTGCGGGAACATCGACCCAGCAGCCTTGCTGGTGGGATTTGATGGAGAGTTCTGCGAGTTGGACGCCTTTGGCGCCTTCGCGGAGTGTCCATTTGAAGGGGGCGTCGACGGCGACGTGTTTGAGGAACATTTCCCACTGGATCTTGAAGGCGTTGTCGAAATCGAGTTGGTCTGGGACTTCGGTCCAGTTCGCGTAGTAGTCGATGGGAGAATCGATGTCGGGATTCCAGATCGGGCGTGGGGTTACGGATTGGTGCTGTGCCCAGCATTTGCGGAGGCCGACGATGGCGGAGCCCTCGGTGCCATCGACCTGCATGGTGAGCAGGTCGTCGCGGCGGACGCGGACGTTCCATGAGGAGTTGAACTGGCAGGTGACGCCGGTGTCGGTTTCAAAAAGGGCGTATGCGGAATCGTCTGCGGTGCAGTCGTAGGCTTTGCCCGCCTCATCAA
>CAJQKQ010000006.1 GCA_905478925.1 uncultured Verrucomicrobiales bacterium
TCTTGACCGGCACGACCTCTTCGCCGGAAGCGGACTTCACCCGCACGCTGACCACCGATGATGTGTTGCTGTCGCGAAAAAAGCGCTCATCGATCTTGCCCTCGATCAGATATTCGTTGTTCCGGAGGCTGTTTCCGTTGTCGAGAAGATCCTGAATCACGAGAGGATTCACATCGGAGAATTTCTCGGATTTTTTCGTCATCACGAATTTTCCCGCGAAAACGGCGGCGATCACTGCGACGACGATGCCGATGATCAGGACTGGATTGGTGCTTGAGCTAGCGCGGCGTGCCATAGGTTATTGGTGGTTTCGATTGATTGAATATGGTGTAGATACGAGATTTCGAAAGGTTATTCACAAGTTGCTCGCGGCTTATTCCCACTGCGGCCTGCGCGCGCCGATCCAGGCGAGACCCAGGGCGACGGCGATATGTATGCCGAGGGTGAAAAGGCAGGAATTCTGATTCGATAGCGAGGTGTCGACAACCGATTTTACCGCGCCGTGAACCTGTGATTGGAGTGCCTCAACTGATCCTGACCAGGCCCAGTAGGCGGAGATGAAGGGGCGGGTGAAGGCTTCGATATGCTCGGGGAGCGCAAGGACTGCGCCGGAGAGCGGGAGCTGGAAGCCGACAAGATAGATCGACAGCAGGGATGCCTGCTCTGCGGTGCGCATGAGAGCGGATATCGCGAGGCAGATGGAGGTCATCGAAGCGTTGATGAGTAGGAGGAAGACCGCGTGCTGGACGAAATCACCGCGGAAGGTGCCGAAGATATTCACGAAAAAGGCCATCCACAGGGATTGGGCGATCACGAGGCAGGATAGGAATGCGATCTTTGAGGAGAGGTAGGCCATGGGCCGGAGGCCACCGAATTTTTCCTTCTCGTAGATCGGGCGTTCCCCGGCGATCTCGCGTGCTGAGTTGTTCGATGCCATTAGTGCGAGAAGAACGACCTGGAACATGATGATGCCCGAAACCGCCGAACCGATTTTGGCCTGATCCGAGCGCACCGACTGCTGCTCCTGGATTTCTTGGAAAACATTGTCCTGCCTGACATCAGAATAGCGGCGGATGTTCCCCGAAGCTTTCTCACTGAATAGCGTTACGAGAGCGGGGAAACAGAGCAGGATAACGAGCTGGAGGAAAACCTGGCCGCGGTCCCGGAAGAAGATGCGCCAGCGACGGGAGAGCAGTGTCGAGAATTGCGAGAAAAACCCCGGCAGGCGATTTTCCCCGTCCCGGTAATCGGGAGTGGGCTCGTCGTCCGTGTCCGGATCGGTTTCCGCCGGTTTCACGCGCTCAAGGTGCAGGTCTCCGGCGGCGATGAGACGGTCGCGATTCTTTTCCAGCATACCGTAGTATGACTCGCTGTGCTTTTCCCAAGATGATTGCCAGCGCTCCGAGGGTTGGCCGGCGAGGCGGGGATAGACCTCCTCGGTGTCTTTCACGGAGAAATAATGCGTCATACGCTCCGGCGGTCCGTGGAAAGCGACGCGGCCTTCGTGGAGGACGAGGATGGAATCGTAGAGCTCCAGGTGTGCGAGCGAGTGGGTGACCGACATGACGATGCGGCCGTCTTTCCGAGAAAGGTCGTGCAGGAGGCGGACGATTTCTCGCTCGGAGCGAGGATCGAGTCCGGATGTGACCTCGTCGCAGAGTAGGATCTTGGGGTCGGAGACCAGTTCCATCGCAAGGCCGAGGCGGCGTTTCTGGCCGCCGGAGAGGACTTTAACCGTGCGGTCACTGATCGGGCCGAGTCCGGTTTCCTCAAGGACATGGTCGATGCGGTGGTCGAGTTCGGCGGTATCCCTGCACTTCACCCGTAAGCGGGTGGCTGCCTCGACGGATTCATCGACGGTGAGTGGATCGTAGGCGATGGAGAACTGCGGCACGTATCCCATTTCCGAAGGCGAGAAGTCGCCCTCTTCGGACAGGTTCCGGCCTTCCCAATACAGCGCCCCATCGGATTCGGGGTTCAGTCCCGCGATGGTTTTCAGAAGGGTTGTTTTACCGCAGCCCGATGGGCCGACGATCGCCATGAAGTGTCCCTTCGGCACCTTGATGGACACGCGATCGACGAGGTTTACATCCTCGCCGTCCTTCCTGATTGTGAAACATACGTCCTTGAGCTCTAGCACTTGGGATTGGGTTAATTAATATGAAACGGGGAAATCTTGATTCTTCCATCGGATCGCCGGGCTTTTCTGGGAAATAGTTTACCCATTGCCACTAGCCCTCGATCGGGATGATACGGATAGCGGAGGGCTTTTGGGAACTGATGTCACCGAGCAGTGAGCTTTTTTGCGGAGCCTCGGTGGTATCGGAAGGATCCAGCGCATTGCGGAGGGCACCTTCGACGAGTTGGCCGCAATGGATTTTCATGGGCGGCAGGGTGCCGAGGTCTCCAGCGAGGTCTTGGGGGCTCAGATTGCGGGCTTCTTCGGCGGTTTTTCCCTGCAACAGCTTGGTCGCAACCGAGGCCACGGCGATTGCCGTCTGACATCCGAAGGCCTGGAAGGAGGCGCGGTCGATCACCCGCTTGCCGTCTTTCTCGGAAAACTTGAGCCACATCCGCATCATATCGCCGCAGTCCGGCGAGCCGACCGTTCCGACGGAATCTGCGTCGGTCATTTCGCCTTGGTTTTCGGTTGAGGCGAGCGCCTGTTCGATGTTGTGCTCAAAATCGTTCACGACAGAACTGTGGGGCGGGGGAAACGCGATTTCGAGCGAAAAGATCATGCCTTTGGACATCGTGCTTCGTGTTGACCGGAAAGGCCATCCGGATAGGCATTGACCGGAAAGCCCATCCGGATAGCCTCGCCACATATTTTCGTAACGATGATCAACATGAAAACTCCAGTAACACTATTTCTACTCATTCCATCCATGGCTTTCGGCTGGAGCCCTGCCGAGATGCCGCCGTCGATGCCTCTGAAATCGTTTGTCCTACCGGAAGGCCTGGAGATCATTCCATGGGCGGTTTCACCGCTGCTGCATAATCCGACAAATATGGATGTGGACCAGCACGGGCGCATCTGGGTCACCGAGGGCGTGAACTACCGCAGAAAGTTGGGTCGTCGTCCCGGTGGTGACCAGATCGTGATCATCGAGGATACGGATGGGGACGGGAAGGCGGATAAGAGTTCGGTTTTCTGGCAGGACAAGGAACTGGTCGCGCCTCTCGGGATCGCGGTGTTCGACAACGTAGTCATGGTTTCCCAACCTCCGAATCTTCTCAAGCTCACCGACAAGAACCGTGACGGGAAATTTTCCGAAGAGGACGGTGATACCAAGGAGATTTTCCTGACCGGTTTCAACGGTAAGAACCATGATCACTCACTGCATTCAGTAACGGGAAGTCCGGACGGGAAATGGGTTTTTAACCAAGGCAATACCGGGGCGATGTTTACTGACAAGGACGGAAAGACCTTTAAGCTCGGTGGCACGTATATGGACGAGCATTTCTCGAAATACGTGGCCGACGTGAGAGCGATTGCCGGACTAGTTTCCGATGACGGCTTTTCCTACAACGCGGGCGCGGCTTTCCGAATCAATCCAGACGGCACTGGCGTCGAGGTGATCGGGGCAGGCTTTCGCAACTCTTACGAGCAGATCACGAACTCCTACGGGTTCGTATTTCAAAACGACAATGACGATCCTCCGGCCTGCCGGGTGTCGCACATGATTGAGCATGGTAACGCAGGTTACTTTTCCCGGGATGGGAAGCGGTCATGGCGTGCCGACCTACGCCCCGGCCAAGACACTCCGACCGCCCATTGGCGTCAGGACGACCCCGGCACCATGCCAGCCGGCGATGTTTACGGCGGTGGATCTCCAACTGGTGTCGCATATTATGAAAATGGCGCGATGGGCGATGATTTCATCGGGACGCTTCTCTCCTGTGAGCCGGGACGAAACGTGGTTTTTTCCTACCAACCGGAAGTGGATGGCGCGGGCTTCAAACTCGATCGCCACGACTTTGCTACCACCAACCCGGAGAAGGAATTCGATGGCTCTGACTTCGTCGGAGGAACCAAGAAGAAATTTGATCCGAAGGCAAATAAGGAAGACATCTACCAGTTCCGTCCATCCGATGTGATGGTCGGAGTCGATGGCGCGATCTATATCGCCGACTGGACCGACTCCCGTGTAGGCGGTCATGACACCCGCGACGATGCAGCGTCTGGGGTTATTTACCGGATTGCTCCGAAAGGCTTCAAATCGGTGGTTCCGAAGGTTGATCTATCCACAACGGAAGGTTGTGTAGCCGCTCTGAAATCCCCGGCGAACAACGTTCGTTGGGCTGGTTTTGATAAACTGAAGAAAGACGGTGCCGCCAGCTACGATGCGGTTGTGAAAGTTCTCGAAGACAGCAACCCTTATGTCTCAGCCCGCGCCATCTGGCTCTTGCCTTATCTCGGTGAAAAAGGAATGGCGAAACTCGACGCACTGATCGCTAGCAAGGATGCGAAAGTACGCCTCACGGCATTTCGTGCCGTGCGCCGTGCGGATACGGACGCGCTCCCTTACGCGAAGAAGCTCGCTTCCGACGAATCCCCGCTCGTGCGTGCCGAAGCCGCGATGGAAATGAGATACCGTAGCTGGGATGAGGCAAAAGACGTGCTCATTGCCGTAGCAAAAGGTTACGATGGTAAGGATAGATCCTACCTTGAATCACTCGGCCTAGGTGCCGGGCACCATACGGAGCAACTCTGGAGCGCACTGAAGGAAGAAATGAAGCAGGGCGAGGCTGAGGCATGGTCCGACACTTTCGCCCGCCTGACATGGCGCCTGATGCCGGAGGCTGCGGTTTCTGGATTGGCCGAGCGAGCCAAAGACTCAGGACTTTCGGATGCGGCGCGGAAGCTCGCAGTCGATTCCATTGCCTTCATCAACGCAAAGGAATCCGCCGATGCGCTTATCTCACTCGCCGCCGACGGTTCGCCCGTCCGCGAACAGGCTGTCTGGTGGCTGCGCAACCGCAACCAAGGTGAGTGGTCTTCCATGGGTCTTCAGAAAGTTCTTGAGGAAAAAAATATTCTCGAAAAGAAGGTGAAAATTCAGGCGATCACTGTCCCGGCGAAACCTAAGAAACTGAATTTCTCAGTGAAAGAAGTTCTCGCGCTGAAGGGTGATGGAGCAAAGGGCAAGCAACTCGCAGGTCGCTGCGTGATGTGCCATCAAGTTGACGGACAAGGAGCTGAATACGGGCCGGCTCTCAAAGGCTTCGGACAACGCCAGCCGGCGGAGATCGTAGTCCGTTCCATCGTCGATCCATCGTTCGATATCTCACACGGCTTCGAGGGTAAGACCCTCCAGCTAAAGAACGGTGATCGGATCGATGGACAGATCCTTTCCGAAGGGAAGACCATCAAGATTCGCTCTACCGGTGGCGTGACCCAGGAAGTGCCGAAGGGAATGATCAAAAGCCGCAAGGCTATGGATCGTTCGCTAATGCTCAGCGCCGACCAGCTCGGACTCAGCGCCCAAGATGTAGCGGACATCGTCGAGTGGATGAAAACCTACTAGATTTCCGGTATCTTGATTTACTAATGGCCGCGGGATTGTCCTGCGGCCATTTTTCTTGGATAGGAACCGCGATTTAGAAATCGCGACAACCCCGACAAAATACCGGCAAAGTTCTCTCCCGTGGCAGTCGCGATTTCTAAATCACGGTTCCTTTCCCGCTTACGCTGCTTTTCTCAGTAGCGCCACCATCACTCCCTGGACGACGAGTTCGCCGATGGGGATGAGATCCGGGAAATCCGGGTTCTCGGCGCGGAGGTAGGTTTTGCCTTTTTCGGAAATGAAGCGCTTGAGTGTCGTCTCTCCGTCGATGAGGGCCGCGACGATCTCGCCGTTGCGTGGTTTCCGTTTTTCGAGAACCACAGTGTCGCCGTTGCAGATGTGTGCGTCGACCATGGATTCACCGCGGACACGCAGGGCGAAGGTCTCGCGTTTCCGTTCGACGCCCAGAGAAGTTACATCGATGGACAGGCAGCCTTCCTGTTCCTGCTCGGCAGCCTCGGCGAAGCCTGCGGCGATGCTGCCGTAGATCGGGATGTCGCAGATCTCCTCACGGTCGAGGTCTTCTGGGAAAATTACCGCCCGCGCCTTGCCGGGCAGGCGCTGGATAACGCCTTTTTTCTCAAGCGCGCGGAGGTGGCTCATCGCCGCCGTCTGGCTGGCGAAGCCGAAATAATGCTGGATCTCGCGGGTGGAGGGCATGATCCCGGTTTCGCGGTGCTCCATGCGGAGATAGTCGAGGATTTCGATCTGACGGGTGGTGAGTTTATGAGCCATGGTTTGTTGAACAGTGTTCTTGAGAACAAAAAATACCTATCCCGAGGCACTAGTAAAGGGGGAATTTGCTCAGGCAACCTCGACAACGAGATTGATCTCCACGGAAACATTGAGTGGGAGCGCGGCGGCACCGAGGGCGGTGCGTGAGTGTTTGCCACGCTCGCCGAAGATTTCCACAAGCAGCTCGGAGGCTCCGTTGACCACGGTTGGGTGGCCGAAGAAATCCGGATCGGAATTCACGAAGCCGTTGAGGGTCACGATCTGTTTCACGTTGTCGAGTGAGCCGATGGCTTCCTTGATGACAGCGAGGCGGTTGAGGATGATCATGCGCGATGCCTCGATCGCATTTTCAATGGGGCAGACGGAGGGAACCTTGCCTAGGATTTTCACATCGCCGTCGATGGGCAGGCCACCGGAGAGGAAAAGCAGGTTCCCGCTGCGAACCCAGTTTACGTAAGCGGCGATGGGCTGGGGGACGACCGGGAGCTTGAGTCCGAGCGATTCGATCTTGGCGAGGGTGTTGTCTTGCATGTGGGGAAAGGTGCGAAGGCCTTGGCGGAGGGTCACGAAAAATCCGCCGCAAATCCCATCGACTCCTTGCCCTTGGCGAATACCGCGATATCCTGCGCGATTATGAAAATCGCCCAGTCACTTTTCATCACACCATTCTTGCTTGCCTCACATCTCCATGCGGGGATTGGAACCGAGCTGTTGTACAAAGGCCTTGAGCGCCCGGTATGGGCCGGAGCGCCGGTCTCGGAGAAGGGCAAGCTCTGGGTAATGGAGCAGGCCGGGAGTATCTGGATCATTGATCTCAAGACCGGCAAGAAATCCGCGAAGCCGTTCCTGAAGATCGAAGACAAGGTCACGCGCGAAAAGAATGAGCAGGGAATGCTTGGCCTAGCTTTCGCACCCGATTTCGAGAAATCCGGCAGGTATTACATCAACTACAACGAGAAGGGTGGGGACACACGTATCGTCCGATTCGTATCCGAGGATCGCCAGACGACGGATCCGGATTCCGGCGAAACCATTCTGAAATACAAGCAGCCGTTCTGGAACCATAACGGCGGTTGGTTGGACTTCGGCCCCGATGGAATGCTCTATATCGCGACGGGAGACGGTGGATCAGGGAACGATCCGAAGGGCAACGCCCAGAACCTTTCCAGCCATCTCGGCAAGCTGCTGCGGCTCGATGTCTCCGGGAAAAAGGGCTACAAGATTCCCAAGGACAATGCCTTCACCGGGAAAAAGGGAGCGCTTCCTGAGATCCACGCCTACGGCCTCCGCAATCCATGGCGCTGTTCCTTCGATCGGGCAACCGGCGATTTCTGGATCGGCGATGTCGGGCAGAACGCCTGGGAGGAAATCAATTTTGTGGAGAAAGGCGAAGTCGGCGGAATGAACTTCGGATGGAGGCTGCGGGAAGCCGATGTCGAGACTCCGAAGAAAAAGGTGGGCGGTAAGAGGCCTAAGGACAATGTCGAACCAGTCTATGTCTACAAGCATGGCAGCGGTTCGCGCGAGGGGCTTTCCGTCACCGGCGGTTTTGTCTATCGCGGCTCAAAGGTCGCCGATCTGAAAGGTCGCTACATTTTTGCAGACTACCAGAATCCTAGGATCTGGTCGGTCGTAGAGAAGGGTGGTAAGGTCTCCGACTTCACCGACCACAGCAGTGAACTTCAGCCCAAGCGCGGTAGCATCAACCTGATCTCCTCATTCGGCGAGGATGCCGATGGCGAACTTTACATCACGAGTCTCAGCGGGCCGGTGTATCGAATTGTGGCGAAGTGAGCCGGGGATGACGGTTCAGACCGGGATAAGTAGAGTGGATTCCGGCCACAGGGCGGAGAGGGGTTCGTCGAGGGTGGCGAGTTTTCCTCCCTTGCGTTTTGCGAGTTCTGCGAGCCATGCATCGGTGACTTGCTTATGGCCGGTGAGGCGGGTGGGGGAGATTTCCGTGTAGGAAAAGTTGTCCGGCCAGAAGGTGTGCTTGGGGTGGGCGTGGTAGGTTCCGAGTGTCTCCCATGCTGCTTCGATTGAAGAGTCAGCGGCATGCATGGTGTGCATCCTCAGAAGGGTGCCTTCGGTGACCGAACAAGTTGCGAACTTTTCGATCGTCTCGAACCACCTCATGCAACGCGCCCGGAACGGATGGTCATCAATCGCCATCGCGATCAATATGTTTCCATCGAGAAGCCAAGTCACTTCAGCATCTCCTCGATTTCGTCATCCGAGTAGCCCATGATTTGAAGAGGGCGGACCAAGTCGTCATCAATGGATCGTTGAATCTGTCGTTCCGTGAGAGATCCGTTTCCCTTTACTACCGGGAGCAGGGTTGACGGGTCGATTTTCGGAGAGTTCGATTCGGAAACGGGAAACCCTGATTCCGGGTGGACGCTGGCAGATGTCTTGCGCCGCAAAAGATCCCCAACCGCCTTACTGATGGAGGTTTTCGTGGAGATCGAATGGCTGCGCGCCATGGCGTAGAGATCGTCGTCGAGATTGATGGTCAGGCGCATGGCTGCACTATGGTGCAGTGGTGCAGTGGTGTCAAGGTGGAGCGGGATTTGGAAAGCTTTCATCCCAACCGCTCAAATCGAGCCATGCACCATTCCATCGCGAAACCTTCCGGATGCTCGGCGACGGCATCGAAGGGGATGAGAACCCCGTCCTCGAAGCGGATGTTGCGCGGCGCGGCGTCACCGAGGAGGATCTTGTCGCCCTTCCGATAGTAGGAATGTTCAGATACTTCGATAAAACCGATTTCGAGGAAGCCTTTCACGATCTCCTGATGTGTCGGGTTTTCCGGGGGCAGTTCCCTTTGGCTGATGGCCAGGCGAGGGAGGCGCTCGTTTCTCAGGAAATCAGGAGGTGAAATCCCTTCCAGTCGTGTGATCGGAGCGCCGATCTCATTGAGGATGATCCAGCGCCTCAGATATTTGACCGGATCGGGATTTCGCGAGGAAATGACGTGATGATACATCAGTTCTGGATCGTGCTCGAAGACTTTTAGGTGAAGTCCGAAATTATCTCCGTAAGTCCATTTTAGGACTCTTTGATCACGGTGCTCCTCTGAAAACAGGAGAATATAATGCTCGTCGCCGCCCTCGAACTCGATGAGTGGATTTGTTTCGGTAGCTAAACCGAACTTTTTTTGCAGGTCTCCTGATGTGCTTCCCAAGCGTCCCATGAGATATTCGCAACTCTTCTCTTCAAAGGCCTTCCAACCGACTTCTGCGCATTCTGATAGAATCGCTCCCATCTCGGGGAGGGCGTCGATACAGGCTTGGAACCCGCTGTTGCGGCGGATCCGGCACTGCTCGATTGCTGATCTGTCGGAGGTGTGCTCATCGTTGTAAGGCCAGTTTGGCATTCGTTACGTTAGGCATTATAAGGCTTTTTCGATCGAAGGCAAGACTCCGGATCGTTGGGGAATTCAAGCTATTTTTAGAATTTGCTCGGATGAAATCACATTTGAAATGAGCCCTTTTCGCTCCGTTGCGAGAGCGCGGAAATCGCATTCGACTTGGAGGCCGTGCCAGAAAGTGTCGGATTGACCGAAAAAGGCTCCGAAACGGATGGACATGGTCGTGGTGATGGAGCGTTTGCCGTGGACGATCTCGTTGATGGCACGTGGAGCGACACCGATGGCTCGTGCCATGGCATTTTGGGAAATGCCCATGGGAGTGATATATTCCTCAAGGAGGATTTCTCCTAGAGTGATCGGTTTTTTTATGGCTATGACGTATGGCGTTATAGTCGCACTGTCAATGGACGTCGCGCATGGCGACATCTTCCGGGTTGGTGTTCGGATAGCGGAAGATCATGCGCTATTGGAAGATGTGTGATCTTGGAATTCAAACTCGACTAATTGGCAAATTAGGAAATTCCTTGAGCATGGCCGAGAGAATAGAGTGAATTCTTGTTACGATGAATACACTGTGAAATGTCGAGTAGCCCGTCAGAATTCCAACGAGGTTGGGTTGGGAAATACCTCTCAAATCTGGAAATAGTTTGCTCCATGCAAACACTCCGCATCCGCTCATGCCTCCAAAATTAATTCCCTTTGCTTGAAGCATTGTCCGTGAATTTGTGGCTTTCTTACGCCTATACTGGATCAGTATGTGCGACTTTGTGGTGATTCCCAATTTCTCATAGCGGTGGTCATTGACCCCATCACCACTAATTCGGGTGATTTCAGTTCCTGCTTTTCCTCCTTGTAACCGACTTAATTGGCTTGGGAAGCCAATGAGTGTGTATGAATCATTTTTTTCAGTGGCATCGAGAGGGTCTATGTCTCGCTCGTCTAGAAAAACTAAGGAGCCATCTAATTGATCCTCGAAACCATTTTTGAAGGAGAAATACCCTAGGTCAATTCCATCGTCCTCTCGCGTTCCGTTGTCCGGAAGTTTGGAGGTGGAGTAATTTCCATAGATGGGGATCAAGTGATCTTTGCCAGGAATCAGGATTTCGTCTTTTTTGAAGCTGTCAAATACGTGAGCTGCAGATGCCAGAAAAAAATGGTCTCCTATTCGCATCAGGACACCTGATCCAAACTGCTCTGGTTTGCCATTGGAATCTTCACGGAAAAGAGGACAGATGGAGGCTTCAGGTCTCCGCAAGTATGGAACAAATACATCAGTGATGACAATTTCAGGGTTTGCTTGAACCGCTCTTCGTAGCCGCCGAGTTACCTCTGCTTTAGGAGGGATTGAATTCGGTAATTCTACTTTCAGGAACACTTTATCCTGTATCAGTTCGGCAGCATACTCAGAGCGGGAATACCCATCTAAATTCCTCTTGTTTGAAGTAGCCCAATCACGAAAGAGGTGAGGTCTAATTGTCGATATGTGAACAATCGATCGTTCATGATTAGCCTTTTGTATGAAATCTTGAGCGCCCTGTTCCCAATCCTTCCAGCTTTTAAGCATTCCGGTGGGACAGAGTTTTAACCACTCATTCCAATCCTCCTGCCTATACCAAGCGAGAATAGCAGGCATTCTCATTTTTGTTTCAGGTATCAATTGTAGCGGCACTGTGAGGATTCAAAAATCGAAGAGATTCATCTGGGGGGAGTTTGCCTCGGGGAGGTTGTCTTCGAGTTTGGTGGTTTTGGGTTTTGGGTGCTTGTCCTTGGAGGTGGGCTTGGTGGCGTTCATTTCCAGGTGGCTGAGTATGGCTTTGGCGCGGGCTAGGACGGGTTTTGGGAGGCCGGCTAGTCTTGCTACCTGGATGCCGTAGGATTTGTCGGCGGAGCCGGGGAGGATTTTGTGGAGGAAAATGATTTCCTCGTTCCACTCGCGGACGGCGACGTTGCAGTTTACTACTGCGTCCCTAGTGTTTGATAGGTCGGTGAGCTCGTGGTAGTGAGTGGCGAAGAGGGTGCGGCACTTGGTCTCGTCGTGGAGGTGCTCGGCGACGGCCCAGGCGATGGAGAGGCCGTCGAAGGTGGCGGTGCCGCGGCCGATTTCGTCGAGGATGACCAATGATTTTTCGGTGGCGTGGTTGAGAATGAGGGCGGTTTCAGACATCTCGACCATGAAGGTGGATTGACCGCGGGAGATGTCGTCGCTGGCACCGACTCGGCAGAAGATGCGGTCGGTAAGGCCGATGGTGGCGGAATCGGCGGGGACGTAGGCACCGATCTGCGCCATCAGTGTGATGAGGGCGAGTTGGCGGATGTAGGTGGATTTTCCGGCCATGTTGGGGCCGGTGAGGATCTGGAGGCGTGAGGACTCGGGGAGGAGTTCGGTGTCGTTGGGGACGAATTTTGTCTCGATGAGGGTTTGTTCGAGGACGGGGTGGCGGCCATTTTCGATGATGAGTTCGGTGCCGTGGGTGAGGATTGGGCGGTTGTGGCGGTGGAGTTGAGCGGTTTCCGCCAACGCGCAGAGGGTGTCGATTTCGGCGATGGCTGCGGCGGTTTCTTGGAGCTCTTTGAGGTTTTTGACGACTTCCTGACGGAGCGTGAGGAAGAGTTCGTATTCGAGTTGTTTGGAGCGTTCTTCGGCGCCGAGGACTTTGTTTTCCATTTCCTTGAGCGCCGGGGTGATGTAGCGCTCGGCGTTGGCCATGGTTTGTTTGCGGGTGTAGTCGTCGGGGACTTTTGCGATGTGGGTTTTGGTGATTTCGATGAAGTAGCCGAAGACGTTGTTGAATTTGATTTTGAGGGAGTCGATGCCGGTGCGTTTGCGTTCGTCTTGCTGGAGGCGGGCGATCCAGTCTTTGCCGCTGCGGGAGGCGGAGCGGAGTTCGTCGAGTTCCTCGGAATGGCCGTCTTGGATGATGTTGCCGTCTTTGACGTTTGCCGGGGGTTCGTCGACTAAGGCGGTTTGTAGGGTTTCTAGGAGTGCTGGGAGGGGGTGGAGTTTCTCCAAGTGTGCTAGTTGGAAGTTCTCAGTTTTCAGGGAAGAGAGGTCTTCGCGGAGGGCGGGGATGTGGGCTAGGGAGACGCTTAGGGTTTGGAGGTCTCTGGGGTTGCCGGAGTTTTGGGAGAGGCGGGAGGTGGTGCGTTCGATGTCGCGGATGTTTTTTAGGGATTCGCGGGCTTTGGATAATAGGAAGGGTTCGGCGAGGAGCGCGGCTATGGTGTTTTGGCGGGAGGTGAGGGTTTCGATGTCACGGAGGGGGTGGAGGAGCCAGCTGCGGAGGAGGCGACCGCCCATGGGGGTGGCGGTGCGGTCGAGGACAGCTAGCAGGGTGTGGTTTTTGCCGGAGCGGGATTCGGTTAGGTCGAGGTTGCGCTGGGAGGCGGCGTCGATGAGCACGTAGTTGTCGTTTTCGAGAAGCCGCGGTGGGAGGAGGTGTTCGCAGGGGCGGCGGAGTTGGTGGGAGAGGTAGTGGAGGGCGGCTCCGGCGGCGGCGGATGCCGCATGGAGATCGGCGCAGCCGAATCCGTCGAGGGAGTGGATGTTGTAATGGGATTTCAGGAGATCGACGGCGTGCTCGGGGAGGAAGGTGTAGCCATCGTAGGGCAGGGCGTGGGGGTGGTTTTCGGAGAAATCCGCGATCTGGTGGTCGGGGATGATGATTTCCGAGGGAGATAAGCGGGCGAGTTCGTCGAGGAGTTGGGCTGGATCGGTGAACTCGGCGATGATGAATTCGCCGGTGGTGTGGTCAATGGCGGCGAGTCCGTGGCATTTTCCGGTTTTTGAGAGGGCGGCGAGGTAGTTCGGGCGTTCGTCGTCGAGGAGGGTGAGATCGTCGATGGAGCCGGGGGTGAGGATACGGGCGATCTCGCGCTCGACGATTTTTCCGGGCTGCGGGGCGGTGGTTTGCTCGGCGATGGCAACGCGCTTGTTGGCCTTGAGTAGGCGGGCAATGTAGTTCTGGGCGGCGTGGTAAGGGACGCCGCACATGGGGGTGCCGCCGCGTTTGGTGAGGGCGACGTTCATGATGGGGGCGGCGGTTTTCGCATCCTCGAAGAACATTTCGTAGAAATCTCCCAAGCGGTAGAAGAGAATGATGTCGTCGGGCAGGCTTTTCCTCATGGCGAGGTATTGGGCCATCATGGGGGTGGGAGCGGACATGCCGGAATGCTGAGCATTCAATTTCAAACTTCAAATTCTAAACTCTAAGGAAGAACAGTGGAATCGGGGGTTGTGGAAATTTTCCTGTAAGGGAAGATAGCGGGGTGAAGGATCAAAGGAAGGTGCGTGATGTGGTGTTTGCGGGGATCGATTTCGAGGGTGCGGGTGCACAGCGCGGCAAGGAGGATTGGCCGGTGCAGATCGGGATGGGGACGTGGTCGGTGGCGGGGGGCTATGATAGTTTCTATGTGTCGTTGCTGGAACGGGAGGGCAATGTGGACTGGTATGCGAAGAAGATTCACGGGATAGAGGAAAGCCACCTAGACGGTGCTCCGAGCCTGCTTTCGCTGTGGCCTGAGGTGAACGGGCGGCTCGGTGACGGGGCGGTTCCGGTGGCACATGCGAAGGGCACGGAGAAGCGGTTCCTGAGGAAATTTCCCGGAAACCCGTTCGATCCGTGGGTCGACACGCTGTTGCTGGCGAGGGCGGCGATGCCGGAGCAGAGGAAGCATTCGCTCGGCATACTTTGTGAAGAGATCGGAGTTGCCGACAAGGTGCGGGAGCTGGTGCCAGGAAAAGATTGGCATGATGCGCTATTTGATGCGGTGGCGAGCCTGGCCTTGCTGGAGTGGATGGTGAAGCGATACGGGCTGGAGGATCTTCCTCTGTGGGCGCTGGTGGTGCCGAACACCGGGGCGTGGTATCGACTGCGGAAGGCGATGAGCTAAATTCCAAATCTTAAAATTCAAATTCCAAGGAAGATGGGTAGGCGAGCGGTGCAGATATTTTTTGGAGCGTTGCTGGTGGGGCTGATTGTGTTTGTGGCCACGAGGGCGCCGAAGAAGCCCGAATTGCCGAAATGGGGGATGCAGGAGCAGCTTCTTGATGGGGCGGTCGAGCGCTCCAGGGATGGGGCTGAAAAGGCGGCGGATATCGCCTTGGTGAAAGGCTTGCTGAAGGAGGGACTTTCGCGCCGGGTGTTTGATTTCGCGGTGGTGGCCGAGGCGGTTTCCGATAAGAAGATGATACCGGCTATTGGACGGGCTTCGGTGGGAAGGGTGACGGCTGCGATCAACAAGGTGATGGAGGTGCTGCTTGTCCAAATGAATGCGAAGGATTCTCCGGTGAAGGGGTTGAGGCGGATCAATGAAGGGTCGAGGTTCTTTGAGGACGGCCTGCTGACAGGCTTGGACGCGATGGAGGGGATTTCGTGCGACTTCCCTCAAACCAGGGCGGGGAAAGCCCAGCGATCCGGCTATCCGGACCTCAGGATCACGGATGATGCCACGGGCGATGTGTATTACCTTGATCCGAAGCTCATGGAGCGGGGATCTGTGAACAGCACCTTGCGGACGTTTTATTTCGAACCGAAGGACACGACCCTGAAAATTACCGACGATGCGACCCACCTTCTCATAGGAATCGAGCACGATGGAAACGATGGTGACTGGGAATTTCTGGGCTATCGGGTGGTGGATCTTTCGAAGCTTAAAGTCAGGCTGAAGGCGGAATTCCAGGCTTCGAATCGGGATATGTATCCGGAATCATCGGTTCTTGAAAAGCGGATCGACGGGGGAAAGGATGGCGGCAGATGACACATTCTACTTCGGGGCGAACCAGCGGTTCGGTGGCCATGGACGATTACCTCGAACAGATCCTGCATCTGATCGAAGAGAAAGGCTATGCGCGCGCCGTGGATATTTCCTCGAACCTCGGGATCTCCCAAGCGAGCGTTACCAACATGCTCCAGAAGCTGGATGGTGAGGGTCTGGTAAAGCATGAGAAATACCGTGGTACGGTGCTGACCGAGCAAGGCCGCAAGATCGCGGGCGCGATTGTGGAGAGACACCAGACATTGACTCGCTTCCTGCGGCTGTTCGGGCTCGATGAGGAGACAATTTACCGGGATGTCGAGGGCATGGAGCATCATGTTTCCCGACCCACACTCGAGGTGATCCGCGCGGTGGCGGATGCCTTGGAGGGGGACGGCGATTTCCTCGCCGATGTGAAGGGTAGGATACTGAACGACGGCCAGAAGTAAGGAAAATCCAAGAGGTGTCGCCGGCTGTGGAATTTGTCTAAATTTTCGTCGGGAAAAATCGGCTTGCGGCAACTTTAGGCATGGCAATTTTGAAGGTAATGGAGCAGGGTAACAGATGGAAAAGGTATTCGACGCCGTTTTCCCGAATTAAACCATAAACCAATACGAACCATGCAAACAGCAAACGTCAATCTGCCCATCACCGTGACGGTGAGACACGAAAGTGTGACCGACTCCCTCCGTCAACACGCCCACAAGAAAATCGAAGGGCTGCATCTTGATTATCCGAAAATTATCGAGGCGAGGGTGATCATGGACGTTCAGAAAAACCGGCAGATCGCAGAAATTATCCTGTTTTGCACGAACCACATCACCATCGAGGCGACCTCCGAAGGGCGGGATATGTATGTCGCCCTTGATGAAACGATTGAGAAGATTGCGCGGCGCATGCGAAAGCAAAAGACCCGGCTCCTGAAGAAGAGCCGTCCGCACCGGAATGAGTCGATCCGCTACCTTGAGGAAAGGCATTTCACCGAGGACGCCCTGGATCATCCTGAGGATTCGGTTGAGGATCCCATACCATTCATTGTTTTTCCCGAAAAGTATGCCGTGAAGACGATGTTCAAGGAGGACGCGATCATGGAGCTTGAGCTCTCGGATCGTCCTTTCGTGCTCTACAAGAGCGCTCGCCGCGATTGCCTGACGATCGTCTATCGCCGCAAGGACGGCGAGTATGCGGCGCTTGATGTGAACGGTTGAGTATCTCTTGGAGGATAGGACCGGAGGGGGTGGCTTCGCGCTGCCCCTTCTTGCGTTCGGGCTGGCTTGCGGATGGCAGGCGAAACGGGCGGATGAGGCACGCGGTAAATGGCAGGTGCAGCCGAATCGTCCGTGTTGCGCAATCGACCGATAGCGGGCGCTTGCAGGGAGGGCTTTCCGGTGGTTAGTTTTTCTATGCCGAAGCCCTACCCAACCATCATCCCCGGATTGCGCAGCCCCTATGATCAAGTGGGGGGTATCGTATATTTCGGGCGCATGCTCGACAAGATCCGGCTCAATGCGGAGAGGAAGCTTCCCGAGGAATGGTCGGCCATGGTCGGTTCGGAGCACGCGGGCAGCTTTGATTCCCGCTGCTGTCATTTCTTGGGTGTCGACTATGATTCGATCGTCGCGGAAACCATCAAGGGCGGGAGCGACGAGGAGTTGCTTGCTTGGGCTTTCGGGAAGGGGCGCAAGCCGGACCGCGAGGATATTGAGGTCTGGAACGGTTTTATGGCCAAAAGGGGCTGGAAGGATGCCGCCTCCCAGCGCGTGAAGGAACGCCTCAAGGAAATCGGGCTGGAGCCGGATACGGTCCGGACGATGTTCGGTTTTATCGACCTCGACGAAGGTCGGCGCTAAATATGGAGCGCGGCTTTGCAAGCCGCCGGGGATGGTGCTGCGGAGCGTGGGGTTGGTGCGGAACGGCAGAAAGCGGCTTGAAAAGCGGCGCTCCAAAGGGCACCTACTCGATCCCGTTGAAAAGATCCTTGAGGACGCCCGGGGTCAGGACTTCCGGGGTGATCTTTGGTTCCTCGCCCGGAACGATGAGGATGTTTACCGGGATCGCTGTCCGGCCGAGTTCCTGCAGTTTGGCCTCGATGGCGGGGTTTGTCTTTGTCTTGTCGGCTTTGAGGAAGACGATCCCCTTTTTCTTGGCGAGGGCGAGGACTTCGTCGGTGTAGGCGATTTTCTTGTTCACCTGGCAGGTGAGGCACCATTGGGCGGTGAAATCGATGTAGACCGGAGTGCCCTCGGAGGTGAGCTTGTCCACTGTTTCCTGGGACCAAGGCTGCCAGAGATTGTTCGGTTTCGGTGGGAGGGCGAGGACTGTGCCGCCGATGGCGAAGAGGGCGGTGAGCGCGAGGGCGGTTCCGCGGACTTTCCGGGATTTGTGCGGTAAGTTCCAGCGGCCGTAGACCCATGCGGCGGTGGCGATAAGGCTAAGTCCAAGCAGGGGCGCAAGGAGGTATTCCTGTCCGATGAGGCCGGAGTAAACCCAGAGCAGGTAGCCGGCGGTAGCGAAAAGCAGGAACGACATCGCCTGTTTGAAGGACTCCATCCACGCGCCTGGGCGGGGAAGTAATTCGACGAATTTGGGAAAAAAGGAGAGCAGGAGATAGGGTAGAGCCAGGCCGATGGCCATGGACACAAAGGCCGAGAAAAACTGTATGGCGGGGAGTGCCATCGCGGCACCGATCGCGACCCCGAGGAAAGGGGCGGAGCATGGAGTGGCGACGACCGTGGCGAGAACGCCGGAGAAGAAGGATCCGGTGTGTCCGCTCTTGCTCTGGAGTTTTCCGCCGACGGATGTGGCGCGGGTTCCCATTTCGAAAAGGCCGAACATATTGAGGCCGAGGACGAACATGAGCAGGAGAAGGATGACGACCACCCACGGATCCTGGAGCTGATAGCCCCAGCCCTTGAGTTCGGAGCCGGTCTTGAGTGCGGCGGCGCGGATGCCGAAAAGGATGCCGCTGAGGACACCGAATGAGGCCAGGACGCCGAGCGCGAAGCTGATGCCGTGGAGGGCGATGGAGCGGCGGTTATCCCCGGCCTGCTGGACGAAGCCCATGATCTTCAGGCCGATGACAGGGAATACGCAGGGCATGAGGTTCAGGATTAACCCGCCAATGAGCATCCCGCCGAGGATGGGTAGGAGTTTGGAAAAGGAAATCGGCTCGGGCGGAGGGGAGGCTATGTTTGTTTCCGGTATCAGTAGGGTGGTTTCCCCCACAATGATGCCGGAGACGGTGTTGCCCTGCGGGATGGGATTATCCAGAAAATCGATTTTTTTGCGTTGAAGTGTGAGCAAATAGCCTTCTTCGGAAGTGCTGACTTTTCCTCCCTCCGAGAGAGCTTTGATGTATGGCTGGTTCGGTATGAATTCGGTTGGTTCGCCGACGGAGCCCGGAACTGCCATACGGATGGTATCCGATGCGTCCTGTCCTGTCGTCACTTCGATCTCCGAAGCTTCCAAGTCTTCTCCGGGAAGCTCCAGCCGGGCGGTGCGGAAGAGTATCGCTTGCGAAGGATCCGCCGTCGCTTCCTCAGCCACCGGGAGTTCGAGCGAGAAATCCGCAGATTCGTTGATGCAGGACATTTCGCAGATCTGCCATTCCGCAGAGGCTCCTACGGAGAAGGTGTCTCCGGGCGAAAGGGAGGCGGGCGGGGTGATTTTAATCAGGAACACCGGGGAACCCGGGTAGATGAAGCTTTTCCCGTCGAAGCCTTCCTTTACCTCCGGAGTCGGCCATTGGATGGATCCTGCGGATGCTCCCTGTGGGAGTTCCCATTCGATTTCAGGAGGCAGTTCAACGCCCCCCGAGTTCCTGTAATAGCTGTGCCAGCCTTCCGGATGTTCGAGTTTGAGTGCTACGGTGAAAGGCTTGCCGGGGGCGACGGCGGTGTTTTCGGAAATGAGTGTTGATACCGAAGCGACTTTTTCTGCCCCCAGGGTGGAAATTAGTGCGAGGACGGTGAGTAGGATGCGCATGGTTCGGAAGGTCTGTTGCCAGGTAGGAGGTTCGACGTGACGATTTCATCCATATAAAAAAAAGCCGCAAGGAAACTTCCCTGCGGCTTTGTGGATAATTTTACTGCGCGGGATCAGTGACCTTCGTTTTGACGGGCGCGTTGTTCCTGATCCTGGGCGTTTCCGTAGACTGCGCCCGTGCCTGCACCGACCGCACCGCCGATGGCGGCACCTTCAAGGCCACGGCCGGATTGGTGGCCGATGATGCCTCCTGCTGCTGCGCCGATGAGGCCGCCTGTGACGGCACCGCGCTTGGTGTTCGGGCCGCTGGGTTCAGTGCAGTTGCTGAGGGCGAACGCACAAAGGCCGCTAATGACGATGAGATTCAGTTTTTTCATGGTGCCTGCGATGATACACGAGGCTTGAAGCTGTGCAATCGGATTTCGGGAGAATTCCTGTAGGCACCCAGAATCAGCATGGACTGATTCGTCGGCAGGATCAGTGCTTCCTCGCCATTCCTAGCCCTGAATTTCAATCCATCCCGCTGGCCGAAAGCGGTTTGGTTTCGGCCTCTTTACGAGGCAAATCCCTTTGAATTTCCCCAACGAATCGAGGAAAGGCAGTGTAATATCCGCGCGATCGATGCGAAAGGGCGGGTATCGAATCGTGTTAGGCGTCCTTGGGAGCGAACTCCTTAGCCACTTTGGCAGGGTACTTCAGCTTGGTGAGAACGTCTCTAGGGTTCATCAGAGCCACGACAGCTTCGTCCATTCCCAGTGCGACGAGACGCTTCCTCTGGTCATTTTGACGTTTCGTTCTCGCTGAATTTGATTTCGTGGGGCGAGTTCTGTTTTTGTTCCGCTGTAGTGTTGTAGCCATGTCGGTATTTGTTTTCCTAGCTGAAAGAAGATGAAGAATTGCTTGCGATTGGCTTGGTCAATCGCAAGAAGGCCGCTTCAATAGGTTCGATGACGGCTCCGGTCAACTGGAATTCTATTTTAAACCGGACTCACGAGTATCGGTGTCCAAAAGTAAAAGGAAAGGGGGCTCTCTGAAGGGGGCGAGAGGTCTGAATCTCTGAAAGGAAAGGGTTCAGTCCGTGGATTGTGGATTTACCTTCCTTGCTGCACCATCGCTTCGACGTCGGCGATTTCCTTGACGGTCTCGACACTGAGGTTCTCGTATCCGTCCTCGGTGACCAAGACATCATCTTCGATGCGGATGCCGATTTGGCGGAATTCTTCAGGGATTTCTGGATCGAAGGCCTGCGAGTAAAACCCGGGCTCCACCGTAATCACCATGCCCGGTTCGAGAGCTTTGTCACCCTTGTGGTAACCGGGAAGGAGGGGATCATGCACATCCAGCCCAAGCGAATGACATAATGCACCGGGCCAAATTCTCTTGTAGGCCGCGGATTCGATCAACTCTTGGGTGTCACCTTTCATCAGACCGAGTTGCTTCAAGCCGTCAATCAGTATTGCCGCCGAGTGGTTGTGGAGATCCATCATGCGCACTCCGGGTGCGACTTTCTCTACGCCTGCCTTTTCGGAGGCCAACACCACTTCGTAAAGATCGCGCTGAATGCTGGAAAAGGTTCCCGATACCGGGAAAGTGCGGGTCAGATCGGCGCAGTAGGCGTTCCAGGTCGCGCCTCCGTCGAGCAGCACGAGATCTTGATCCTGAATGGGGCCGGAATTATCAATGTAGTGCTGGCAGGTTGCGTGGCTGCCTGCAGCCACGATGGTGCCAAACGCTTGATGCATCACTCCCTGCATCTTGCCGGTATATTCAAATTCCGCCTCAAATTGATACTCCTGACGGTAGTGTTTGCCTGCACGCATGCAGGCATGATGGGCTTCTCCGGTGATCTTGATGGCCCGGCGCATCTGCTCAACCTCCAGCGGTGACTTCACCATACGCATCCCAACAAGCGCATCGAAGACGTCTCCTTCTGCCACGACCTAGGCAGATTGACTCTTGATCGCCTGGGCGATCATGCCGCTGCAGGGGTGGCCATCGACCGCCTTGTAGTGCACTCGGCGGCCTTGCAGTCGGCCGGAGAGAAAACTCTCAAATTCACGGATGTGTCTGACCTTGTCCGCTGGACAAGCCTCGCTTGTTTGTCCACGCCCATGGTGAAACCATCCCATACCTGCTCTTTTTCGCTGTTTTCGCGAACGAACAAACTGACTTGTTCTCCCTCCGATGTGGGATCCAATACGAGCATGGCACCGTATTCAGGAAATCCAGTCAGATAGAAAAAATTCGTGCCCTGACGGAATTTAGAAATACTCGAGCGTGGAATTTCGGCGGGAATGATCAGCAGATCGGAGCCAAGTCGATTGAGAAGCCGCTCCTGTCGGCCCTGAATTTCCGTAAATTGTAAATTTCCCATATGAGTGAAAGTCTCGCCAAATTTCCTGGCATCATGTGGGCTGTCACACAAATCCTTTTTCCGATTCCCTGGACTCCACGGCGCGGCATCTTGGGCTATTTGCTTTCTCCCTGAGGGGTTGCTGATTGAGAAGCGTTTCCCTACCGCACCTTCGTCACGCCTGGATTTGAGGTTTTCTGACTCGGTCGTTTCGGGGAATTTATTTTGGCGAAGGGTCGAAAAATCTCGATAAAAACATTCTCATTGGTTCGAAACTGAATCAGTGTTTTGACTTCGCTCTCATGTCCCTATCACAAAAAGGTTATAAGACACTCAATCATGATGACGTCCAATACCGTTGGATGATGAAGAACCGCGGTGGAGTCAATGAGGCATCGATCTATACAAATGCTGCGGTGGGCGGGCGTGAACTTATCGCTGAGCTACCGCGGGTGGTAAGCTTGACCATGGTCATGGACGCGGCCGATTTCGGTCACGCCAATGACTGGAATCCAAACGTGGCGGGTAAGGCATTGCGCTGCAAGCACACACGGAGAGGTTTCGTGTTGGTGGATTAAAGTTTTTCTCGGGACTCAACCACATAAATGGGGGCCGTCCTGAATGGCACGAGCTCAAGAGTGATGCGGCGGACGGGATGAATGAGGCGGAGGCTTTGGCGGTTGTTGAAGAGCGGGAAAGGGGAGGCGACTGAAAGTCACCACTACCTGCCGGAGCTTTCTATGGCGAAGATGTTGCGGCGGCGTCAGCCACAGAGATAACGAGGAAGTGACTTGTGCTGATCTCGGTTGCGTTGTCCGTGCTACACGGGATCTCGGTTTCGTTACCGTCTAATTTGAAATGGAACATCCGGACCAGTCCGAGGTCTCTAAAATTGACTCTTTCCAGATTTCGGGACTCAGCAAACGGCCCAGAAGTCCTCGCCTTCCCGGCGACCTGCGGCGATCGCCATTTGACGAACGGTCGATCGCGCTCCTTTGAGCCCAACCGCACCGAGCATGATGCTTGAGCGCCACTGGGACTTCATCTGTTCGGTTGCTGCCACTTCGGCACCATGGATCCACTGACCGACCCGCGCCGGATTCACGTCGAAAAAGCCTTTCACCGCGACCCCCTCGTCCTGAAGGTCCAGCGCCAACCTCTTTCCGATTGGTCCGGCGCCGGCAATGACCACGCCATGTTCACCGACTCCTGGGAGATTGTGCAAATGGTGCGCCCGCATCCGACTTCTCGCGTCGCTCCCATAGCGCGGATCCTGCCGGGTCAACCGCTCCGGTGAGTCCCTCCATTGGAGCAGAACCTCCGGAACCCGCACGAATCGACAGCCAGCGGCGAGAAGCCTGAGCCAGAGATCATGATCTTCAGCCCACGAGGTATCGTGATAGCCGCTCACACGATTCATCCAATCGCTCCGGACCATCGCCGTGGGATTGATCACCGGACACTCGATGAAGCGTGAACGGGACATCGCTTGATGGTCTGTCAGGCTGTTTGCCCAAGCGACATAGCGGCGCATGCCATCACCATGGCAATCAATCGTCTCAACACCGCATGTGATCACTCCGGTATCTCCCTCTGCCGCATTGAGTTGCTCACCGATTCGCCGGGGCATCGCCACATCATCGGCATCCATCCGCGCGAACCACTCACCACCAGCCAAACCCAGACCCGTTGCCGAGGCTCCAACGACTCCGTTATCAAATTGGTTCCGCACGAGTCTGAACCGAGTATCCTCGATCCCAGCCAGGGACGCGACCGATCCGTCGCGGGATCCGTCATCCACCGCGATGAGTTCAAGGTCACGAAACTGCTGCCGCAGGATACTCTGAACGGCATCCAGAAGCGTCGCCTCCGCGTCGCGAAACGGAAGAACCACAGAGACAACCGGCATGTCCAGTTCTCAGACAAGCGGCTCAACATTGCAATCAAACAGCCCGCCAAGTTTCAAAGTGGGTGAGGTGGGTGGATTCTGTGGCGAGGCGAAGAATTTCTAAATTTCAGGGTGTTCAAATGGCTCTGAGCTTCTAGGTTCCGCCCCCTGTATGCCTGTTAAAATTCGTTTCACATCCGCCGCGGCCGCCGGCCTGGTTCTTGCTAAAGTCGGTCATCCTCAACGCGATGAGCCGCTCCAGACCTCGAAAGAGGTTTTCACAATCGATGAGAACGATGAGATGGCGCTTGCCGCCATTTTTCTTAAACCGTTTAAGAATCTCACGGCGCATCGCTTCGCTCACCATTCGTCGCTCAATCAGCATGAAATGATGACCTATGCCGCCGCGATCTTCGACTCGGAAGACGGTTTGCTGGAAAAGGGCTGTGACATTGCGAAGCGTCTCTACTCCAAGTCGAACCATCCGAACATCAAGTCCGGCGATCTCTGCATTTCCTTGATCAAGGATATCGAAATCGATGGTGAGTTCATCCAGGGGCTGTGCATACTCAAGTCGGAAAGCGTCGTCCCGTTCCTCAGTATTTCCACCCGTGACGGGGATCTTGAGTTGCACACTGAACAGGGCATCAATCCGGAAAAAATCGACAAAGGTTGCCTGATCCTCAACCACCTGGCCAGCAAGGGCTACTATGTGCTGACGTTCGACCGCTCCGGATCGGATTCGCGCTTCTGGGTGCGAGATTTTCTGGGCGTGGTGCCTATCGCCGACAGCCCGTTTCTGACGAACAAATACGCCAACATGGCCGTCGCGTTTATGGAAAAGGAGAAGAAGGAAAAGCCTGCCGCAGAGGACGATGCACCGCCATGGGATGCCTCCAATGCGGCGAGGGACGCGATCACTTACTTCGAGGAAAAGGAAAAGTTCAATTTGGGGGAGTTTGAGGAGGAGGTTCTCAAAACCCCGGAAGCCAAAGCCAAGTTTGCGGAACACCGCAGCCAGATCGAAGAGGAGCAGGGGCAGAAACTGGAAGATTCCTTTGAAATTTCAAAGAAGGACGTCAGCAAGGCCAAAAAGAAAATCCGCACCGCGATGAAACTCGATACGGGTGTGGAAATCCGGCTCAAGCCGGCACTTGCCGCCAAGCCCGAGCAAGTGCTGGAACATGGTTTCGATGAAGAGAAAAAGATGAAGTTTATCAAAATCTATTTTAACGAGGACCTCGCCGAATAATTCATGCCAATTGAACCGTCGTGTCGCCCAGAAAATATCAAAAAGCACGGGGTCCTTTTCCCCGTGCAAATGAAGAGCAAGTGAGAGGGGCGTCCGCGCGGGGAATGTCGAGAGATCATGAGTTTTTGGAAATATTGAAATGCTTGATCCACGCTCGCTTACTCCATCGATGCTGCCGCTGAGTATCCTCTATCAAGACGAGTTCCTCGTCGCCATCGACAAGCCTGCCGGGATGATTGTGCATCCCGGGCGCGAGCCTGAGGGGCCGGAATGGATTGCGATGAAGCGACTGCGCGACCAACTTGGGCAGCGGGTTTTTCCGGCGCATCGTCTGGATCGCCCGACCTCGGGCGTGCTGCTCTTCGCTCTCGATAAGGAGACTTGCGGCCGCGCTCAGCGAGCATTCGAACTTCGCAATGTCGTAAAAACCTATCACGCCATTGTCTGTGGAAACGTTCCGCAGCGGTGGATCTGCGAGACGCCACTGAGAACCAATCCCGAGGATGAAGAGCGGTCGGCGAAAACCTCGTTCGAGCGTCTGGCCGTCACGATTGAGGGGTTCTTTCCCGCCGATCCGACACTAGTTCTATCGCTCCTCAAAGTTACACCCGTGACCGGACGGTTTCACCAGATCCGCCGCCACCTGCTGGAGGGCGGTCGCCCGATTGTCGGTGACTTCCGCTATGCCGGGATGGATCGCAGCTTCGAACTCGGTGAGGTTCTTGGCACCGGAACGCGCATGTTGCTCCAGTCCAAGGTTCTCGAACTCGATCACCCGCTGACTGGCGTGCCCTTGAAAATCGAGGCTCCGATGGATGCTGAATTTGCCAAATGTTTTCCAGCCCCGGGTGAATGAGCGGCGTGTGACAGCAGCCGGTCAACGGCAGATGGCTGTTCGAATTCCTCCACACGCGCGCAGTTTCTCCCGCCGCCGCGAACGAAGCATTGCCAGTCGGGGCTCCTGCGTTCCATGATCCACCAATGACTCCGGACAAGATCAGCGATTGGCTCCAATACTTGAACATGGATGCGGCGGTTGCCGGGAAACTCGGTATTTTCGGAGCGATCCTTTATATCTGCGCCCTCGCGCTGGTTGCGAACTTTCTGGCCAAGCGCCTGATCGAGTGGGTGGTGCATCCTATCATCAAGAAAACCGCCATCAAGCTGGATGACTTGCTGATCGAACATCACGTGATCGTCCATTTTTCGCATCTCGTACCCGCGGCGGTGATCCATTTCTACGCCCCCGCCGTGTTTCGTGGCGAAGCTGGGATACTGGCGATCACCGGCCTCGCGGTGAACACCTACCTAATTATCATCACACTGCTTGTGATCGACGGGTTGATCAATTTCGCCCGGGCGGTCTGGGAGAGGGGGCCGGTTGGTCGGCGCTACCCCGCGAAAAGTTACGCCCAGGCAGCGAAACTTGTCATCAATTTGATCGGCCTGATCTTCATCCTCTCCGCCCTTCTGGGGAAATCTCCTGTCGTGCTGTTCTCCGGTCTCGGCGCGGTGACAGCCATCCTGTTGCTGATTTTCAAGGATGCCATCCTCGGCCTCGTCGCCGGGTTCCAACTTTCCGTCAATAACATGGTGGCGGTGGGCGATTGGATCGAGATGCCCGCCCGTGGCGCGGATGGCGACGTTATCGACGTCTCGCTCACGACAGTGAAAGTCCAGAACTTCGACAAGACAATCACCACGATCCCGACCTACGCCCTCATTTCTGATTCGTTCAAAAACTGGCGTGGTATGAGCGAGTCCGGAGGCCGCCGTATCAAGCGTTCTCTCCATATCGACATGCGGACGATCCGCTTTGCCGATGAAAAGCTGCTGGAGCGCTTCAAACGCATCCGCCTGCTTCGTTCTTACCTCGAATCCAAGCTCGATGAAATTCAGGAGTACAATGGGGACGTCGGGGGAAATCTCGACGAACTAATCAACGGCCGCCGACTGACCAACGTCGGCACCTTTCGCGCCTACTGTGTGGCCTACCTGAGGAATCATCCGAAGATCCATCAAGAGGGCATGACTCTGCTTGTGCGGCAGTTGTCCCCGGGTGCCCAGGGACTCCCGCTGGAGATCTATGTTTTCACCAACGAAATAGCATGGGAAAATTACGAAGATATCCAGGGTGACATCTTCGATCACCTGCTCTCAGTTCTTCCTGAGTTCGACCTCAGCCCGTACCAATCGCCCAGCGGTGCGGATCTGGAGAAAGCCGGTTCACTGATCCATGCGTCGGGAGCCCCATCGGGAAAATCGGTTTGATGATGCGCCAGACGGGTCAATCCTTGTTGATTCACTGGTCGGATTGTTGGTCTCGCAGGGTGGCGAGTTCGGATTCGAGCTCGGCAACGCGGAGTTGCAGTGGGGAGATGAGCTCCTTTACCTGCTCCTCAGTGTAGCGGGGGGTGATGAACTTCGGGCAGTTCCAATCATAGGACAGGATCTTGATGCGGAAGATGCGCTCAGGGGGAGCGCCGTGGCCGCCGCTTGGCTCAAGTTTCTTTGCGAGTTCGGGATGCTCTCGGGCATCGAGAACCTCGGCTTCGCCGAGGATTTTCAGGCGGCTGCGGCTCGGGTAGTCGATCAGGAAAAGGGAGACGCGTTTGTGCACCGCGAGGCTCCCGGTGCTGACCAACTGGCGGTTGCCTCTGTAGTCGGAGAAGGCGATTTCGCGGGGGCCGAGAACCCTGAAGAATCCAGCCGGGCCACCACGGTGCTGAACGTAGGGCCAGCCGTTTTCGGTGATGGTGCCCATGTAGAAGCTGTCGCGGCTTTCGATGAACGAAATTTCCTGGGGACGGAGTTCATCCGGGGAGGGAGCCTCGTCGTCGGCGGAATAGCGGCGCCCGTAGTATTTGTCCTGCGCCTTGAGTACGGCGGGAGTGAGGACTTCGTGCATGAATCGATCGGCCATGGTGATGATGTTTGATGTTTGCTTCAACGCAGTGACCCGGGAGTTTGCATGGAACTCCCGGGCCGGATGGGGGAGGTGCGGTCAGGCGTTTGCGAGAGCGCGCACGATTTCGGATTTCGGTCTCACGCCGGTCAGGCGTTCCACCGGTTCGCCGTCCTTTCAGGCGACGGGATTTTGCACGGCTTTCCTACGTCTCGTCTTCCGATTTGCTGTTTACCATTCCAACCGGCTCACCACTTTGAGAAACGATGAAAACCTCAACGAACCTTGCGTTGTCGCGATAACAAAACGATACTCAGGTGATGAAATTCCTGACCCTCACCACCGCGATCCTATATTCCATCGTTTCCATTTCAGCGGCAGAGGAGCCCGAGCTTGTTGCCCCGGTGAAAATTGAAATGGCGGAGAAACAGCTCGCCAAAGGCGCACAACTCCTGGACGTCCGCAGCAAGGAGGAATGGGATGAGGGACACCTAAAGGGCGCGATACTCGTCACCGTGACCGAAGACGGCTTTATCGACAAAGCCAAGGTGGCACTGGATCCGAAAAAGGCAGTGGTGGTTTATTGCCGGAGCGGCGGGCGCAGCGCGAAGGCGACGAAGCAACTGCGCGCCGCCGGATTCACCGTCTATGATCTGGCCGGAGGTATCACCGCCTGGAAGGCGGCCGGCAAAGAAGTGCTGAAATGAGCACGAGCCTCTGTTTGAAACGTCCCGCAGTATGGGCTGGGGGATGTCAGGGAGTGAAATCGGGAGCTGATACTGGGGGCAGTTATCCCATTCGATGAACGGGGTGGGATTTTCCGCCTGGATTTCGATCTTGATTTCCATGTGCGCGTGACGACCTCTTGGGAAGAATCTTATGTTTGCAAAATTACTCTTATCGTTGGTGTGTGTGGTCGCAGTTGGCTCTGCGATAGCTGAGGAAAAGGACGCTGTGCCGAAGGTGCTCTCCCCGGAATCGATGAAGTGCTTGTTGAAGGAGATGGTTTGGGTGGAAGGCGGGAGTTACTCGATGGGCTCAAACTCGGACAAGGCGTCATCGGCTGAGGGACCCGCACACAAGGTGACACTTGCTGGGTTTTATATGGGCAAGTTTGAGGTCAGTCAGGAGCTTTTCCGGGAGGTGATGGGGTGGGATCACAGTTACTTCCAAGGGAAAGGGCATCCCGTGAACAACCTTAGCTGGGCGAACATCCAGCGCTTCATCGATCGATTGAATGGGATGACGGGGAAATATTTCCGGTTGCCGACTGAGGCGGAGTGGGAGTATGCCGCGAAGGGAGGAAAGATTTCGAAGGGCTACCGCTACAGTGGTTCGAATACGATCGATGAAGTTGCGTGGTATGCCGGGAACAGTGAACGGCGGGTTCATCGATCGGGGAAGAAGAAAGCGAACGAACTGGGTTTGTATGATATGACAGGGAATCTTTGGGAATTCTGTCACGACGACGCACACATGCGTCCATATCCTGATCGTGAGAGAACCAATCCCATCGCAGGAAGTTTTGATAAGCCCTACTCACGAAAACCCAAGATCACACGGGGTGGCGGCTACGAATTCGATGAGGATGAATCCCTGGTTTTTCGCAGAGACGGAGCAACGCCGAATGTGCGTATGCCAGATATCGGGTTTAGGTTGGTGATGATTAAGAAATAGCCGTTCGTATTTTGAACCAACGCCACCGATTCCGAGCAGCGCGAGGACAGAGGGCTCGGGGATGCCTGTTCCGTCCCTGAACTTTGGCTGCGTTCGATGGCATTGTATCCCTTGTCCAGGGTGCTGCGGTAGAGTCGGACTTCCGTGCCGAGGCGTATCTGGTAGCTGCGGACGTCACCCTCGCCGCGCTTATTCCACCGCATCCTTGACCGCTTTCCCTACCGCGAGCGCCACCTCCTGCGAAAGTGCGGATGGCAGAATCATTTGCGGAGTCGGATCAGGGATACAGTGAAGTGGTCCCGCAAAACGGAGCCAGAGTCTTATTGATGAAATGAGCTGGTCTTTGAGGGGGCAAATCCCCGAAAAGAGACCAGAAACATGAAACGAAAAAGAAGACACCTAACCGCAGAATTT
>CAJQKQ010000007.1 GCA_905478925.1 uncultured Verrucomicrobiales bacterium
GGCTCAGCAGGCTCCTTGAACGTACCGAATGCGGCGATCGCCGCCTCGGGGGAAAAATTCGTCGGTGCCTCAATCGGATCCCGTGCCTTGGCTGGAGCTTCCGGAGCTGGAACCGGCGGCGCTGAGAAATCGGCTGCAGGAGCTTCGGCGACCACCGGGGAAGGCTCAACTACTACATCAGGCGGATCCACCGTCTCGGGACTCTCCGCCGGTGCGGGTTCCGGCTCGGGTTGCTTAATCGCTTCTGTTTCGGAAACCGGAGAGGCAAATGCAGCCGGGGGATCTTCCTTGGCTGCCTCGTCAGCCTTTGGCTCCAAGCCCCAGTTCTCCGCAGCACACTTAATCACACCGCGCGCATAGGATGGCAGCTCCGCATCCTCCATGGTTCCTAAAATCTTCTCGCCCATTCCCGGCGAACGGGACTCGATGACCGCAAGCATCCCCTCGCGGTCCAGCGGCTCCAGCTCCACCGTAATTTCCGAAAGCCTGTCGCCCAGCCCGCCGCTGAGCCGCGGCAGGAATGCGCTTTCCCAGATATCCTGGTTCACCGAGAGAATGACATCCGCCCGCTCGACCGATTGCCGGAGCGAACCGAGGAAAGAGGCGAAGCGGAGGGCGGAGGCCTCGTCCGAGGAATAGCCCTCAAGTTCGTCCGCAACCAATACCACCCGCAGCA
The DNA here is from genome assembly GCA_905478925.1 of uncultured Verrucomicrobiales bacterium. Classification (GTDB taxonomy): domain Bacteria; phylum Verrucomicrobiota; class Verrucomicrobiia; order Verrucomicrobiales; family Akkermansiaceae; genus Luteolibacter. The sequence continues at coordinate 677 of CAJQKQ010000007.1, forward strand.
GCGAACCCATCAAACCGAGCAGCGCCACAAGCCGTTCATGCGCCGCAGACTCGGCGGAAGGGTCGTCGAATACGGTGGCCGCCAGCGCGCGCACCCGGCCCGGATTATCGATCGGCGTCGCAGTGAAGCGGAACATGGCATCCACCCAGAAAGAGGTTTCACGCATCGGCAGCCCGTTTTTCCGGGAAATCTCCAGGGACAGGCGGGGGCCGAGCAACTCGAAGTTCTCTCGCGCCCAATGTGCCGTCACCGCACTTGGATGATGAAAATCAAATGTCTCGATCGGTCGATCGCGGAGGGCGTTCAATGCTCCCTCACGATCCTGACAAGGCACCTCGCCGGAGTTAACCAGAGGCTGCAGCGAGGAGGAGAAAAGCCGGCGCACCACAAGATCGAACACGGTCAGCCCACCCGCAGCCGGGAGGGCACGGACGAGACGGCGCAAGGTATCGTCGAGAACCGTCGCCGCATCAATCCGGCTGCCACCGACGGCCTGCAGCGGAATAAACTCATGGCTGCCGCCCAACTCATACTGGAGCCTTGTCAACAGGTGGGTCTTGCCGTGCCCCGCCCTGGGTGCCTTCAACAGGATGCAGTGGCCTGGCTTCTCCAATGGAGCATCAAGCCATTCCTTGAGCGCCTCACGCGCCTCTCGGTTCACGGAGACCGTATGGGCTGCGGGCAATTTCCCGAAGGTTTCAAAGAGCTGCTGGAAGGGGTGTTCGCCGGGCATGGTGAATAAATGATGATCTGGCGATAGCATGGGAAGCTTTCGCAGATGCCACAAGCGATTTTCTAACACGTCCGGAAATACTTCGCATCAGTGCGTTGGCTACCAGGGTTCACTTCTTCGGCGCGAAATAGTCTTCCGGGATCATCGGTCGCGGAAGCTCCTGCTTCAGTACGCTCCTTTCCGCCGGGACTTTCAGCTCCGCTTCCAGCAAGGCGATCCCCCTTGCGACCCCGTACACCGGATAGCGGTCGCGCGTCCGCATCCACAGACCGCCGAGAACCTCGTAGGCGACCTCCCGCGATGGAAACACCGAATCAATAAGTTTGTCCACGGACTGGCTGGGATCCTCATGGTAGCCAAGCGTGTAGAGCAGACCCAGCATGGTCGGGGTGTCGCGCCCCTGCTCGGCACGGACTTCCTTGGCCATGGCAAGCGCCTCACGCTCGCTGCCGGGCACCCTCGCCAACGAATACAGCGCGAAACGCTTGGCCAGCCACCGCGAATTACCGATACCCACGGCCGACATATAGGCGTCGTAGGAGGCCTCGTAGGCCTTGTTCACATCCCCGAAGGCCGCGATCTTGTTCGAATCCGATAGCAGGAAACCCAGCCGCTCGCGCAAAATCGGATCCTCCGGATTGTTGCGGATTCCTCGCTCCAGGAAATCACGTCCCTTCAAGATCGATTCACGCCAGCCCAGCTTCCGTCTCAGGCCGGGCAGCTTGGATTCATAGAGGTAGTAGGACGCCGCATTGTATGACTGGTGCCAACTTCCGGTGTCCCAGTAGTAGCGGGTGCGCGGCGCAAGATCGACAATCGTATCAAAGGTATCCGCCACATCCGCCCATCGCTGCTCGGTAAAAAACGAGAAAGCTCGCAGGTTCAGGAAAGTCGCGACCAAGGTTCGTAAGCCGCCGAGCGATACGGCGGAAAAGGTCTGGCCGATCCGGTCGGAGGTCTTCACCTCCAGCTCCGGCGGCATCAACCCGGCATCGCGCAAATCCGCATTCAACGCCCGCTCGAAAGGCAACCGCACCGCACCCATCACCAAGACAGCGAGAACCAGGACAGCGTATCGTTTTCCTTGCGTCATCGGCTCTTAGAACTCCTTCCTCGCGAAAACCAACCACGATGCGATCACGTAGAATACGAAATAGAAGAGCCCGATCAGCGTCAGCTTGCCGAGAATCAGCAGCGGAAGCACCTGCCCCTCGATGACTGCATCGATCACATTGAAAAGCTGGAAATCCGGCAGCACCAGTGAGATCAGCAGAGCCACCCCCCGCAGCCAAAAGCCGTCGCCCGTCCCAGCCTCATGAGTGAAATAGGCTGCCCTGGCATCCGCTTGGAAATGCCCAACGAAATAGATCAGAAAGGAAATGATGGTCGTGAAAAGCGTGCTGCTGGAGAAAGTCGAAATTAACATCGCCATCGAGGCGATGATCGTCGCCCGCAGGAAAACGGAAAACACCGCCCCTTGCAGCGAAGCCGTCGGCCCTTGCGCAAGGATATCGGACTTCAGCAGTGCGACGTCCTGCGCCGGCCAGTTCCTCGCCTCCGCCACTGCCATTTGATCCGCCAAAACCATCTCTGTCCGCAGGTGCAGAATCCCTGTCATCAGGACATCCATCAGCGCCAGCGAAACGAACACCAGCAACAGCACCCCAATGAGCTTACCGGCCAGGTAATCGATCCTTGGGACAGGCTTCGCCAGAATCGTATAGAGCGTCCTATCTTCCACGTCCTTTGGCAGCAGCAATGCCGTCGCGACGATCGACAGCACCACCGAGAACAGCGTCATCGCGCCGAGCGACCAGCTCTTGATCGAGCGCAGGATGTTAATCCCGGCGGATTCCGGCCCCTCGTGCTGCGGCAGGTCGAAAAAATTGCTACCAATCAAGATCACCGCGAAAAACGCTAGGAAATAGAACACCTTCATCCGCACCAGTTGCGTGAAGGCGTGCCGGGCGATCACGCCGATCCGGGACGCATGTGAGAGCATATTTATAAGCGGGTTCATCTCGTAAAATTTAGTTCGTCTCCTCCCTTGAGCGAGTCTCGCGCAAGAACAGCCGCTCCAGCGTCGTTCTCGGCTTGCCGGTGCGCACATGCTCGGCGGTGCCATCTTTCGCGATCAGAGCCTCGATCTCCGCCACCAGTTCCGGGCTTGCGTCCTTCATCACCAACTCGGTCTGATCCTCGATCGCGATCAGATCCTCCAGCCTCCCCTCTTTGACCATCTTCCCGCGGAAAATGATGCCAACGTGGTCGCACACCTCCTGCACCTGTTCGAGTAGATGGGAGCACAGGAAAACCGTGATGCCCCGCTCCCGCAGTTTAAAAATCAGATCCCGGATCTCTCGCGACCCGACCGGATCCACCCCGGCCGTCGGCTCGTCGAGTATCACCAGCTGCGGCTCCTGAATCAGTGCCTGCGCCAGCCCGATCCGCTGCAGCATCCCCTTGGAATATCCGCCGATCCGCCGGTGGCTCGCCCCTTCCAGGTCGACTAGCTCCAGCAATTCCTTCACCCTGTCTCGCAGCTTCGCGCCCTTGATGCCGCAGAGCTTGCCATAGAATTTTAGCGTCTCCTCACCGCTCAGGTGTTTGTAGAAATATGGGTTCTCAGGCAGGAATCCCACTTCGTTCCGCGAGTCCACTTTGAGTGAGTCTTTCCCGAAGATGGAGCACTCCCCGGAGGTCGGTGCAACCAGTCCCAGCAGCGCCTTCATCGTTGTCGATTTTCCCGAGCCGTTCGGCCCGATCAGGCCGTAGACCTCTCCGGGCATGATACGGATCGAGACATCGTCCACCGCACGCAGCGGCTGGCGCTTGAAGGATGTTTTAAAATCCTTCACCAGGTGGCGGATCTCAACAGCAGGCGTGGCTTCGGTCATGGACAGGGCAAAGATGATAGCGCATCCGCTGCGTTGCAATTTCTTTCCGCCACTCAACCTTCACCTTGCTTGAAGTCTTACGGAAATTCAGCCTTCGAAACATGAGTCGCATATACCTCCTGGCCGGCGCCTGGATGAGGGATGCCCTCGCCTCGTCCCAAGCAAAAAAATTAACATATCGCCAGCCTTTCCCGCTTTGCACCTGCCGCCACCCTATTCCAAAACCCCCTCTTCTATAATTGCCACATCTACCGACGGATGCTAGGACTGTATTGTTATGAAAAAACGACTTATGAAAACAGCCAAACTCGCATTGGGACTCTTTGCCGCGTTCGCGCTGCCAAGCTGCCTCCAGAACGAGACCACCATCACACTCAACAAGGACGGCAGCGGAACCATCGTCGAGCAAACCATTCTCGGTGAACAGATGATGGCGATGATGACCCAGTTCGCTCAACCGGGCCAACCGGATCCCGTCGCAGAGATGTTCAAGGAAGACAAGGCCAAGGCCAAGGCCGCCAAGCTCGGCGAAGGCGTCGAATACGTGAAGACCGAGATGATCGACGAGGACGGAAAGAAGGGAGCCCGCATCCACTACAAGTTCGCCGACATCAACAAGCTCTCCGTCAATCCCGGCGATGCCGTCGATGATATGCAGGCAGAAGGATCCCCTGCCGAGGAAGATAAGAAAGACGAATTCGTCAGGTTCGCCTACGCTGATGGCAAACTCAAAATCATCGTCCCTCCAACCGACTTCGATGAAATGAGCATGGGCGACGAGGAAGGCGCGGATCCCCAGCAAGAGGCCATGATGAAACAGATGATGACGGACATGCGCATCACCATACAGCTTGTCGTTGCGGACGGCATCGCCGCCAGCAACGCCAGCCACGTCGAGGGCGATACCGTCACCCTCTTCGATGTCCAGGTCGGCAAGATGATCGAACAAAAAGACGCCCTGAAAAAGATCTCGGAAACCGCCAAGACCGACATGGATGCAGCCAAGGCCGCATTCGCAAAACTCGACGGCATCAAGATCGAAACCAAGAACGACGCCACCGTCACAATCAAATGATCGATATCACATTCAGCTGCGGTGAAAGCTAACGGCAAATCGCAACCGGAAAACCTCAATCTGACACAAGGATCTAACCGAACCTTCCGGGATCAAGCTGCGACAGTCCGATCGGGCTGGCCTCACCGGAAACGAGTTTTTCGACCAGCCAGCCCGTCGCGGGGGCAAGGCTGAGACCCATCATCACATGACCTGTCGCCGCGATAACACGTCCCTGCCCGGGCACGTGACCGAGATATGGAAGACCATCCGGCGAACAAGGACGGAGTCCCACCCATGGCTCGATTCCCTCGAAATCTGCTTTTGTGAAATCCGGATAGAAACGGCAGAAATTCTCCACGACCCCTTCGAGCCGCTTGGGGCTGACTGAGGTATCGGAGCCACAGATTTCCATTGTCCCGGCGACACGTAAGCTATCGCCCATCGGTGTCACGGCGACACGGCCTTCCTTAAGTAGGCTGCACAGGCGCAGGGATTTTCGCGGCTTCGGAAGCGTGAAGGAGTAGCCCTTTCCGCCTTGCATCGGCATCCGCAGGCCCAGCTTGCGGGCCAGCTTGATCGTCGCGATCCCGCCGGCCAGGACAATGCGGTCACCCTCGATCGAATCCCCCGCCGCCGTTTTCACCCCGATCACTTCCTTACCCTCACGAATAAAATCGACAGCATCGTCCTCCACGAAAGTCCCCCCGTCTCGGGAAATCCCCTTCCTCAGTGCGTTGGTGAAATCCAGCGGAGTGAGATGGCAATCCTGTTTCCACCAGACGCCGCCGGCCGCAGCGACCTCCGCATCCGGCTCGAACTCACGCAAGCGCTCCTTATCGAACAGCTCTGCCTCCAGCCCAAGCCTGTGCGCCGCCTCGACAACTTCGGTCTCCTCCTCCAAGCCCTTCTCGCTCTGGCAAAGCATTAGCAGGCCACGCTCGGTCAGCGTGTAACCCTCGCCCTTGGAAAGCTCTTGGTGCAGCCGGTGGCTCTGCAGACTGAGATCGCACAGGAGCTTTTCGCTAGCTGCTACATGCTTCGCATTTGCATGACGGAAGAAAATCCAGATCCAGCGGGCGAGATCGATGTCGATGCGCGGCCGGAGGAAAAACGGCCCCTTCGGATCCAGCATCCAGCGCAGCCCCTGCCCGATCACACCCGGCGCGGCGAGTGGGATAAAATGGCTAGGGACAACCATCCCGGCATTGCCCGCCGAGCCGCCGGAGAGCAGCGAAGGATCGCGCTCGATCACGGTCACCTTGCGCCCGGATTTGGCAAGGTAGTAGGCGCTCGCCAGCCCAATCACCCCACCGCCGACCACCACGACGCTTTCCGTTTTTTCGTTCCCAGCAGTCATCAGTTTTTTTCGAAAATGTTTTCCGTCGCGATCCCGAATCGGAATGGATCATCCGGTTCGATGATGATCTCGCTCTCCGCAGTGATCCATGCCTTTCCCGTGACGATGGGCGTGATCCTTTCCGCATCGATGCGGCGATAGCGCCCCTCGAACACCGTCCCTACTATCCCCGCCTGTCGGAAAATCTTCCCTTCCGCGAGATCGCCGTCCGCCGCGAGGCAAGCGAGCTTCGCGCTCGTCCCGGTTCCGCATGGTGACCTGTCGTATGCTCCTCCCGGGCAGAGGACAAAATTTTGGCTGTCTGCATCCAAACCCTCCCTCGGCTCCCCAAAAACCTCCACATGGTCGATCAGTGCCCCATCCTCGCTGCGGACACCCGAGGAATCCAGCACTCGCCGCACAGCCATCGAGAACGCAATCAAGTCCGCGATCCCCGATTGCTCGACAGGCGGCCCCTGCCCCGCGATGAGGAAAAACCAGTTTCCACCCCAAGCAATGTCACCGCTGACCTCGCCGTAGCCCGGAACATCGAGGACGACATTTTTCCCCGTCCGATAGCTAGGCATGTTTTCCACTGTCACGCTTCCGTCCGCCGAAAGCTCCGCCGTCACAACACCCGCAGACGTCTCCAGGCGATGCCGACCAATCCCGATGCGCCCCATGTGCTCCAGTGTGCGGATCACCCCAATTGTGGCATGGATACAGCTGGGCAAGTATCCTCCGTTATTGAAAAAAACGACCGCCGAAACGCAATCTTCATCGACCGGATCGCAGAGAAAAGCCCCCACCACTGCATCGAAGCCGCGCGGCTCATTGATCAGGCAGCAGCGCATCCAGTCTGCCTCATCCCGCAGGAAATCCCGCGCAGCCACCGCGCCTTTTTCAAGCACCTCCGGGCCACCGGAAATCACCACACGGGTCGGCTCGCCAACGGTGTGTGAATCGATGATGCGCAAGCGCCTCACCGCGTCGGGTTCATTCTTACTCATCGAGACTTCGGTGTTCGGAGAAACCTACTCGCGGCCGTCCCAGTTGCTCCACCAATCACGGAAGAGCTTCCACTGGGTGTGCAGGAATTGCTTTTGGCTGGCGCTCAACTTGTCGGATCCGTAAATCTGGTAGCGATAGGCATCGTGGCCTTCAAGAACCATCAGTTCCTTGTAATACAAGACGAGATCCGCGCCCTCATCGAAAGTGGAGAGCACGGTCAGCGCCTCGGAAAGCTCAAGTGCATGTTTGCGTGCCTGCTGGTCGCCCTTCGCGGCCTTGCTTGCCAGCTCCACGTAACGGAGGATTTCAGTAGGTAATGCGTTGCCCACACCGGTGATCGCACCGGTCGCACCGCAATTGACGAAACCGTGGAAGACCTGGGTGTCGACGCCCGCCATCAAGGTCAGATCGTCATCGCCGCTGGTGATAAATTCCGCCGCATAGCTCAGCGAATCCGCACCGCCGAATTCCTTGAACCCGATCAGGCTGGAGAACTCCGCACGAAGGGCGAAAAAGAGGTCGGCCTTGGTTTCGAAACCGTAGTAGGGGCTGTTGTAGATCACAGCCGGAAGATCTCCGCCAGCTTTCAAGACACCCCGGAAATGTTCCTTCTGTGCCGCCGCGGAGCTGCCGCGTGAAAGCACACGCGGAATCACCATCAGGCCATCGGCTCCGACTTCTTTCGCATGCGCCGCGTGCTCGGCGGCAAGCTTCGAATTCTGCGCGCCTGTTCCCACGATCGTGGGGATGCCTGCCTCAACGAGACGACGGACGCCTTCCTGGCGTTGCGCATCGGTAAGCAGCGGCCAATCGCCCATGGAGCCGCAATAGACAACGCCCCGCATACCTTTTGCCATGAGGTGTTTCGCTGTATCGACAAGAGCGTCGTAATTAATTTCCCCCGCTTCGTTGCAAGGGGTCATGAGGGCGGGAATGCAGCCGGTGAATATCGGTTCGTTCATGGTTCAGTAAATAAATCGTTGTGTGAAATCCGGCGCTTCGCCGTCACGGCGCAGTTCCTAAGTGTTCCCTCCCCGCTTGTCAAAAGAGAACCGCGCCGGAGATGAGTCTCTCCGAGCACCCACACTGGCCGAGGCATTTCCCCGATACTTATTTGAAGGATGCGTTTTGACTTTCCTGTCCCTCCATCTCCGGTTGGCGGCCGGAGACATGCCGCTCCAGACGAAATACAAAATAAGTCTCGCTCAGCGATCCTCAGCGATCCTCAGCGATCCTCAGCGATCTCCGCGCATCTGCGCTGAATCTATCGCTTCCCATTCGGCGGTCGGAGACCCGCCGCTCCATCTCACTGGTTCGGTCCGCGGTCGTGGTCGATCCGGAAGGTTTTGCCGCGCAGCTTGGCGCTGCTGGCCTTCTGGATTGCCTGATCCGCGAGTCCTTCGGGGACATCGACGAGGCAATGCTTCGGAAACAGGGTGATGCGACCCAGCGAACCGTCGGGCAAGCCCGCCTCGCGGTACATCATGCCGACGATATCCTTGGGCATGATGCCTGCACCTTTGCCTAGGGAAATAAACAGCCGGCTCATGCCGCCCTCGATCGCGCCCGCGTCGCGCATACCTCCGCGCTCGTAGGGTTTGTCGCGGCCGCGGTCCGAGTACTCGCGAGGACCACGGTAACCACGGTCACCACGTTCCACCCTGCCTTTCCTGTTATCCCGCTGCGGAGAATGCGGCTCGCGGTCCTCCTGGATCGCCTCGCCTTCCCTGCCACTGGATTCGCGCAACATGGTGATCAGCGCACCGGCGATATCCGTCGGTGTGTGGCCTTGCTCAAGCAGTCGGTCGACATTTTCCTGGTAGGAATCGAAGCCGCCAGTCTCAAGACGTTCCTTGAGTGATTCAAAAATGATGTCCGCACGGCGGCCCTCGACCTGCTCGACGGATGGGATCTTCTCCCGCTTGATCACCTGACGGGTGTAGCGCTCCACGCCCTGCAGGCGGTAGATCTCGCGACCGAATACGAAGGAAACGGCACGACCCGAACGGCCTGCACGCCCCGTCCGTCCAATGCGGTGGACGTAATCCTCGGGATCCGTCGGAAGGTCGTAGTTGAAGACAATGTCGATCTCATCGATATCAAGTCCGCGCGCGGCGACATCGGTGGCGACGAGGAGTTCGACCGCGCCGTCACGGAAACGCTTGAGCACACGCTCGCGCATCTGCTGGGTGATATCCCCGTGCAGGCGGTCGGCGGCGTAACCGCGGTTGACGAGATCCTCGGTGCACTCATCGACGGAACGCTTGGTGTTGCAGAAAATGATCCCGAGGCGGGGCGGGTTCATGTCGAGAATGCGGGAAAGCACCTCCACCTTGGAGCGCTGGCGCACCTCGTAGTATGCCTGCTCGACGGTGGATACGGTCATCGCCTTCTGCTCGATCTCAATGATTTCCGGCTCGTTTCCGAATTTCTTGATGAAACGGGAGACTCCGGCGTTCATCGTCGCGGAGAAAAACAGGATCTGGCGTTCCTTTGGCAGGGCGGCGAGGATTTCGTCCATCTCCTCCTTGAAGCCCATGTCGAGCATGCGGTCGGCCTCGTCGAGAATCGCCATGCGAATGCGGCTGGCATCGAAGGAGCCGCGGCGCAGGTGATCCAGAAGGCGCCCGGGCGTGCCGACCACGATCTGTGCTCCGTCGCGGAGCGCGCGGAGCTGCCTGTCGATCGGCGCACCGCCGTAAACAGGAGTCGCCTGGAGTCCCTTTTTCTTCGCCCCGAGGCGGTGAACCTCAGCACAAACCTGCACAGCGAGTTCACGTGTCGGGCAAAGTATCAGCACCTGCGGAAAGCGCTGGGTGACGTCAACATTGGCGAGCGCTGGCAGCGCAAAGGCCGCCGTTTTCCCAGAACCGGTGGCGGAGAGGCCTAGGATATCCTTCCCTTCAAGGGCAGGAGGAATCGCCTTCCACTGGATCGGGGAAGGTTGCTCGTAGCCGAGGATTTCGATGGCGGCGAGCAGATCATCGGGAAGCCCGAGCTCGGAAAAGGGAGGTATGTCCATAAAAGAAAACCGCGACTTCTTCGCGGGGAAGCGGACTCTTGCACAGGTTCGACCAAAAAAACAAGCTCGGATTCTCAAACGAAATGCCAGGGCTCCTATATTAGGGGTTTTCCAAGAGATTGAACCGCCTTCTTTGCCTCCGTGATCCAGAATTTTGGGACGGGAAATACGTCTGGGATTGATTCCGGCACGGACGCAACCCCGTTGGGGTTGGGATATACGGAATACGGAGTTCCCAGGGTAGCCTCCGCCCTGCTCCGGCAACCCTAGGCTGAAATCCGTATCCCCGTTGGGGATGAAGAACCTTCGCCACCCAATTCAAAAATAATCCTGCCCACCACTTTCAGTTCCACCCAAGAGCTACCTTTGAGGAATGGATTTATCGGGTTCAATGCAAGGAGCAGGCGGCGTAACCGGTCTTCTCCTGATCACAACGGGAGTGCAGCGGACATAGACGGCCAATAAAATTAAACCCGCCGTCAAATCACTGATCACTCAGCACTAGCAAACTCCTTCCAGCGGAAATGCCCGGTGAGTGGGAAATCACCAAGTCGATCCTCCTCCCGGGTACCGCCGCCGATGTTGTGAATCACGAGCGGCAGACCCGCCGAGTTCTTCTTGTCGCTGACGATCATGATGTGCGGCAGATGCGGGGGCACGGTGCATGTCACGATATCTCCGGGTAAGAACTCCGGCTTATTACCCGCAACAGGCATGGGCAATTCCGTGTGTTTCCTGCCGAAGAAAGCCATCAGGTTCGGAACGCGGCGGTGGTCGATATTCTTGTCCGGGCGTTTCAAATCCCAAATCTTCGGGTATTTTGAAAAATTCACCTTCATGTCCTCATGCACGAGTTTCTGGAGGTCTTTCGCAAGGCCGTCACGGAGCGCGCGGATCACCACATCCGTGCACACCCCCTTTTTCCGTGGCACATCGCCCCCGGGATACGCGAGTCCGACGTATGCGGGATCGTATTCCACGGTCACGCCAATCTGCTTGCGTGCGGCTGCGACGACCTTTTCGCCAGTTCCCGCAAATGCGGATACGCAGAAGGCGGCCATTGCCGTGACGGTTCGGAGCAAATACTGAATTTCCATAGCGTAAGATGATACGTGCCTTCAACTCCGGTTTGATCACGCACGCTTGATCTTTCCTCCGTCCCCGGATGATGCTGCCCCGGCACATTGAAAACCAACATTCCAGATCCCATCGACCCCTCTCCCTCCCCCCACCCTGCCTTGGGCGTGGACTATGGCGATTCACGCATCGGGGTCGCCGCGACGGACGATTTCGGAATCATGGC
>CAJQKQ010000008.1 GCA_905478925.1 uncultured Verrucomicrobiales bacterium
TTCTGCGGTTAGGTGTCTTCTTTTTCGTTTCATGTTTCTGGTCTCTTTTCGGGGATTTGCCCCCTCAAAGACCAGCTCATTTCATCAATAAGACTCTGGCTCCGTTTTGCGGGACCACTTCAGAGAGTGGGAAGTTGATCTTCCGTAAGCCACTCATAAGTAATCCTCACAGTTGGTCGAGGCTCCCCTCGATCAATTCTGAGGCCTGCCGCTTTCCCTTTCATCAAGGAAATTCCCTTGACGGGGATGCTAGAATCGATTGTTTTTCGGAAACAACGGATTGCACTGAACTCCGCTACGCTGCGTCAGTGAATACCACTGTTGAACTAAAATGTTCCTGATCGGAAAGGATAGAGTACATGATATCGATCTGAGGCTGCTTTCGGATCTGGTCGCCGTCATCGATAAGCAATTGGAGCTCGTTGAGGAGCAGGCACAAGGACGATGGGAGGATGCCGACATGTCTGGCGAGTTTGATTGGGCGGAGCATGTGGCGGGTCTTGGATTTACATCATGCCAGACCTACTTGGCGGCAACCTACCCATTTACGCGCATAACGAAGCCCGAAGCGTTGAATCTAGGTCCTATCGAATCCAAATCGAAGCGGCCGGTAGTCTCCGTGATCAACGCAGCAGCGAACTTCTGGAAGCACAATCCAGAGTGGAGCTTACAGCCAGAAGCTCGGCGGGTTACGATAATCAAAGAGGCGTTTGACGATGTCGGTTATCCTGTAGACTGCGATTATCCTCTCACCGGCATCTTAGCGGAGCTCACTGGTGGTGCGATCAGATTTCGCGCAATCATCCCGTTACTTGATGAGTGGCGTGACGCCCTGATCAACGAAGAAGCCCAACAAGCCGCACATAGCGACGCCGAACCACCCCCCTGATTAAATCGGAAGCTGACCCCGGCGCGCCATTGCTCAGACGTTCGCGAGAATCATCGCCCGTATTCCTCTGGCGGCAGCGGGGCGACAGGGATAGTATCATCGGCATTGGCTACGTTCCAGGCCTGGATCGCGAGGAGTGCGAGATCGTCGATGATTTCTGCCGCTCGGTGAAAGTCACGTTCGAGATTCTCCAGCCTGGTGATCTCGTTGCTCTGCGGAGCACCGAAGCACGTTTCCATGAGTTTCTTGTGCGCTTTGCCGTTGAATTTCTCCCCGGCTCGCGCCTGTGAACGTAAATATCCGCAAGCCTCGATTAGTGCCTCAAGTTCCATGGCGTTGTACATCGCAGGAGGATCGTTCGGAGATTGGAAATCATAATCTCGCGCCTCTTCCTCGGATAGTTTCCGGGTTCTATCGATTTCAAGTTCCATCTTTTTGGTGTCGTTGGGCATGTCCACATCATACCACACCCCCGCCAGCTTCCCGCAGAACAGCCGCTGCGCGGAGCGCGCACCCGACCTTGGAATGAAGTTGCGTAAGGCTTGAGGGGTTTGATATGATCCATTGGAGAGAGGTTCGATTGGATCGAACTTCGCCGCCCGTGGTCAGTCAATACCTACTGTTATGCCAAGAAAAACCTCATCTGTGCTCCGATCTTTATGCGCCATCTAGTTTTACCAGGAAAGGGCGTCGAGCCTGCGAAAAAGGTTGAAACCGATCAGAGTATTCTTTTCATCGGTGCGAATGGTTCAGGGAAGACCCGCCTTGGGACATGGATTGAGTTAGGGCGAATGCAAGGCTCAAGAATCCATAGAATCTCGGCACAGAAATCGTTGGCCATGCCTGACTACACCACTCCGAAGTCGATTGAGCTTGCGCAGCGAGACCTTCTATTCGGCAATCCGAATGTTGAAAACAATGTGGGGGCTCATCGGTGGGGCAACCGCCCTGCTACGAGTCTGCTAAACGATTTCCAGAAGCTGATGGTCTATCTGTTCTCTGACGAGACAGAAAAGAACGCAAAGTTCAAGGCAGCCTGCACGCAATCGGCGGAGAGGCTTGAACCGCCGCGCACGAAACTCGATCTGTTAAAAGATGTTTGGGAAGCAGTGCTTCCACACAGAGAGTTAGTCATAGGAGGTTTGCAAATCGAAACCCGTGTGCTTGACGACAATGAATCCATCTACAAATCGTCAGAGATGAGCGACGGCGAAAGGGTGATGTTTTATTTAATCGGACAGTGCCTCTCAATCATATGTTCCCAGAGAAATAATAGGGAATCCCCTTGCCTTGTGATTTCCGGCGCTAGGATGCGGGCATGAGCAAGAAACGTTGGCTGGCCGCATGGGCGGATTCCGATACGAAACCAGCGATCTACCACTGCATTTCACGTGTGGTGGATCGGCGCTTCGCATTCGGGGACGAGGAGCGGGAGGCTTTCCGGATGTTCATGCGGATGTATGAGAATTTCAGCGGCTGCCGGGTGCTTTCCTACTGCGTGATGTCGAACCATTTCCATCTCCTGCTGGAAGTCCCCCCGAAACCGGAGGACGGCATTTCCGATGAACTGCTCTTGCAAAGGCTCGGTGCCTTGCACAGCGAGAAATTTGTCGCGGGAGTTGCGGCGGAGTTGGCGGCAGCTCGAACCGAGGGAGGGCTTGTGGGCGGCAACGAGGCGCGGGTGCGGGAGATCCACGAACGCTTCACCTACCGGATGGAGTCCCTGAGCCATTACATGCAGGGGCTGCTGATCCGATTCACCCGCTGGTTCAACCGAAAGCATAAGCGCTCGGGAACCCTGTGGGAGGAGCGTTTCAAGAGCGTCATCGTGGAAAGCGGAACGGCGGCGCGGACGCTGGCGGCCTACATCGACCTCAATCCCGTGCGGGCTGGCATGGTCGAAGATCCGGCGGAATATCGCTGGAGCGGCTACGGGGAGGCTGTCGGCGGAGGAAACAAGGGCAATGGGAAAAAGGCGCGGGAGGGACTCGTCAGGGCATACCTCTGCCACAACGGAACGGGCTTCGACTCGGGAAAATGGCGGGATGTTTCGCGCGGATACCGGAGACTCCTTGGCATGGCGCTCGAGCGGAAGTCCGGCAGGTCAACGGCAGGAGACTCGACGAACGCTACGGAAGGGAAAAACCAAAACGAGGCTGAGACTCTTGAAAACGGGGAAACCGGACACGTGCTCAAGGAGCTTTCCGTCGCAAAATTTTTATCCCATCGTGTCAGGTATTTCACCGATGGGGCGGTCATCGGCAGCAGGGAGTTCGTCAACCATGCCTTTGCCACATCCAGGGAACGGTTTTCATCGAAACGAAAGGACGGGGCGCGGAAAATCCGAGATCTGCCGCCCGAGGCAAAAGGCCATCTCTGGAGTATGCGTGACCTGAGGGTGGAGGTATCCTCTTAAAAAGTGTAAAGCGCGAATGCCACGGGAGTGAGCGGTTTTTAGCTTGCCGCTGTAGGGCTTGCGCCGCAAACCTCATATCTACGGGGAATGGCGTTGAGGTCGAGGGGGGATTTCGGGGCGAATGGGGGATTTTCGGTTGTTCGGCCTGTCGGTGTAGGTTCATTGAAATGTGAAAGTGCAAGTCCCGTTGCCCCTTTCACATTTGGGAAAGCATTACGAGAGAAAGATGATTTCAACCGCAGATGGACGGGATGCACGCAGAGGAAAGAAGGGATTTCGGAAATTTAGGTTCGAAGTTTTCGAAAACGAACACAGCCAGCAATCAATCCCATTTTCATCGTCCCGGATCTGCGTCAATCCCGTCCATTTGACGAAATAATTTCGTTTCCAGTTCGTCTATGTCCGCTGCGCTCCCGTTGCGGTTTGATGTTTTTTCATGTAGACGCCCTGGATTCTCAGCCGTGTTGTATTGCGGTTGTAAGGGCGTTCTGATTGAACTGTCTGAGGATTCAAATATGAGACGTCAGAAGGAAAAAAATCGAGATTCCAGCAAAAAGCGCACGCGCGGGACTGCGCGAGACGGTCGTGCGGAGACGGAGGAGTTTTTGAAGAAGAATCGCTTGAAAGCCGATGTCATCGAGACGCCGAGCGGACTGCAATATACGATTGTGAATTCGGGCGAGGGAGCGAGTCCGACGGAGTGGAGCACCGTCGAGGTAAATCAGCGCATCCTGCTGGTAGACGGGACAGTCATCAAGGACACCTTTCGAACGCCGGACAATGACCGTTTCACCATGCAAGAAGCAATCGCAGGGCTCAAGGAGGGCTTGCCGTTGATGAAGGAAGGCGCTCGATTCCGTTTCGTCGTCCCTCCGGACCTGGCGTGGGGGAAACGCGGAGCAGGTGACAAGATCGGACCCTACGCAACACTCGTCTTCGACATTCGTCTTGAAAGGGTGAGAGACTGACCCGAATATTGAGCTATCTGACCCGAGACAGATCGCCTGGCAAAAATGAGCGCCATCGGGTTCCCCGATGACGCTTGGCTGGTTATTTTCAGCCCGTCAGGAAAGCCGCTTCTTGGCTTCCTCGACGAGATGATCAGGACCGGTCACGGAGACTTTTGATCGTCCGTCGTATTTGATCTTCAGGTTCCGCCCGAGGGTCGGTCCCAGCTTTTTTCTGATCCCATCTTCAGCAGCTTTGACAACCTGCTTTTCGAGATCTCGCTGGAACCGCCTCATGTCGGAACTCGACAGGAGATTATAGTTCTTTCCCATCGGGGTTATCCCTTGCTTGAGGTTGGATCGTTGCCATGGCTGTCACGATCACGGATCTTACCATTGGGGCGGTGGATGAAGAGTTCACCCATTCCGGCTCGGGACGCTTCACGACCGTGATCGATCGCTACAGCTTGAGTCGGGACGATGCCTGAGACACGTGAGGAACCCTCACGTCTCCAAGCCCAGTTTTCACCATGTTTAACGACATGGACGTTTTTCGGATTAGGCATAATGCTAATTTTGTGAACCAGCTTCATCCTTGACGCGCCCAGCTGAATGCCGGATAAGAACTTCGTCGTCCGCGACAAAATTCCTTACGCTTCCATTGAAGTTGGAAGTTAGTTTGGAAGAAAAGGGTAGGTGTTTCAGCACCTGCCCTTTTTCTTGGATGCGAATAGGAGTAGCCTATACCTTGGAGGGAGGCAAGGAGAAAGTTCGTGACTCCCGTAAGAATGTGGAAAAAAGTTCCCAATTCTGTAACTTTAGAGTTCCACCGGTGAACAAAGTATGAATATCATGCATCCAACCCCATGGAGATCATCGCGGTAGACAAGATCGAGAAGTTCGTTCGGAAGCATGCGAATGCCCGTGCGTCTCTTGCTTCCTGGCTACTGATCGCCGAGGGTGCCGAGTGGACTTGCCCGCAGGATGTGAAGAACCACTTCCGCTCGGCAGACATCCTCTCGGGCAATCGCATCGTATTCAACATAGGAGGTAACAATTACCGATTGGTGGTTCTAGTCCGTTACAGGAATGGAATTCTCCTGATCCAGAAAGTAGGCACCCATGCGGAATACGACCGCTGGAAACTCGACTGACCAACCCAACAGCATCATGAAAATCATTAAAAACAGCAAAGACCACGAAGACGCACTCCGTCAGTTGGAGGAGCTGATGGTTGCCGACCCGGCACCCGGCACCGACGATGATGAGAGGCTCCAACTTCTCGCCTTCCTGATCGCCGATTATGAGAAACGCATCGTGAAAATCCCACAGGCTTCCCCTGCAGAGGTGATCCGGTTCGTGATGGAACAGCGCGGCCTCAAGCAGCAGGAACTGGTGCAATACATCGGCTCAAAGGGGCGGGTGTCCGAGATCCTTTCCGGTAAGCGTGAGCTGACGCTCAAAATGATACGTGCCTTGCACGCAGGTCTGGATATCCCGTTCAAGGCTCTGGTTCAGGAGCAAGGATTTGAGGTGCCTGATAAGATTTTCGTCGAGGATTTTCCGTTCAATGAAATGCACAAGGCCGGGTATTTCCCCAGTGTTTTGAATGAGAAGGTAACGGCAATCAAAGATCGGGCGGAGGAGCTTCTCCATAGCTTTTTCTGTGGACGTGAAAATGATCCAATGATGGCTTTCAACAGGCAGAGCAAAGGCAAAGCTGAGATCGACAAGTTTGCGATCCATGCGTGGCGATGCCGCGTGTTGGACAGGGCGAAAAAGGCGAAGCGCGGCACCTACTCCCACGACGGAGTCAATCAGGCTCTGTTCTCACAGCTCACGGTATTGAGCGCCCTTGATACAGGACCGCTACTTGTCCGTGACCGACTCGCAGCGGCAGGTATTGCGGTTGTTTATGAACCCCACTTGGCAAAAACACGCCTGGACGGTGCGGCACTCTGGCATCCCGATGGATTCCCTGTGATCGGGCTTACCCTGCGGTATGACCGTCTGGATAACTTCTGGTTCACCCTCTTCCACGAACTCGGTCATGTTGCCCACGATCTGAACGTCAAGGCTATCGGCTTCATCGATACGGACATTGATTCGACATCAGAAAAGGAGGTTGAACAAAAGGCTGATACCTTTGCTCTGAACCAATTCATATCTCCCGATGACTGGGAGGAGCTGAAACACCTGACCACCGCCAAAGAAATTCGGAAAGCCGCCGAGACGTTGGCGATCAACCCGGCAATTCTTGCTGGCCGCCTGCGCAGGGAAGCGAAGGATTATGGGAGGCACCGCACTCTCGTAGGGCAGGGCGAGGTTCGTTCCCAATTCAATCTTCTGTGAGTCGGCGAATTTAAACAAGTCGCCGAAATTCCACTGCCAAAATGTGGGACGGATGTGGATTCTATTTTTGGGGGCGGGTGTCTCATTACAACATTTTCACAATACCAAAAATAGCGATGGGCTTCGGCTTCGCTGGGCGTAGTCCCAAAACTGAGCGCCTTCCTTTGAATTGCCACCAGCGAGATGAGTCTATTCACGGATTTCGCTCAACGTCCTCAGATCCACGCGCTGGTCAGCGTTCATTTCCAAAAGAAACACCGTGGTGCGACCAATATCTGTCAGGCCAATCACGTGGGCGGATTCAATTTTGAAATGCTCCACCCACAAATGTTGCCGGGGATGGAAAAGGGTGACCAGCGCATCGCCATCAGGATCCCGACTGGTGAGATTCGGCCCCTTGAATAAATTGCAGTGGTGGCATGCGAGAGCCAGATTCGAGAAGTCGTCTGTTCCTCGGTGCTGCCGGGCGATGATGTGCTCCACGTGATATGTGTGGAATGGTTCCCAATTCTGGTGGGTTCCGCAGTATTCGCAGACACCCTGCGCGCGGGTTACGACCATACTCTTCACCTATCCAGGGACGCCCATCAGGCGGCGGAGTTCAGCTTCAGGCGGGCTTTGGTCTGCAATAGACCGAGGAAGTTTCCGAAGGAAATGGCGCTGTGGTATTCGTGGCGTTCATCTTCGGTGAGCAATCCCTCGTTGGCGCGTTCCGCGAGCAATGCCATCCTTGCCGTTGCTTCGTCAGGTGCGCGCATATCCACAAGGGCATGCAGTGCATTCGCATCGAAGGTGTCGGCAACAGCGGCAAGCATCGTTTCCATCGCATTCATGTAAGGGAGAATAGATCTGCAGATCCAGACGCGCAATTCCGTTTTTTGTCAGCCAGCCTATCGCAAGTTCCCATGGAAATCGTGAGAAACGCAATGAATACGGATTCTATGTGTGTGAAAAGAGGAGTCAGGCGCAAGGCTTGGCATCTACGGGATCTGTAAATTCTCTTTTCCAACATGCAAAGCCACATGGCCTCGCCATTTTCCCCGTCAAATCTCACCAACTGGCAAAGGGATTACATCCGCTTCAAGGTATGTGGCGGATGTCCGGCGAGAGTGGAGCAACTCGCTACCTGAGGCAGTGGCCCGGAGATTCTACAGCGGAAGGAGTCTCGCGGCGGCGAGTTCGTGTCGTTGGGAAGCGAGGGTTTCAATATGACGTAAGGACATGGGCAAGCAGGTTTCCCTGGGTGGAGATTGCAGGTATCAGAAAAGACCTGCAAAACATACATTACGATGTTTCTTTTGCAGAGTGATTGGGCGACGAATGCTTGGATTGAGTCAATTCTCGCAAAATCACATTTACCATTTGGGTCAGGATTTTCATTGAGACATCTTGCTACTAGAATTCAGCGGCTTGGAGCATCCACTGCCAGGCAGGAAGGACTTGGATCGGGGGTGGGACGGCAGGGAATGGAAGCCGTGATTCGAGGGTTAGTATGAGTTGCTTGGCGCGGGGGTATTCGTTGGCGGCGTCTTGGAGGGCGCGGACTTCGCGGGCGAGGGTTCCGGGATCGTCGATGGATGTGCAGACTTGGATCAGCTCCTCGGAGTTGTCGGGATGGCGGGCGAGGAAATCGACTTCGTAGCCGTCCGGCGTTTTCACGTATGAGATGTCCGCTTGGCGGCGCTGAAGTTCGATGAAGACGGCGGTTTCGAGGAGGTGGCCGGTATTGCGTTTTCCGCTGCGGTCGAAAACGGGTATGAGTGCGGTATCGGCTGGGTAGATCTTGCGTGGATTCACCTGGCGGCGTTTTTCTGAGTCGGTGGCGACGGGAATGGTGTGGAGGAGAAAGGCGTCCTCGATGTGGGAGAGGTAGGCGTAGAGGGTTTCGCGGCCGACAGCGATGCCCTGGGATTTCATGTCAGCGGCGAATTTCGTGACCGAGAACAAGCCGGCAGGGCTGGAGAGTAGGCGGCGGACCAGCCAACGCAGGGCGGTGACATTGGCGACTTGGTGGCGCTCGATCACATCGCGGAGGAGAAGTACGTCGATGTAGCCCTGCAAAAGCTGCCGCCTCTCGGGCGTGGGTAGACCCTGGGCTTCCGGGAAGCCGCCGATCTCCAGATAGCGGGCGAACTGGTGGTCGAGCGCCGTTGCCTTGCGGTTGGTGATGGCGGATGTTTTGGCAGGAATCTCCTTTTGATGATGGCGGAGAAATTCCTTAAAGCTGAAGGGATGGATGGTGATCTCCCAGGCTCTGCCGCGCATGGAGGTGGCGATCTCCCGGCTGAGGAGCTTGGCGGATGAACCGGATAGAAAAACCTCGTAGCCGGCGGTATCCAGTAGCCTCCGAATGAAAGTTTCCCAGCCGGGGACGATCTGGATCTCATCGAGAAACAGAGTGACTGGCTCGTTTTCCGGTTCGGGAAACAGGCGGAGGTGGATGTCCGCGATCAGGTGGAGCTGATCTGCGCGGATGTCGCCGAGACGTTCATCCTCGAAGTTGAAATAGATGAGGCGTGATGGGGTGCGGCCTGCAGCGATATAGTCGGCGCGGCATTGATAGAGGTAGCTGGTTTTTCCCGCTCGGCGCATCCCGATGACGGTAATGGCTTTGCCTTTGATGGTAGGAAGGGCAGCGTCCCTACGCGTCAATACAGGTATGGGTGCGTCTGCAGCAGCGAGCACTTTGTTCTGGATAATCTGGGATACTAGGACTTCCATGAAGTCCTTTATATTAAAATAAAAGACTTCTGTGAAGTCTTAATTTAGCTCCGATCGGACCAGGTGTTACGTTTTAACATCTCAGAAATCCGAGAACCCTAAGGAGTAGGTGGGTCTCCGCGCCTTGAGTCGGAGTAGCGTCTCCGCCGCCCGTCAAAAGTAGGATCAAACTCGAAATGAATTTCGAGTTCATGGCGTGTTGTGTTTTTGGTTCAGATGATTTTTCTGAGTCGCAGAGCGTTGAGGATGACGGAAAGGGAGCTGACGCTCATCGCGGCGCCGGCGATCATCGGGTTGAGGAGGGTGCCGGTGAACGGGTAGAGGACGCCGGCGGCGATGGGGATGCCGAGGGCGTTGTAGGCGAAGGCGAAGAACAGGTTCTGGCGGATGTTGGTCATCACTTTCCGGCTGAGTGCCATGGCGTTGGAAATGCCGTCGAGATCGCCCCGGACGAGGGTGATCGCCGCGCTTTCGATGGCGACATCGGTGCCGGTTCCCATGGCGATGCCGACTTGCGCTTCTGCGAGAGCCGGGGCGTCGTTGATACCGTCTCCCGCCATCGCGACAATCGCGCCCTCGGCTTTGAGTTCGCGCACGAGCTTGATCTTGTCTTCCGGGCTGAGTCCTGCCCGGACTTCGTCGATGCCCAGTGCTTTGCCGACGGCTTCCGCGGTGCGGATGTTGTCGCCCGTGGCCATGATGATACGGATGCCGTTGCGGTGCAGTTCGCGGATCGCGGCGGCGCTGGATTCCTTGATCGGATCTGAGATTCCTAGAACACCTTTTGCGGAATTTCCGATGGAGATCCAGACGGTGGTTTTCGCGTCCGCTTCCAGTTGTTCGGCAGCCGCAAGGAGATCGTCGGGAAATGCGATTCCCGAGTTTTCGAGGAAACCTTTCTTCCCGACGCGGACCGTCTCCCCGCGTATGGTTCCGCTGACGCCGCCGCCGGTGGTGGATTGGAAGTCTCCGGCTTCAGGGATTTTAACTCCCGCCTCCTTCGCGGCGTTGGTGATCGCGCGGGCAAGGGGATGCTCCGAGCTTTTCTCAAGCGCGGCTGCGGCTGCTAGTAAATCCTCGATCACGATGCCTTCGGCTGCGATCCTGTCGGTGACCTCGGGTTTTCCGGCGGTGAGCGTGCCGGTCTTGTCGGTGATCAGTGTGTCGACCTTTTCCGCGGTCTCTATGGCCTCCGCATTCTTGATCAGGATCCCTTTCTCCGCCGCCTGCCCGACGCCGACCATGATCGACATCGGTGTGGCGAGTCCGAGCGCGCAGGGGCAGGCGATGATGAGCACGGCCACGGCGTTGACGAGGGCGTAGGCCATCGCTGGATCGGGTCCCCAAATCGCCCAGACGATGAATGTCATCACGGCGATACCGAGAACCGCGGGGACGAAATAGGAGGCGATCGTGTCCGCCAGTTTCTGGATGGGTGCACGGCTGCGCTGCGCCTCGGAAACCATGTTGATGATCTGGGCGAGCAGGGTGTCGTCCCCGATTTTTTCCGCCTTCATCAGGAACGAACCGGTCTGGTTCACCGTTGCTCCGATCACCGATTCCCCAGCGCCTCTTGAAACGGGAAGTGGCTCTCCGGTGATCATGGATTCGTCGATGTTGCTGCTTCCCTCCGAGACCGTCCCGTCGATGGGGATTTTCTCGCCGGGACGGACGCGGAGGATATCTCCTTTCCGGATGTCCTCGATGGCGACCTCCTCTTCCGTGCCATCGGTGACGCGGTGGGCGGTTTTCGCGGCCAGGCCGAGAAGCGACTGGATCGCACGACCCGTCTTCGAACGAGCGCGCGCCTCCAGGATTTGTCCGAAAAGGACAAGCACGGTGATGACGGCGGCGGCTTCAAAATAGAGCCCGACCTCACCGTTCGTCCGGAATGATGCAGGGAAGATCTCCGGGAAAAGAACCGCCACGGTGCTGAACAGCCAGGCCGCGCCAACGCCGAGCATGATCAGGGTGAACATGTTCATGCTGCGGGCGGTGATGGATCGCCATCCTTTCACGAAGAAGGATCCGCCGACCCAGAAGACCACGGGAGTCGCGAGGGCGAGTTCGATCCATTTCGAAATATGCCTCGGGATGAGGGCATGGAGGTTGAGGCCCGGGATCATCCCGCCCATCGCTATGAATAGCACGGGGAGAGTGAGAATGAGGCCGATGGTGAATTTCCGGGTCAGCAGTCGGATTTCCGCCTTTTCGTGTTCGCTGGAATCGAAAGCGCCGACTACCTCCAGAGCCATCCCGCATTTCGGGCAGTCTCCCGGGACATCCGAGATGACCTGAGGATCCATCGGGCATGTCCACTGGCCGGGTTTGGCTAGGGATGGCTCTACCTTTTTGTCGCCGCCGTGGCTGCAGCAGGAATGGATCTTCTCTTCGTGTTTCATATGGTGACAGGTTTTATAGATCGGATTTCTTTCGTCATGCAGAAAAGCACGGGCACGACGAACATGGTCATTAGCGCGATGAACATCCCGCCAAAAATTGGGACAGCCATGGGAACCATGAGATCGGAGCCGCGACCGGTGCTGGTGAGGACGGGGAGGAGCGCGAGCATTGTCGTCGCGGTGGTCATCAGGCAGGGGCGCACGCGGCGGAGTCCGGCCTCGAGTGTGGCCTGACGGATTTCGGAAATGCTGGTAGGTTTTAGCTCGGCGAATTTCTGGCGAAGATAGGTGGAGATGACCACGCCGTCATCGGTCGCGATGCCGAAGAGCGCGAGGAAGCCGACCCATACCGCGGTCGAGAGATTCACCGGCCCCGTGTTGAAAAGTTCTCCGATATTGTGGCCGAAAATCTCGAAATCGAGGAATCCGGGACGGCCGTAGAGCCAGAGCATAAGGAAGCCTCCCGACCAGGCGACGGCGACCCCGGTGAATACGATGAGGGTAGTAGAGACGGATTTGTTATCGAAATAGAGCAGGACGAAAATAATACCAAGACAGAGCGGCAGCATGATCATCAAGGTGCGGTCGAATTCTAGGGCGGCCTCGTAGTTTCCAGCGAAATCGTAGCGCAAGCCTTCCGGGCGGTTGAGCTTTCCCTCCGCTTCCATTTTCGCGAGGTAGTCGCTCGCGGCCTCGACGACATCGACCTCTGCGGTGCCTGGCTCGGAGCCGAAGGTGACGTATCCGGTGAGAAAGGTGTCCTCCGCCTTGATTACCTGCGGGCCGCGCACGTAGCGGATCTCCGCGAGCTGGGAGAGCGGCACCTGGGCGCCTTCCGTGGAATCGACGAGGACTTTTTGCAGCGCTTCCAGGGTATCGCGGTCTTCGCGGGTGAAGCGCACCTGCACCATGAAGCGCTCGCGCCCCTCAATGGTGGTGGTGACCATTCGCCCGCCGATGGCCGTCTGGATGGTATCGTGCACATCGGCGATATTCAGGCCGTAGCGGGAGGCGGCTTTGCGATCGGGGACGATCTCGAGGTAGGGTTTACCGACGATTCGGTCGGCGTTCACCGTGCCGGGGGAGAGTCCGGGGATTTCTCCGCTGCGCAAATGGCGCTCGACCTCGAGGCCGAAGCTTTCGATTTCTTCCAGCGATTTGCCTTTGATTTTCAAGCCCATGGGCGCGCGCATACCGGTGCGGAGCATGACGAGACGGGTCTCGATGGGTTGCAGTTTCGGTGCGCCGGTGATGCCGGGGAGGCGGGTCGCTTGGCTAATTTCTGCCCAGATGTCCGCGGGTGATTTGATGTGCGGGCGCCATTGGCGGAAAGGTTTACCGTTCTTGTCTTCGATGAGATTGCCGGATTTTTCGTAGGTGAAATTTCCTTCATCATCGATGCGGTATTTCAATACACGGCCTTTCGAATCGGATTTATATTCGGAGACGTAGTTCACCACGGTCTCGATCATGGAGATGGGCGCGGGATCGAGAGGGGTTTCCGCTCGGCCAATTTTTCCGACGACTTGCCTGACTTCGGGAATGGCGTGGATTGCGGCGTCGGTGATTCGGAGGGCTTCGCGTGCCTCCTCGATGGAGGCGTGCGGTGCGACAGTTGGCATGTAGAGGAACGAGCCTTCGTCGAGCGCGGGGCGGAATTCTCGTCCGAGGCCGGGGAATTTCTCCGAGGCATCCGTCCATAGGCGGGTTTCGGTTATGGCATTTCCTAAAGTGTTCGGGATGAAGGCGAAGACTCTTGGGAAACCGAGCCAGATGCAGAGGGCGGAGATAAGCAGCAGCAGCGGGGCGGAAAGGAACAGTGCCTTGTGGTTCAGGCACCAGCGGAGGATGCTTCCGTAGGTCATTTCGAAAAGCCGGAAGAGCCCTAGCAAGCCGCCGACGGCGATGATGACAAAGGCGAGGTTGGATATATTCGAGCGGTCGAGCCCGAGTGGCATCCAGTCGACGGCGAGCAGGCAGGCGATGAGGAAGGCGACGATGAAATTCACCGTGACGATGCCGATGCGAAGTGATTTTCCCGAGACGAAAAGCGGTGCGAGGATACCGAATGCGAGGGCGATGAGGCCGAGACCCAGCCAGAGAGAGAATACGAAGGCGAAAATCCCCCCGATGGCGAGTAGTGCGGAGGAAAGGGTTCGGCGGGTTTTCACCCACTGCGGGAGCACACCGAAAAGAAGGTGGGCGACGGGCGGGATGATGGTCAGAGCGACGATGATCGATGCGATGAGGGCGAAGGATTTCGTGAATGCCAATGGCCGAAAAAGCCGCCCGGCCTCGCCGGTCATGGTGAAGACGGGGAGGAAGCTGACCACGGTTGTCGCTACCGAAGTGGTGACCGCACCGGAGACTTCGGTGACGGCGCGGTAGATGACGGAGGCCGTAGTGGTGACCTTCGGTCGCCCCTCTTCTCCATCCACTGGCGACCGAAGGTCACCACTACTTTCATCCAGGTGTTTCAGGATGTTTTCCGTGAGGACGATTCCCACGTCCACCACCGTGCCTATGGCGATGGCGATGCCGGAGAGCGCAACGATGTTCGCATCCACCCCGGCGAGTTTCATGCTGATGAAAGTGATCAGCACCGCCAGCGGCAGCATTGCGGAAATGAGAATGCTGGTTCGTAGGTGAAGCACCATCACAACGATCACGATGATGGTGACGAGCACTTGCTGGTAGAGTGCTTCGTCCAAGGTGTTGAGCGTCTCGTTGATCAGGCCGGAGCGGTCGTAAAACGGGACGACAGTCACCTTGGAAGTCGTCAGCCATTCTGGCCATGCGCGGCGGTCGTTGGTTTTTGTGAAACTCAGCCAGTCGTCGTCGGATGCGGGATCCAGAGGATTTTCGATTCCCTGGCGCTCCGCGAAATTCGCAACTTCCTGCCGGTCGGTTTTTTCCCAATCGATGACCGCCTTGATCGGTAGCGCGCTTTCCAATTCGCCGATGCGCTGTTTTGTGTTGCGAATGGCTTCGAGAGGGTTTGCTCCGTATCGGGCAACGACCACCCCACCGACAGCGTCCGCGCCATTGACATCGAGCGCGCCGCGTCGGAGTGCTGGGCCGAGGGTGACCTCCGCTACGTGCTCGACGAGGGTAGGGGTGTTTTCGCGAACGGTGACGACTGCCTTGTTGATGTCGTCAACGTTCTCAATGTAACCGGTTCCGCGGAGGAAATATTCCACACCGTTGACAGCGAGGTTGCGGGCGCCAATTTCCTGGTTCGACTTGCGGACGGCATCGACAACCTGTGCGAGGGTTACCTTCTGTGCTCGGAGTTTCTCAGGATCGACATCGACCTGGTATTGTTTTTGGAAGCCGCCGATGGAGGCGACCTCGGCGACGCCATCTGCGGAAAGCAACGAGTAGCGGACCTGCCAATCTTGGATGGAGCGTAGCTCATCGAGATCCCATCCTCCCATTGGTTTTCCGTCGGGATCGCGCCCTTCGAGCACATACCAGAAGACCTGACCAAGACCGGTGGCATCGGGGCCTAGTGTGGGTGTGGCATCGGCGGGGAGGAGGTTCGAGGGGAGGGTGTTGAGCTTTTCCAGAATCCTACTGCGACTCCAGTAGAACTCCACGTCCTCCTCGAAGATGAGATAGACGTAGGAGGCTCCGAACATGGAAAAGGAGCGGACTTCCTTCACCCCGGGGACTCCGAGCAGGGAAACGGTTAGTGGGTAGGTGATCTGGTCTTCGACATCCTGTGGGGAGCGGCCCTGCCATTCGGTGAATACGATTTGTTGGTTGTCGCCAAGATCCGGGATCGCATCCACGGCGACGGGATCGCGCGGGTAGTTTCCTGTATCCCAGTCAAAGGGCGCGACCCTGACTCCCCAGCCGATGAAGAAGGCGAGGAGGAGGAAGACGATGAGCTTCTGGTGAAGGCAGAAATGGATGAGACGGTTCATCGGGAAGTGGCTAGTGCCGAGTGATCAGTGATCAGTGGAAGACGGTTGCTATTCCTCGGTTTCAGGGGTGAGGGAGAGGGTGTCGGTGATTGAGCCGCAATCGAGCATGGAGTCGCCATAGTAGGGGTTGATGACTTGCGGGACGTTGGAGAGCCAGTCGGCTCCTTTGTCGCCGCCGACCATTGGGCAGTGGAGGACGTATGCGTTGCCTACACGGTCGAGGCCGTTTGCGCGGACTTGGGAAATGAGTTCGTTGCTGAGTGCCTCGAAGGCTGCACGCTGTGGCTTGATTTCCGCTGTGGCCGCGATGGTTTCAGCTGATTTGCGGATGGCAGGGAGTTCGGCGGATTGGGCGAGCTTCGCGGCGGCGTTGGCGGCGGCGCCCGGGTCGTCTGCGGCTAGTGCTTTGGCGATGGGGAGGTAGAGCTGGACCATCTGCTCCAGGCGGGCGGCTGCGGCGAGATCCAGTGGTTTGGGCGCGGTGCCGGAAGCGCGCAGGCCGAGGTTGCGTGCGGCCTGCTCGATGGAGCTGCGGACGATGGATTTTGCGGTGACGGGATTCTTGTCATCAGCTCGGGTGAGATCCACGAGAAGGCGGTTGGAAAACTCGGGCCAGAGGCTTTTTAGTTCGGGTTGGAAGGTGTCGGTGTTGACCTTTCTGATGGCTGTTTTCATGATCTCGATTTCTTCGGAAAGATCTCCGGTTTCCATGCGACCGAGGGCGCGGAGCACGGGTTGCCACTGGCCCGAGAGGTCTTCCGGTGCAGAGTGTGCTGGCTTCTCCTCAAGGCCTGCGGAGGGGTTCATCATCGAGGGCTTGGCTTTGATCTGGAGTTCGGAATCGAGTTTGAAAGCACCCCGGGTGACGACCAATTCGCCTGCGGAGAGGCCCTCTCTGACGATGTAGCGTTTTCCTAGAGGCGAACCCAACAGGATGACTCGACCTTCGAAGGTAGGCTGCTGATCGGCGGTGCGGACATAGACAACCGCGCGCTCGCCGGTGCGGAGGACGGCGGATTTCGGGACGGTGACGAGATTTTCGTTTTCCATACCCGGCGGTAGAGCTGGAGCGAGCACGCGGGCGCTGGCGAACATACCGGGCTTGATGCGGTCTTGTGGGTTCGGCACATCGACGCGGACACGGGCGAAGCGGCGCTGGGCGTCGATGAGGTGGTCGATGTATGCGATTTTGCCGGTGAAAGTTTCGCTAGGAAGTGCTTCGACAGTGAAGGTGACGGGCAGACCCTCGCGCATGTATGCGAGCTCGCTTTCATAGACCTCAAGGTTCAGCCAGACATTGGAATGGTCCGCTACTGTGAAAAGGACGTCGCCTGTTTTTACGTAGCTTCCGAGTTTTACGTTTTTCTCCAGAACCTGTCCGGCGTGTGGGGAGCGAATGGTGATGCGGTCGGAGGGTGTGTCCGCTGTCTGAAGGGTGGCGATTTCATGGGGGGAGATTTCGAGAAGCTGGAGCTTGCGGAGAGCTGCCTCGTAGAGAGTGCGGCGAGTGCTCCGGACGGCAGGCGGGCCGGAGTCCATGGCATTGCGAGCTTCGATGAGTTCCTTTTGTGCGAGATAGATTTCCGGAGAGTAGAGTTCTGCCAGCGCTTCGCTTTCGGCGACCAATGTGCCAGTGAAATCGGCGAAGAGCTTGTCGATGCGGCCGGCAATGCGGGCGGTGATGGAAGAAACGAGGCGTTCGTCGTGAGCGATGCGGCCGAATACGGTGACCTCATTCACCTGGGATTCGTTGAGCGCAATAACGGGGGAAACCCGGATGTCGAGAAGGGCGGACGCCTCCGGGCTGATGGAAACCTCGCGCATGCCGCCGCCGTCACCGCCTTCGAGAGGGATGAGATCCATGGCGCAGATGGGGCAGAGTCCGGGATCGGGTTGGCGAACCTGTGGATGCATGGAGCATGTCCAGATTGTGTAAGAACCTCCGCCATCCGTGGCGGGGGATTTTTTTTCCGAAGGGAGACCGAACCACCAGCCGAGCAGAAAGAGGGCGATCGGGAGGAGTATGGCAAGGGTTTTTCGAGGGGCCCGGGCGATGGATTTGAAATACTTTTTCATAGGGCTGCGGCTGCTTGGAGGGTTGCGATGGCTTTGCCGAGCTGGGCGCGGCTTTGGACAAGTTGCAGGCGGTAGGCGAGGAGCTCGCGCTGGGTGCCGATCACATCGGTGAAGGAATTTTTCCCTGAGGAATACCCGGTGAGCGTCACGTCGTATGCCTGTTGCGCAGACGGGATGAGGCGGTCGTTAAAAAGGGCGATGACATCGCGGGCGGTCTTCGCGCGGAAGTAGGCATCCTCGACACGGTAGCGGAGATCCGAGCGGGAGGACTCCAGCATGGCGCGGGTTTCGGCCATACCCTCGGAAGCCTCGCGAACCATGGCTTTGCGTGGCTCCCGCCAGAGCGGAATGTTGAATCCGAGCGTGGCGAAGACCTGGTCGCGGCCGTTTGAGACAGGGGACAGGCCGGAGCCGGATACCGGCGCATAGGTGAGCCCGACGGTGGGATCGGGGAATTTCTCCAGCTTCGCTTTGCGCAGGCGCTGGGCGAAGGCGTCGGTGCGGGAGTTGGCGGCGGAGATATCCGGGTGGTTTGCCTCAGCACGGGCGATGAGGCTGTTGAGACTGCCCGTCGCGGGGACGGATGGCGCGGAAGGGGAGGGCAGACTCGCTCCAGCAGGACGGTTCAGCAGGGAATTGATGCGGGCTATGGCGGAGGATCGGACCTGGCGGAGGCTTACGAGGTCGCGGTCGAGCATGGTGATCTCGTTTCCGATACGAAGCTGGTCGGCCTGGGTGGCTGCGCCGGCTTCAACCCGTGTGGTTACGATATCGCGGATGGTTGTGAGCAGCACACGGTTTTCGTTGGTGTAGGCGATGGTCTGATTCGCAAGGTAGTAATCCCACCAGGCGCTTTTCACCTGTTCGGAAATTTTAAGTGCGAGCGAATCGGCTTCGGAGCGGATGGCTGCGGCTTCGAGGCTGGCGGCGCGGCTGGCGGCCGCGCGTTTTCCGGGGAGCGGTATTTTTTGGGAAACCCCGACCATGGCCTCGACGCGACCTGCGGCGGTTTCTGGAAGGCTGCCGACGGAAATAGAAGCGTTCGGATCGGGGAGGGAAGCTGCCTGTGGTGCCCGGGCTTCCATGCGCTCGGCCTTGTGGCGGAGGGCTTTGATGGAGGGATTGTGGGCGACGGCGAAGGCTGCGAGTTTTTCCGGGTCGCCAGAGCCGACGGAGTAGTTCACCGGGCGCAGGTTTTCCTCCGGGATATCGAGGTCATCGAGCGCGGATCTCCCGCCAAGACCGCCGGAATCCGCGCATGCGGCGAGAATCAAAGCAAGCGACGAGGGGGCCAGCATCCGTAGAAGGTGTGAAGTGTTCATCAGGAGTGGGGAGCCGCCGCGCAGGTGCGACGGCGGCTCCGCGGGTTGATGTTTTATTCCGAGGCGTTTCCGAGTTTCCCGAGGTATTTCGCGGGATCCTTTTCGAACTTCGGCGGGCAGCTGTCGCAGCAGAATTTGATCTCCTGGCCCTCGTGGACGATGGCGACCGGTTCTCCCATACTGCCTAGTTTTTCACCGGACACGATGCAAACGTCGAGCGGGTAGGGTTTCACCGCGGCATCGCTGGTGGCGGGAGTGTTCGAATCGACCTCGGCTGTTTCCTTGTTGCAGGAGACGAAGGCGAGGGGCGAGAGGAGGATGAGTGTTGTTTTTGAAATGAAGGTCATGGTTCTTAAATATTTGATTGGTTTGGAAAAATCGACACGGCTCCGAGTGAGCGCGATGTCTTGGGATAGCCGGCCCTGAAACTTCGGGACGCGGTGGTGGTGGCACGCGGGTGCGCACCATTTCCAAGGAATCAAAACAGATAAGAACACTTCGCCGCCAGACGGGTGGCGGTGGAAGGCGTCGGCAAGGAGCCGGGCGGCCATTTCTTGAGAAAGGCCGTGGCCTGGGAGAGCTTGGGAAGGTGATCGCAGTCGTTCTTTGCGAAAACCGGGGGCAGTGGCTGGGAAGGGATGAGATCGGGGAGGATCGCCTCATGTTCTGGTGTTGCCTTTTCCTTCGCGAACGAGCAGCCGCAGGGTTTGTCTTGTTCCTTCGAGTCCTTGCCGGAGTTCGGGGAAGGCGCACAGCAGGAGGAGGAATTTTCGGATCCGTTCTGCGAATGTCCTTTGAGTGCGCAGCAGCACGCGGGATTGGCGATTGCCAATGCCATGAAGACTGCGACGATCTGTTTAAGGAACACAACAGGTAGAGTAACGCAGTTGTCCGATAATTCCAGAAAGTTTTCGTGGGAAGCTTTTTTAAGCCTCGGAGTTCCACTCGCCGAACTTGCGGAATTTCTCGTAGCGCTCGTTGAGGAGTTTGTCGGTTTTCAGGGAGCAGAGGTGATCCAAATGCTTTGAGAGGGCTTCGCGGAAGGATTTTGCGGTCGCCTCGTGGTCGTGGTGGGCACCTCCGGTCGGTTCGGGGATGACATCATCGATGAGCTTGAGTTTGAGCAGGTCGGGAGCGACGAGTTTCATGGCCTCGGCGGCCTCCGGGGCGTGCTTGCGGTGCTTCCAGAGGATGGCGGCGCAGCCTTCTGGGGAGATGACTGAGTAGTAGGCGTTTTCCATCATTACGACGCGGTCGGCGACGCCGATGCCGAGAGCACCGCCGGAGCCGCCCTCACCGATAACGACAGCGATGACAGGGGTTTTGAGAAGCATCATCTCGCGGAGGTTGAAGGCGATCGCCTCGGCGATGTTGCGCTCCTCCGCGCCGATGCCAGGAAAGGCGCCGGGGGTGTCGATCAGGGCGATGATCGGCATCGAGAATTTTTCCGCAAGCTTCATGAGGCGGAGAGATTTCCGGTAGCCCTCGGGATGTGCGGAGCCGAAGTTGCGCTTGAGGTTTTCCTTGGTGTCGCGGCCTTTCTGGTGGCCTAGGACAACACATTTCCTATCGCCTAGCATGGCGAAGCCGCCGGGCATCGAGGCATCGTCGCCGATATGACGATCCCCGTGGAGTTCGCAAAAGTCATGGAATGCCAGTGAAACGTAATCGAGCATGAACGGGCGCTGGGTGTGCCGTGCGATCTGGACACGCTGCCACGGGCTGAGGTTTTCGTAAATGGACGAACGCGTTTCGGCGAGCTTTCGCTCCATTGTCGCAATTTCGTCGGACAAGTCGAGGTCTTGAGCTGCCGATTTGGCACGGAGCTTTTCGAGTTCCTTCTCAATCTCGGCGGCGGGTTTTTCGAATTCAAGGAGCTGCATGCTGGAAATTTTTAAATTCTAAATTTCAAACCTCAAGGAAGAGGAAGGATTATGGTTGCGCGAGCCTAAGGGGAAAGCGTGGGGAATGGAATGGTGAAATGTCCTCATTTTTTGGGGTTGCGGATTTCGACCTTGTTGCCGGTGCGGGTGAGCAGGAACAGTTCCTCGATGTCGGATCTGCTGAGGAAAATGCCGAGCGGGGGGGCTTCGTCGGTGTCGTTGTAGGGGAAGATCTGGAGCGCCGGGCTCTTGAACTGTAGCGACTTGGAAGTTGCGCGGTAGTTTTTTGCGGTCGAGGAAACGGCGCTTCCGTCGAGAGTGGCGCGGCGGGATGCGATCACGGTTTTTGCGGCGCGCGGGGAGGAGCCGTTGGTTCTGAGGATAGGATATTCACAGACAAACTTCGGTCCGTCCCAGAGGGAAACTGATTTGCGCTGCGGCTCGACCAGGACGCGGAAGTTGAGCGGCATGAGCTGCAGGTCGTCTCCTGGCTGGAGGCTCTTCAGCTCCATCATGCCGTTGAGGTGCATGATCATGTCCAGGGAGGTGTCGTTGCGTCCGGCGATTGCGAAGTAGGAGTCACCGCTCTTTACCTCGTAGTCGGTTTTCCCGGCCTCGAAATTGCTGGCAAGGATCTCGTCGAGATTCATCTGTCCGACGATACGGCGGGCGGTAGGCGCGGCGGGGGAGGAAGGGAAGACGTTGACGATGGCCAACAGTTTTTCGCGGCCGGCCTTGATTTTTCCCAGTGCGATGAGTTCGTGGGCTTTCTGGAAGGCACGGTCGCCGGGCTCGAAATCCGGCATCTCGGCGGCGTCGAGGACTTTGGTGAAATCTTCCTCCTTGGCAGCTCGGAGAACGGTTCCCGCCTCGGGGATGATCCTCTCGAAAACCCCGCCGAGCGGCTCGACGACGATATGGTAGGCGAGCATCGCCGTGAAAGTGACCACGCTGGCCACGGCGAGACCTGCGATAATTTTGATGATGAGCCAGATTCTCATGCGAATTAAAAACTCAAATCAACAAGGCTTGGATTCAAATAAGACCTTTGCGCATGAAATCGAATGCATTGATTTCATGAGAGCGCATGATCATCTCGAAGGAAAATTTCAGGATGGAGATCTCCCATGTGTCGTCGACGCCCTCGATGATGGCCAGCGAGGGATTTCCGGTACGGCGTATATCTTCAAGTGCGCGTTCGCGGACGGAGTCGATGGAGTCATGGACGAGTTCCTCGCTGACGGCTCCCCTCCGGAAGCGAAATCCGTATTGGAGGAAAGCGAGATCCTTGCCCTGGGCTTTCATTTTCTCGACCAGTGCGTCGAGGCGGGCGCGAGCGTTTTCATCGAAGCCCTCCAGTTCGATCTCGCGATATGGCTCTGGGCGGAGGATGCGTGGTTTCATTGCCTCCACTTCACCCTTGCGGATGCGTACCTTGCCGACCTGATCCATCGGTTCGCTGAGGAGCTGGAACTCGAAACGGGTTTCGCCGAAAGTCTGGATGCGGTGATCCGGTTCGTGGAGGACGCGGGTCGTCTCGAGCGCGTATTGGATGTCGTCTTGCGATGGCATTAGCTACCAGAGTATGCGCCCAAATCCGAGGGAATGCAAAGAAAAGGGCGGGAACCTTGCGGTGCCCACCCTTTCCGTGAAAAATAGAAACCCTACGGTTCAGCCCTTCTTGCTGGTGATGAAGGTAACGACGTCCTTGACGGCTTGAAGCTTCTCGGCTTCGTCATCAGGAACTTCAACGTCGAATTCCTCTTCGAGAGCCATGACGAGCTCGACGGTGTCGAGGGAATCGGCGCCGAGATCCTCGACGAATTTAGCTTCCGAGGTGACTTGGTCGGCGCTGACTCCGAGTTGGTCCACGATGATATCCTTTACCCGTTCTTCGATCGATTTGTCTGACATTTGTGTGTGAGTGGTTGTGTGTTGGTGTTGGAAACGGTTGCCGCTTGCGGGGTCAGCATGGCAACAATGAAAAATTGGAAAAGGGGAAAAGTGCCCCAAAGCGAAGATTCTAAGAGCCTTTCGATGAGGCTTCCGGCGATTCCTTCGGTTCCACGGCGGTGTATTCGATGAGTTCCCCGGAGAAATTCTCCCGGATCCTGGCCATCAACTGCTCTGCCGGCTGATCCTGCTCCTTCTTGAAGCCGCCGTAGGTCAGGCCGTCGATCTTCGCGCGCCCGCGCCCCGAATCGCCGTCGAAATCGACCAATGCGATGCCCTTGGTGTCCCATTTTCTGAGATCCAGCGTTTGCATGTCGGAATAGGGGATGCGTCTGCCATCTGCGGTGGAGAGGGCTTCGTCGTCCGCACGTATCGAGCGGCGGGCGGTGCGGACGAGGAAGAACAGGGTGGCGAGGGCAAGGGCGAGGCAGATATAGAAGACGATGATCTGCTCGTGGATCTTGTCTGCGTCGAATGGGTGTTCCGGAGGTGTCTTATCCATCCGCTGCTCTCCGGAATACTCCTGCCAGAGGAGATGCGGCTGGAGCGGCTTGACCCTATCGTAGTCCGCCAGGATTTCAGGCCAAGGCATGGGCAGTTCGAGATCCTTGGGCAGGACATTGGGATCCGGAGGGAATCCGACGGTCTGCCCTGATGCGAATGCCTTCCACTCCGCAGGAGTCAGGTTACCGTCCGAGTTCATCTTTGAGAATTCCTTGGTCGCAGGCTCGAAGGTGGCGTGGACGTAGTAAGCGAGGTTCTTTTTTCGGTATCCGGTGCTTCCGTCGACGAAAAAAAGCACGGAGAAGACACTGAACATCGCGAGCATTGCGACGGCTCGGAGTGTGAACCAGGGAGTGGGTTTGCAGACGATCTGCTCCGGGGATTTCATAGGCTGGACTTAGGAAAGGATGTTAGGGGTGTGATTGCAAGGGGGTTTCGCCTTGGGTTTGTCAGTGCTTCCAGCGTTCGGCCAGCCATTTATCGAGGAGATCCGGCCATTTCGCGAGCGGGCCTTTGCCCTTCAGGCCGTAGCCGTGGCCGCCTTTTTCGAACATGTGCAGCGAGACGGGAACTTTGTTTTCCTTGCAGGCTGTGGCGAAAAGCAGGCTGTTCCGGCAATCCACGCCGTCGTCCGATGTGGTGAGAAGGAAGACGGGCGGGGTGTCTTTGGTGATCGCCGTTTCTGTGGAAAGTTTTTTGAGGCGCTCCGGAGAGGCATTCTCCCCAGCAAGATTCTTTCGTGATCCGGAGTGACCGGTGGCGCTCATGGTGATCACCGGGTAGCAGAGGATGGCAAAATCCGGACGTGCGGAGAGCTTGTCGGTGGTGTCAGCGGTCTCTTTCGTAAAAGTATCCTTGAAACGGGTGGCGCAGAGGCTGGCGAGGTGTCCGCCGGCGGAGGATCCCATCACGCCGATACGATCCGGCTTGATATTCCATTTCGTGGCGTTGGCACGGACGGTACGGATGGCACGGCGGGCATCGAGGAAGGGGACGGGAAATTGGTAGCCGAGGCCTGTGCCGACGCGGTATTTCACCACGATCCCGGCAATTCCACGTTCGTTGAGCCATTTCGCGTAGGCATGGCCTTCGTGTTCCATCGCCAGGATGCTGTATCCGCCACCGGGGAAAATCACCGCAGCGGCGCCGTTGGCTTTCCCTTCCGGCGGGAGATGTACCCAGTATTGGGGCACTTCGATCATCCCCTTGTGGCCGCGATCGTTGGTGGTCTCGGTTCCGGTTGGCGGTTGGGGTGCACCGGGAGCTGCACTAGGCCAGAGGTTTGTCCAATCCGCCTGGAGTAGGGATGTCGTGCCTAAAAAGGCGATCAGTAGGGTTTTTCTCATGGGAGGATGGATTTGGCGGGTTCCGGGGTCACTTTTTCAGCTCGAAGCCGCGTGACGATGTCGCCTCGGCTGCTGGGAAATCCTTGGGAATCTGCTGGGTGACTTTTCCGGTGGCTGCCCATTCGGATCCGCGGAGGAGGGTGACGATGAAACCTGCGCATTCGAGCGCCTCGGTGTCGTGGCCAAGTGTGGTGTGGAACACGCGGCCTTTTTCGTAATCGATGGTCATCAGCATCGGCTCGTTGCGACCCGCTTCCTTGAGTTTCGGCGTGTCGGCGGCGGTGGCGAGAATGGTCATGTTCTGCGCAGGCCCGCGCAGGAGGGAGTAGCACTCGTCTTTCGCGTGCATCCAGAAATCGGGGAGCCCTTTCGTGATCGGGTGGGTCTGGTCACGCATGGTGATCAGGAATGCGCTCTGCGGGCCGTGGCTTCCGCAGTTGCCTTTGCTTTCGTCGCGAACGATTTCGCCATCGGCATTGTAATAGACGTAGGGGCCGGATTTTTCATTGCGCCCGCCCCATCCGCCGAGGCCGATCATTTTGTTGAATTCCGGCCAGTTCGCCCAGCTGTTGTCCGCTGCGTGGACGACGACGAGGCCGCCGCCTTCCTTCATGTATGCCTCGAAGCTGGACTTGGTTTGCTCCGGCCAATCGGCTGCGCCGTATCCGAAGTTGCTGACCACGATGTCGTATTTCGTAAAATCAGGCGCGAAATCAGGATCGGGTTTGGGCTTGGGGGTGCCTTCGGATTCGCCGGCTCCGGCAAGGGGTAGCCATTTTTCCTCGCGCTTGAAGTTCGAGATGAATTTCGTCCGCTTCACGTCCACCTCGAACAGGCCGCTGTCCTCGAGATATTGCTTCATCATCACCGTCGCCTTCGGCCAGACGGCGTGGTTGTTCTGGCCATCGACGATGAGAGCCTTGAGTTTCTCCGCAGCGGAGGCGGGGAGGGAAAGCAGCAGGAGGGCGAGCAGCGCCTGGCGGGTGTATATCATGCCGGAACCATACGGCAGGGGAACCGGGCTTCGATCACAAAATCCCGTCCCGATCAGCGAAGGCCGCGTAGAAGGAATTCAGCGTTGGTTTTGGTCGGCTTGAGATTTGCAAGCAGGGTCGTGATGGCGTCGCCGATCGGAAGGCCGGCGAGTTGGCGACGGACGTCGATGACTTTGACGAACTCGTCCGGGTGGTAGAGGCGGTCGTCGTTGCGGGTGCCGGATTCCGGGATGTGGATGGCGGGGTAAACCCGGCGCTCGGCGAGCTCGCGGTCGAGGCGGACCTCCATGTTGCCGGTGCCTTTGAATTCCTCGAAAACTACGTCGTCGAGGCGGGATTCGGTTTCCACTAGGGCTGTCGCGAGAATGGTGAGCGAGCCGCCTTCTTCAATGTTGCGGGCGGTGCCGAAGAATTTCCGGGATTTCTGGAGGGCGGCAGGGGAGACGCCTCCGGAGCCGATTGGGCCGCCTTGCATGGCCTGGTTGTGGCCGCGTGCGAGGCGGGTGAGGGAATCGAGGAGCAGGACGACGTCCTTTCCTTGCTCGACCATACGCTGGGCGCGGGCGATCACCAGATCGGCGACTTGGGCGTGGCGTTTCGGAGTTTCATCGAAGGTGGATGAGAAAACGGGAACATCGACGGTTTCTTCGAAATCAGTGACCTCTTCGGGGCGCTCGTCGAGGAGTAGGATGACGAGCTCCACCTTCGGGTTGTTCATTTTGATCGATTTGGCGATCTGCTTGAGGAGGATGGTTTTTCCGCCGCGTGGCGGGGCGACGATGAGGCCGCGCTGGCCTTTTCCGAGAGGCGCGATCAGGTCGATGACGCGGAC
This sequence comes from uncultured Verrucomicrobiales bacterium, assembly GCA_905478925.1. GTDB lineage: Bacteria > Verrucomicrobiota > Verrucomicrobiia > Verrucomicrobiales > Akkermansiaceae > Luteolibacter. The sequence goes on from CAJQKQ010000008.1 coordinate 26,568, forward strand.
GCCGAGGTATTCCGTGCCCTCGCCCTCTAGGTGGATGCGGGCGTCGGGGAACATCGGGGTGAGCTTATCGAAATCCTGCGGCTCCACCCAATCGGCGGCCGGTTGGCCCTCGATTTCGAGGATCTCGGCGGTGGTGAGGTATTTGTCGCGCTGGACAGGTGGTTTGACCCTCACCTTGAGCAACTGGCCGTTGCGCAGGTTCGCGTTGGTGAGGACGGGGCCGCCGATGTGGATGTCGTCCTGCGACTGGCGGAAGGAACGGCGCGGATCACGGATCATCGCGAAGTGCTCCTTGCCGAATTCGAGGACGCCCTCGCAGGTCACTTCCGTGCCGTTGGCGACGTAGAAGCAGATGATCTCGTAGATGAGCTGGGTCTTCGGGATGCCGCCCTGGATCCGAGCCGGGATAGCGACTGAGATTTTCTGGAGCTCGGAGAGGGTTTTTGTGCGGAATTCGTTAATTTCGATGGCCTCAGGCACGGGGTAGGGAGCCGGCTCTTGCTTCGCGGGTGGAGCGGGCTCTTGCTTTGCAGGGGCTTCCACAACGGCTGCGGGTTCGGCCGTTTTTTGTTCCGTTGCTGCGGGTTCTTTTTCGTTTTGTTCTGACATGGAGAGTGGTGGGAAAATCTTGCAAAAGCGCTCTACCTGGGCTTCGAGGACGGAGGGTTCGCCGTCGTTCCAGAAGACAATATCTGCGAGTGCGGCTTTCGCTTCGATCGGCAGTTGGGCGGCGAGAACGGATTCGATCAGGTCGTCATCCCAGCCGTTGCGAGCCTTGAGCCTTGCGACCTGGGTGGCGCGGGTGGTGGAGACGGTGATCGCCTGCGACTGGCCGAAATCAAAGCCGTTTTCGAAGAGCAGCGGCACGTCCGCAAGGAAGCATCGCGCCCCCTGTTTAGCCGCTTTTTCCCTCAGAGCAAGACATTCCTGCCGCACTCGCGGGTGCAGTATGCCTTCGAGGAGCTTGCGTTTTCCGTCGTCAGCGAAGACCTGCTCGCGGAGTTTCTTGCGGATGATTCCACCCGTCTCCGGGTCGATGGTTTCGTCGCCGAAAAGTCCCGTCAGCTCGGAAATTACCTCCTCTGTTTCCAACAGCCCTTTCACCGACTCATCGCAATCGAAAACCACGATGTCCGGAACGAACTCTTGGAAGTGGCGGACGGCGGTGGATTTTCCGGTGGCGATGCCGCCGGTGAGCGCGAGGGTGAGCATGGAAGTCATTGAACTGCGAAGGTGCCAAGTTCGCCAAGGAAGAAAAAGCTGCACTTGCGCCGTGCCGCGCCCCGCGTTACGGAATTCGCCGTGCTCATCATCGTCGTCAAGACCCTCCTTGTGCTGTTCCTGGTCTTCTGGCTCGGCTTCGGCGCGTGGCTGCTGATCCGGTTCGAGAAGCTCTTTGGTTATCATCCGGACGACCCTGCGGAAACACCCGGCGCGAGATCCCTGAACCAGACACAGATTTGGTCCTGCTGGTTCGGTATGTTCGCGGTGGCGGCGTATTTTCTGTTCACGTAGTTCGCTGCGCGCAGTCCACGGACTGCGCCGGGGCTCACGAGAGTTGGGTCTCTGCGAGGAAGCGGTAGGTGCCGTTGGCGGCGAGGAGTTCGTCATGGGTGCCTTGTTCGATAAGCTTGCCTTTGGAGATGACGAGGATTTGATCGGCGTGGCGGACGGTCGAGAGGCGGTGGGCGATGACGAGGGAGGTGCGGCCTGCCATGAGGCGTTCGAGGGCTTCGTTGACGAGGCGCTCGGATTCGCGAAGGAAGGACAGAGCGTTGGGGTGCAAAATGCTTGCTGAGGTGGGAAGGCTTTCGTAACCTCTATCATTATGAGTCTTCTGGATCGTATCACTGTTGAGCCTGGGAAGTGCGGGGGGCGTCCCTGCATACGCGGCTATAGGCTGCGGGTGAGCGATGTGCTGGGGCTGATTGCATCCGGGGCTTCGAATGTGGAGATCTTGGAAGATTACCCTTTTTTGGAGCCGGATGATATCGTGGCGGCGCTGCGGTATGCGGCACACCAGACGGATCATACGGTGATCGCTGGGGCGGTATGAAATTTCTTGTGGATGTCCAACTGCCAGGAACGCTGGCGCGATGGCTGCGGGGGAGGGGTTGTGGCGCAGTGCATTTGCTGGAGCGCGGGATGGGTCAGGCGGATGATGTTTCCATCTGGAAAACGGCTAGCGCAGAGGGGCGGATACTGGTGACGAAGGATGAGGATTTCTTCATCCTTGCGACTAGACCGGGAGATCCGGGTCGGCTTTTGTGGCTGCGTATGGGGAATTGCCGGACGCAGGATCTTCTGACTCGACTGAATAAGGATTGGGATGTGATTGAGACTGCTTTTTCCGAAGGACAGAGGATCGTGGAAGTAAGATAGGCTGTCTGTTGTGCCGAGTTGAGGATGGTTCGCCGAGGTTGTCGCGATTTCTAAATCACGGTTCCTTTCAGCTTAGCTGCGTCTCCGCGAGGAAACGATAGGTGCCGCCGGCGGCGTAGAGTTCGTCGTGGGTGCCTTGCTCGATAAGCTTGCCTTTGGAGATGACTAGGATTTGATCCGCGTGGCGGACGGTGGAGAGGCGGTGGGCGATGACGAGGGAGGTGCGGCCTGCCATGAGGCGCTCGAGGGCTTCGTTGACGAGGCGCTCGGATTCGCTGTCGAGGGCGGAAGTGGCTTCGTCGAGGAGGAGGATCTTGGGATCGGCGAGGATGGCCCTGGCGATGGCGATGCGCTGGCGCTGGCCGCCGGAGAGCTTGGTGCCGCGCGGGCCGACTAGGGTGGTGTAGGTTTCGGGGAGTTCGGAGATGAAGCCGTGGGCGTTGGCGCGGGTGGCGGCGGCTTCAATTTCCTCGCGGCTGGCACCGGGTTTGCCGTAGGCGATGTTTTCGGAAATCGTGCCGCCAAAGAGCATGACTTCCTGGGGGACGATGGCGATCTGGGAGCGGAGGCAATGGAGGGAGATTTCCTGCGCGTCGGTGCCATCGAAGAGGAGCTTTCCGGAGGCGGGGTCGTTGAAGCCGAGAATGAGGGAGAAGAGGGTAGATTTCCCGGCGCCGGAGGGGCCGACAATGGCGGTGCGCTGGCCGGCGGGGAGGGCTATGGAGATGTCGCTGAGGACGGGGATCTCAGGGCGGGAGGGATAGGTGAAGGAGAGGTCGGAGAGGGAGATTTTTCCGCTGAGTTTTTGATCGGCGGTGCCGGTTTCCCGCTCGGTGGGCATGTCGAGGATTTCGCGTAGTCGCTCGGTGGCTCCGGCGGTTTGCTGGAACTGGGAGATAATTTCGGGAAAGGAGCCGAGCGATGCGCCGACGAAGATGGAGAACAGGATGAAGGCGAAGAAGTTTTCCCATGTGATGCCGCCCTGGGAATACATGCGTGCGCCATACCAGACGACGAAGGCGATGGTGCCGAAGAGGGCGAGGATGATGAAGGAGAGGAAGGCTCCGCGGGCTTTCGCACCCCGGAAGGTGACGGCTAGAAAGGATTGGAGGGAGATGTGGTAGCGATTTTGCTCGAAGGTCTCGTTGGTGAAGGCTTTGACATCGGCGATGTTCTGGACGGATTCCTCGATGACGGTTGAGGCGTCGGCGAGGGATTCTTGGGCTGCCTTGGAGTGATTCCGGACTTTTCTGCCGAAAACGGCGATGAGCAGCACCACGACGGGGATGCAGCCGAGCATGACTAGCGAGAGTTTCCACGAGGCGATGAAGATGAACACCAACCCGCCGATGAGGATGACCGTCTGGCGGACGGCTTGGGGGACGGTGGAGATGAGGGTTTCCCTGACGAGAGCGAGGTCTGCGGAGACGCGGTTCGAAAGGGAACCGGCTCGCTGATCCTGGAAGTAGGGGATGGGCAGGCGCAGGAGGTGGGTAAAGAGGTCTTTCCGCAGGCGGTTGAGGGCGGATTCACCGGAGCGAATGAAGCCCTGCACGCGGAAGAAGCCGATGATTGCCTGCAGGAAAAGTGCGCTGATAAGGAAGAGGATGGTGCGGTTGATCTTCTCCATGATCTCTGCGGGCGGCACGGCGTTCCGCAGGCCATCGACCGGGCTACCGACGAGTTCTTTGAGGAAATAAGGGAAGGCCAGTGCGAGTCCAGCGGTGACGAACAAGGCGATGAGCGAGGGTATGAAGACCTTCTTCTCAAGCAGCAGGTAGGAGAGGATCCAGCGGATCGGGGAGTTGGGAGATTTTTTTTCCGCCAAGGGCATGACGGATGGGAAACGATGATCGCCGGGGAGTCAATGGCGGGGGTGAGGTATGGGTTGGTAACATTTGCCAAAAAAACGCTTGTGGATCGAACGGTGTAAAACCAAGGTGTAAGAATAAAGAACGACACCTGAATGAGTCCGAAAATCCTCCCAAACGCGCTTCTCGCCACGTTTCTCCTTTGCTCGATCTGTTTGGCTCCCAATGCCTTCGGGCAACTAAGTGTGGCGGAGAAAGAAGATGTCGGGTTCACGTCTCTTGGCGCACGCCTCGGGGACTCCACTCCGACCGGTAGCGGGATTTCGGTTAGCCAGGTTGAAGCGCGCACGAATCCACCCGCTGAGGGAGAGGCTGCCGCACCAGCGATATATCGTCCGGATGCGTCCCAATTCTCGGGGAAGCAGTTTTTCTATGAATCGGGCGGGGCTACCGACGCGTCCTCCCACGCGACCACCGTCGGGAGATATTTCTATGGATCTTCATCCCTGTCCCCTGACATCGGGATGTCGCCGGAAAGAATCGGTGTTTATGACGCCAATGGATTTTTGAATTCGGACGTTCTCCATACATTCGACACCTCCGTATTGCCCGAGGTGGAAACCAATGATATCCAGAATCACAGCTGGGTTGGCGAATTCGGGGCAAGCGAAGCTAATATAGATGCGATGAGGAGAATGGATTATTCGATCCAGCGTGACGATTTCGTGGCAACCTATGGGCTTAACAATGGTAGTGGAACATCCGTCCCCAGCCTCATGGCAGGTGCCTATAACGGCATCACGGTGGGGCGTTCCGATGGGCAGCACAGCAGGGGAGGAATCACGCTCGACGGGGGAATTCGCACAAGGCCGGACATCGTGGTTCCCACCAGTTTGACCAGCTGGGCGGCTCCTACGGTGGGGAGCGCCGCCAGCCTTCTGGTCGAAACGGCGCGAAGCACCTCGGCACTTGCGAATGCGGACAGCTCAATCGTGGTGAAATCACTATTGATGACCGGAGCGACGCGGGATGAGGCGGAGTTTGGCGGGAACTGGACGCATACGGACACGAGTCCCCTTGATGCGATCTACGGGGCAGGCGAGCTGAACATCGATAGGAGCCACGGGATACTTGAAAGCGGAGAGTATCCAGCCGAGGCTGCGCAGGTTGCCGGGTCGACGGGTTGGGATCTCGGGCAATCCTCCGCGACAGTGCCACAGTTGTATTTTTTCGATCTCGACCCGGAAAGTGTGGATTTCCAGATCGCCGCCACTCTTGTTTGGAACAGGGATATTGTGGTATCCGACGAACAGCCCGGGTTAGGAACGGACTATTCTTTCACTCCCTCACTGGCGAATTTGAACCTGAAGCTGTATTCCGCAGAAGGTTTCATGATCGGCAGCCAGCTTGCGGAGAGTTCCAGTAGCGTGGACAATGTGGAATTGATCGCTGCCTCAGGTCTTGGTTCCGGCAGATACGTTTGGGAAGTCTCTTCTGACACGGATCTCACTGAATACGGTTTTTCGTGGCTTGTTGAAGGTGCCACCCCTGTCCCTGAGCCATCCGTTTTGTCTCTGTTCTGCCTGATCGGATTGTCTTTACTTAGGCGGCGACGTTAGTTCACTAATCTTCCGATGCATCACTTCAGGAAAGCTTCGGAAAACGTGTTGAAACCGATCCGTGTTGTTTTGACCGGATTTGCAATTTCTCTCGCAGGTTGCGCACCGGGTGGAGGGCAGATGGGTGATATGGCTGGCGAGGACGACGGTTCCGTCGGCGGGATCTCCGAGGTTCCTAACCCGGATGAGAAGATGGCGAGGGCAGCCGGGAAGCCGCTTTCCCAGCTACAGCGCGGGCATGAGGTTTACATGCTGAACTGCGGGCAGTGCCACCAATATCAGCTTCCTGAAGAGGTTGACATCTTTGACTGGGAGGATGCGATGCCGAAGATGATCGGCCACGCCGGGCTGCCTACTTCCGATGAGAAGGCAGTACTCGACTACGTCGTGGCGGTGAAGAAAAGCAAGGGACAGGAATTTTAGGTCAACCGGGCTTGCCAAGCCGAATCACACGTTGACACTGTCGCGAGCCAACGAGTGAAGAGTTATTTCCTACGAAGATTCCTGCTGATCCCGCCCACGTTGCTGGGGATCACCTTTCTTGTCTTCGCGATTACGAGATTCGTGCCGGGCGGTCCGATGGACAGGATGCTTCAGCAGGCGGCGGGGAACTCGGAGGGCGGCGGTGGTAAGAAATCCTCCAGCGAGGCCAGCGGCGGTCTCAGCGAGGAGCAGATGGAAGAGCTTGAGGAGCAGTTCGGCCTCGATAAGGCGATGCCGATTGCCTACCTGCAGTGGCTCGGGGCGGCACCGCGTGAAGTCGGACTTTCCAAAGGCGAGTTCGGAGAGCAGGGCGACGGCGTGATCGGCGGCGGTGGGAAGGATCCGGAAAATACGGCGACACTGGTGCTGCACGGCGACGGGCGCTTGGTTGAGGTGAGGAAAAAGGGGGGTGAGATCGTTTCCGCAAAATACCGGGTGAACGGCATGAGCATATTTGAGGATGGCTGGAAGCTGCGCTATGAGGATGCGGAGACCCGTGAGGAAAGGTTCAGGCGGCGCAGTCTGGAGGGTGCCGAGGTGCCGTCCTATTCGCCCCGAGCGGTCGCCTACAAGAGCAGGTTCAGCGGTCTTCTCCAGGGCGATCTCGGACGATCCACGGTTTACAACGATCCGGTTTGGGAAATGATTTTGGGAAGGGTGCCAGTGGCGCTCTACTTCGGGCTGCTTACGGCGATCATCACCTACGCGATCTGCCTTCCGCTGGGCGTTCTCAAAGCCCTGAAGCACCGGACGTTCATCGACAGCGCCAGCTCCATCCTGATTTTTATCGGTTATTCGATCCCCGGTTTCGCGCTCGGTGCGATCCTTCTGGTTCATCTGGGCGCGCGCATGAACCTCTTCCCGCTGTTCGGACTGATGAGTCCGGATTTCTCGGAAATGGCGCGGTGGGAGCAGGTTAAAGATCTGGCGCACCACACAGTCCTTCCACTGCTCTGTTATCTGGTCGGTTCGTTTGCGATGCTCACCATGCTGACCAAGAATAACCTCATGGATCAGCTTTCGGCGGATTACGTCCGGACTGCTGTTTCGAAGGGCGTGGGTTTCCGTAAGGCGGTTTTCGGCCATGCGTTCCGTAACTCGATGATCCCGGTCGCGACGAGTGCCGGCAGCCTCGTCGAGATTTTCATCGGTGGATCGATTTTGGTGGAGACGGTTTTCGATATCCAGGGCTTCGGCCTCCTCCAATACCAGGCGGTGGTCGCGCGGGATGTGCCGGTCATCATGGGCACCCTGACCATCGCGGCATTCCTGATGCTACTCGGAAAAGTGCTTTCGGATGTTATCGTTGCGATGGTGGATCCCAGGATTAAATTCAAATGAGCAAGCGAACCATAGGATTCATCATGTTGCTCCTCGGGCTGTTCGCGGCCATCGGGGAAATACGCGGGATCGATTTCCCGACGGCCCGCTGGTTCTTCTCGGCGAGCCGTGATGTGCCCCTCCTGAAATGGAAAACGGAGTATGGGGCTTTCCTCTGGTTCGGCTGGATAAGCTCGGCGATTCTTGTCTTCGGCGGGATTTCGCTTTGTATGAAGTCGTTTTCCGGTGGCCCGCCCAATCCGGTGGCGCTCCGTAGGGTGAAGCGTTTCAGGGAGATCAAGCGGGGATATTACTCCCTGGTAATCCTGCTTGGTCTGGCCGGATTCGCCTCGCTCGACCAGGTGGTTGTCGGTAAGCAGGCGCTGGCGGTTCAGTACGGAGGAAAATGGTTTTTCCCCGCCTTCAAGCCGAAACCTTTCAAGGGATCGGACTTCGGCATCGCGGGCGAGCTTGCCGAGGCTCCGGTGAACTACCGCAAACTGAAGAAGGATTTTGGCAAGGATGATTCGGCCGGGAAAGTGATCATGCCCCTGATTCCGTTCGGATCCACCGACGATACCCTGAAGCCGCGCTCCAAATCGCTTACGGAGAGGCTGGGGGTCTTCAATGAGTCAGGTGGCAGGGATCCTTATTTCGGCCTCGCCGCGAAGTATTACGACGTCGAGGAAGGTAGCTTTCATCTGCGCTTCACCTTGCGAAACGGAAAATTCAACGGGCCGGTGGACGGCTGGAACGCGGAGGGTGAAAGGGTCTATACTGCGGAGTATAGGAAGGGTGAGAAGCTCAAGGAGAAATTCAGCGGAGCGGGTTCGGTGGAGGATTTTCTCGCGATCGAAAGCGGCGAACTCAGGGCGCTGAAATACCATCCGTCGCCGCCGATCTGGGAGGAGGGGAACTTGCTGGGGACGACCTCGCAGGGCTACGACGTCCTCGCCTATCTCTACGGTGGTCTGCAGGTCAATTTTAAGGCGGCCCTGATCTTCCTTCCTATCGTCTATGCGGTTGGGATCACCATTGGGATGCTGATGGGATATCTCGGTGGATGGTTTGATCTGGTGATGGACCGCGCCATTGAGATTTTCTCGAACATGCCGTTCCTTTTCGTGGTGATCATCCTCTCTAGCATGGTGCCGGAACAGTTCAAGGGGCTGCCGATCATCCTCACGATCCTGATGCTGTTCGGCTGGATGGGGATTGCTTCGCTGATGCGCACGGCGGCCTATCGTGACAAGGAGCGTGATTACATTGCCGCAGCCCGCGTGCTCGGCGCGGGGACACCGCGCATCATTTTCAGTCATCTTCTGCCGAACACGGTGGCGATCATCGTGACACTGGTGCCGTTCACCATGTCGTCGCTGATTTCCTCGTTGACGGCTCTCGATTACCTTGGCTTCGGCCTGCCGCCCGAGTATGCGACATGGGGTCGCCTGCTCAACGATGGTCTCTCTAACCTTTCCGCGCCTTGGCTGGTATCTGCGACGTTTTTCGTGCTCGTCGGGTTGCTCGTCCTGATCACGTTCATTGGCGAGGCTGTTCGTGAGGCCTACGATCCGAAAAAATTCAGCTATTACCGTTGATGCGAAACATACTGAAAACGATTTTCTACACCGCTCTTGTTCTCGCGTTGGCGGGCTGCAGCAGGGAGGAGGATAGGGCGCTGAGGACTTCCGGTTTCGATGACTTTATTCCCCAATACAACCGCTTCATCAGGGAATGGCTGCATGAAAGGCAGGCGGAGACGGCAGAGGAGATCAGTAAGGCGGAGAAGGGTATGCAGACGGCCGAGGGAGATCAGCGCGAGGCAGTCGAAAAACAACTGATCAACCTGAAAAGGGAGCAGGAGAAATGGGAGTTCCGGCTGGGTCTCGGAGATTATTTTCGGTTCGGGGATCCCTCGGACATCCCCGCGGATCTGGTTTGGGATGACGGGATGAATCATGAAGAGATCGGCGATCCCAGGGCGAAGAAAGGCGGCACATTCCGGGCATACATCTCCACATTCCCGCCGACCCTGCGTGCGTTCGGCGATAACTCGAACAACAGTTTCAGGGGCGTGCTCTACGATGACATCGACATGCCTTTGGTAGGGCTGCATCCGAAATTGATGGAGATGATTCCCGGAATCGCCAAGGAGTGGGCAGTCTCGGAAGACGGGCGGACGGTGTATTTCAGAATCGATCCGGAGGCGCGCTATTCTGATGGTGTGCCGGTCAGGGCGCGGGACTATATTTTCGAATCATACCTGCGCATTTCCGACAACATCGTGAACCCGTATGCGAAGCAGTATTGGAAGGAAGAGATCGCCGGATTTGTGGCGTATGACGACCACACACTTTCGATCTCGCTGCCGGAGGCGAAGCTTTACGCTCCGGCCATTATAGGCAGTCTGAAGCCTTCTCAGCCAAATTTCTACGATGATTACGGTCCGGATTTTACCGAGCGTTATCAATGGGAATTCCCACCAACAACCGGAGCCTACGAGGTGCTTGCGGGGGATGTCGTTAAGGGAGTTTCCGTGACTCAGACCAGGATCAAGGACTGGTGGGCGAAGGATAAAAAATATTACAGATACCGTTTCAACCCGGATCGCGTGCGGCACGTGGTGGTGAGGGACGAATCGAAGGCCTTCGAGCTCTTCCGTGCCGGCGAGTTGGACAGCTTTTACATCACCCGCCCCGAGTATTGGTATGAGAAGTCTGAGGTCGATCCGGTTTTCAAGGGTTACATCGAACGCTACACGTTTTACACCCAGTATCCCGCCCTGCCGCGTGGGATGTATCTGAATATTACGAAACCGCTTCTCGATGAAAAGGATGTCCGTATCGGGATTCAGCATGCGATGAACTGGCAAAAGGTGATCGATGTGATTTTCCGTGGCGACTATCAGCGACTGGATGCCTTCAACCAGGGATACCTCCTCTTCAGCGATCCCTCGATCAAGGCTCCTCGATTCTCGATATCCGCGGCGCGTGAGGCGTTTGGGAAAGCGGGTTTCACCCAGACGGGCCGCGACGGTATCCTGGAGAGAGCCGACGGGACGAGGCTTTCCGTTTCTGTCAGCTATCCGGCGATCCCGGCACTCGATCGTATGTTCGCGATCCTGCGGGAGGAGGCAAAGGCTTGCGGATTCGATCTCCGCCTCGATTCCAACGAGCCGACGGTGAACTACAAGAAGGCGATGCTCAAACAGTATGACATGGCCTTCACTGGTTGGGTGATTTCGCCGCCGGTGCCGAATTTTCACCAGTTCATACATTCGTCGAACGCACGTGACGAGAGGGGGAACATCAAGCCTCAGACGAATAACCTGTGGGTTTGGGGTAGGGATGACACGGATCTACTCAGTGAAAAAGCCCGCAATGCCCGTACCGAGGAGGAAATGCGAGACGCTGCCGTGAAGCTCCAGCACATTATCCATGAGGAGGCAGTTTTCGTCCCGTCCTACACGGTAGATTTCGTGAGGGTCGGTTCATGGCGCTGGGTTCGCTGGCCAGACTGCGAGGAAACCCGGTTCTGCCCGCCCGTGATGTATGAACCGCTGGAGGTGCATGTTCATTGGGTCGATGAGGAAATGATGGATGAGACGATGGCGGCGCGCCGGGACGGAAAGACTTTCGAAGAAGTGAACCGGATTTTCGACGACTATCGCTACCCTGTCACCGAGCAGCCGGAGTCCGAGCCGGTCGAAGAAGTGGTGTTGCCCGAACCTCCAGTCGAAACGGAGGTGCCGGAATGAGTGAGGAAAACCTTTTGGAAGTGGATCGCCTGATCACTTCGTTCGAGACCGAGCGTGGGCTGCTGCGGGCGGTGGATCAGGTCTCATTCAGTATCCCGTATGGAAAGACCGTCGGCATCGTCGGTGAATCCGGATGCGGAAAGAGTGTCACCGCGATGTCGATCATGCGCCTATTGCCGCAGCCTTCGGGCAAGGTGCTTGGTGGCGAAATCCATTTCAAGGGGGAGGATCTCCTACATGCCAGCGACAAGCGGATGCGCGAGGTACGCGGCGGTGAGATCGGAGTCATCTTCCAGGAGCCGATGATCGCGCTGAACCCGGTCCACCGGATCGGCCGGCAGGTGGCGGAGGTCTTCCGAGTCCACAAGAAGATGTCGAAGAAAGATGCATGGGATGCGGCGACGGAAATGCTGGCGCTGCTGCGGATCCCAGCTCCCGAGAAGCGAATGATGGATTATCCTCACCACCTTTCCGGCGGAATGCGTCAGCGTGTCGTCATCGCGCTCGCACTCGCCTGTCGTCCGGATCTGATCGTCGCCGATGAACCGACAACCGCCCTTGATGTAACCGTGCAGGCGCAGATCCTCGATCTGCTCGGCCAGCTGCAGAGCGAGATGGATATGTCCGTGATGCTCATCACCCATGATCTCGGAGTCATCGCCGAAACATGCGATGAAGTGGTGGTCATGTATGCGGGTCGCGTGGTGGAGAGTGCGCCGGTTGAGGAGCTTTTTGGAAACCCTCTCCATGCCTACACGAAGGCACTGCTGCGCTCGATCCCGACGCTCGATACGCCTCCGAAATCCGTGCTGCCGACGATTCCCGGTACCGTCGCGGCGCTGGCGGATTACACGCACGATTGCCGGTTCTGCCAGCGGCTCGGAAAAAAGACGGTCACCACCCGCGAGCGGCCTGAGTTCAAGGAAGTGCAGCCGGGTCACCGGCTGGAAATCTGCAAGGAATGTTCCGACCTATGAGCGATTCACCGATGCTGAAAGCCGATGATCTCCGCGTGCACTTTCCCGTGCGCAGCGGCCTTTTCCTGCGCCAGACAGGAGCCGTAAAAGCGGTGGACGGCGTTTCGTTGGAGCTCGCTGGCGGGGAGACACTAGGCCTCGTCGGTGAGTCGGGCTGCGGGAAATCGACCCTCGGTAAGGCACTTGTCCGTCTCTTGAAGCCAACCTCCGGCAGTATCCATTTCGAAGGCCGTGACATGAGTCACATCGGGCAGCGCGCCTTGCGCCCGCTTCGTCGGGATTTCCAGATGATTTTCCAGGATCCCGCTGAGTCGCTCGACGCTAGGATGAGTGTCCGTTCCCTCATTGAGGAGCCGTTTCGTATCCACGGGATGGGCAGCCGCGCCGAGCGAAAAAAGTGGGTCGATGAATTGCTCGACACCGTCGGCCTGTCCGCCGCATCTGCGGAGCGCTATTCTTTCGAATTTTCAGGCGGGCAACGCCAGCGCATCGGCATTGCACGGGCGCTCGCACTGAAGCCGAAGTGGCTGGTTTGCGACGAGCCGGTCTCGGCACTCGATGTTTCCGTGCAGTCGCAGATTCTGAATCTGTTGGTGGATTTACAGAAAGAATTCGGCCTGTCCTATCTCTTCATCGCCCATGACCTCTCCGTGGTGAAGCACATCAGTGACCGTGTGGCGGTGATGTATCTCGGGAAAATCGTCGAACTCGCGGATTCGGAAACGATCTACCGGAATCCAAAACATGCTTATACCAAGGCACTGCTCTCCGCCGTGCCGGTTGCAGATCCGAAAGTAAAACGGAAAAAAATCCTCCTCGAGGGTGACGTCCCATCGCCCATCGACCCTCCCGAGGGAAGCGCCTTCGGCCATCGCCTCAACCATCCCCGGTATGATGAAACGATAGGCATGGATCTATCCCTGAAGGAGATCGAACCCGGCCACTGGGTCGCAGCAGATCCTTGCTGCCTGGAGCCGGAGGACTGGAAGAGGCTTTCCTGATTACGACGACCGTTGTTCCGCTAGCGTGCTCGCATGGAATGATTCCGGCTGTCGTGGAAGAGGAATTCACTCTGCCGCGTGAAGCTCCAGGAGGCGAAGCGATTCCTTGATTAGGAAATCGATGTCCATGAACGGATCGGCTGCGATGTCCGACCAAAGAATCCGTCCTTTTGGATCGAGAACAAAGGTACCATGAAGAGCCGCTCCCTCGAAGTCGTCATGTGTGCCAAATGCCTTAAAAGAAGCTTTCGTGGGATCGGCAACAAGTGGGAAGGGAAAGGCTTCGCCATCCTCTGAGTAGTTGGATTGAGATTTTGCAAGTTCCGCGAGAGTATCGGTGCTGATCGCCAAAACCGGGAGTCCCGCCGCCTTGAAATCATCAATTCGTTCGGCGATTTCATTGAGCTGCTCGGAACAGTGGAGGCATCCGTATCCAAGGTAGAATATAAGAACCAGCGGTTTGCCTCGGTGACTCTCTAGGCTGACCGAATCTTTATTCTGATCAAGAAGGCTGAAGGATGGTGCCGAAGGTGGCTGCCAGTGAATGGGGCCGAGGGTATTGACGTCAGGGCGCTCACCAAAGTCGGATGGGGGCACATAAGGCAGGGTCCAATCATCAGGAAAATCAAGGCTGCGGGCGATAGGCAACAGGCGGGCGAATGGAGGTGCACTCAGGTCGATCTGCGAGGAAACCTTACGCAGCCTCTCGAAGCACTCGCGGGCTTCTTCCGGTTTTTCGAGATGGTGAAGGACTTCGATCCTTGCTGCCAGGGGAAGAGCCTGCCTCTTGTCACCGCTCACCTCAGCTTTGCTCAGGGAGTCGGCTTTCTCCAAATCTCCGAGGGAAATGTATTCCAGTGCTGCTGCGTGCTTTGGGCGACTGGATTTCTCCAGTGCCTTGAGCGCGGCATCTGTATCGCCTTTCAGCGCCGCTAGGCAACCTTCCAGTTCGGCGCGGGTTTTCTTGATTCGGTCAATCTGGTGCCCCTGCTTTTTCCCGGCGTCCTTGACAATTTTTTCGATTTCTTCGGGCTTTTTCTTTTCTTTCTCGGCCTTGGTTTTGGCTTCCGCTTGTGCTTCCTCGTGGTTTTTCTTCGCCACACCGGATAGCGCGTCGACCTCAGCCAATACCTGCTCAAGCTCCTTCTGGTTGCCTAATTCGAAGTGGGCGAGACCGATCAGCCGCAGTCGAGGGTTTTCGTGTTCGGGTATCTCCAGGGGCTCCAGCCATTCGCTGGCAGTGAGCTCGAGCGCATCATCCCACAATTCGAACTTCTCGAGGACGTTGATCAGACGCGTCCGCCCGTATCGATACGAATGCGCCTTGCCTTCGACTGAGTTGAGCTTCGGGTGACGCGGATTGGCGAGGAGCGACTTCGCCATTTCAAAGGCCGCTTTGCGGTTGCCGAGATTCATCCAGTTTCTGGACAGCCATTCGTTGTTGTGCGCGTAGTTGTGAATCTGGTCGGGTAGTAGGCGATGTTTCAGCATATGTGCGTGGTCGACGCGTGCTGATGCCTGCTGATGCCATGCGGCATCCTCGTAGCGATGGAGCTTCGAGTAGATGTGTCCCGGCATGTGCCACATGTGGGCGATGCCTGGAGCGGTGAAGGCGAGCTTGGCCGCAGAGTCTAGGGCGCGCTTCGCCTTCCGGTTGTCCCAGAGGTGGATGCGATAATGATGCACTGGGTGCATCGGTTCCTTGGCGAGCACCTGCTGGAGCAGGGCGTCGATTGCCTCATGGCTGTTGATGGGGATTTGCGGGGACTTGTATGAAAATTGCCAGATCCGGACTGCGAGGAAGGCTTTGGCTTCGATGTCATCTGGAAATTCGTGAACCAGATTCTCCAAGTCGCGCAGCATTTCCTGCCGGCGTGCTTTTTCATCCGATGGTTTTTCGTCGAGATAATTTGTCTGGGCTGCAATATATGTTTGGGCATGCTTGCCCGCTTTTTCGGTCAGGGTGTTGGCTTTCTCGATAAACTCTTTCGAACGCTCCGGATTCTCCCAGTTGGCCATCGCCATGCCCCAATAGGCCATCGCACATTCGGGGTCATGCGCGGCGATTTGGCGGAAAGACCGCTCCGCTTCGTAATACCAGAAACCGTGAAGTTGGCCGAGCCCTTGGTCGAAATAGGCCTGTCCGTGTTGCCATGTGGTTTTGATGGGGATTGTGACTTTCCCCGTGCCCTTGATGAGTTCGGACGCCTGGCGAGGGCCGTCATTGAAGGAGTGTCCTTGATGGGAGTGTCCGGGCTCCACCGTTTCTGCACCAAATAGACAGGCGGACAGGCCAACGTTAAAAAGGAGGATTCGGATGGTGAGGGAAGTATGTAGATGAGTCAAAACGGTTGGTTTCTATAGTGGTTCAATGTCGCGAATCTTTCATCCAATTTCAATCCTGACATGAAATACCGGACGTTATAATCCGTCCAGGCACTTGCTCGGTAGTGGTCATTGCTTGCGAGTTGTTGGCCGCTATGTGAGATTCGAACATGCAGAAAGCGCTGTCTTGGATTCTCGCCTTCATAGGTTTTGCAGGTTTCGTTCGCGCAGAGTGGATCGAACTGCCATGGCCGCAGTTGGGTGCGAGTCTTCCGATCTGGAAGCCAGATAACTTTGATCCCTCCAAGCGCTATCCGGCCATCGTTTATTATCACGGCACTGGCGGCACTCCCACGGCCTCATACATGCACCGGGCTACGGAGGGTAAGGGTTTCATCTTGGTGGGCATGACCTACCTCCATAAAAGTGGCTTTGAATACTCGGATGGCGAAATTGCGGATTCACTCGGAATGCTGAATGCACTCAAAAAGACTTTGATAAAATCCCTCGCGGTAGATCCACAGCGGATCTACGTCGGCGGCTTCAGCAAGGGAGGTTGGCACACCGCCATGCTGCTGGATCGCGATCGCAGCCTCGCTGGAGGAATGATCTTGGGAGCGGGTGTGTTTGAGAAACGCGCGAAAGCTCGGGCTTTCTCCAAGCAGCTTCCGGTTTTCCTCGGCTGCGGGCGCTACGACGGGAATTATCCGCAGGCGCTCGGCGCGCTCGTGCATTTCCGCAAGCTGGGAGCGGAGGTGACCTTGGACACCTGGCCAAGTATAGGGCATCAATTTCCCGAAGCTCCGCCCGAAGCCATGCGCCAATGGCTGAGGATGCGCGCCGGGGGGGCGGGACTGGAGGTCGAGGCCGGGAAATGGATCTCGAAACGGCTCCTCGAACTGCATGCCATTTCCGATCCGGTGGAAAGCTGGTTCGCCCTTGAGGAGTTCGTCAGCTTGCCCTTCGTGAAGTTTTTCGGAGTTACTGCGGAGAAGTCCGCCCGCGAAAAGATCACGGATCTGCTCACAAATCCTGCGGTGGCCACCGAGAAAAAATGGCGAGGCGAATCCCGGAAAATCCTCGCTCGCGAGAGCCGCGACCGCTTGCTCGGGACTCTGAAAGCCGCATCGACGGCTCATGCGGTGCTGGCGCAAAAAGCGGCTGGAACCCGTGCGGGGGCGGATGCGGTCCGCGATCTCGAACGCACCCAGAAACTCCTCAAGACGGCGAAGGTCGTGACCCGGCCCGGAAAGCCCGCGGCGCACCCCATCACCCCTGAGCTACGCCCTTCGGCGCCTTCCACCAACCCCGACCGCAGTCCGTTCCTTCCCCCTGGTATCAAGGTGAAACCGGCGAAGTAACGAGTTTGTGCGCATTTCCGTTGTGCTGAGCGTTTCTTTTCCGCAATTGAGGCCGTGAGCACGCAACCAGACAATCCGCATCCCGGGGGGAGCATGATCGCCGACCTCAAGCTTCCAGTCCGGAACTGCTCTGGGCGTTCTGCGGGGTCGTTGCTACGGGGCTGATCCTGGTGCAGCCGATGGCTGTGGGGTGATGGTTTTGACGTGCTTCAGATTGTAAGCGAACGAGTGCATTCGTATTCCTGTATGCGATCGATTACATAAATTATATTGCATATGTTCGCTTACATGCTGCTTTTTTGCCGTGAGGATGAAATTGGTCAGGTCGGTCGGTGCGTTGGTGCGCGACCAGCGCAAGCAACGAGGTTTGTCTCAAGGGCAACTTGCCGAGAAGGTCGGCGTGAGCCGACTTTGGGTAGGCCATCTGGAGAAAGGGAAAGAGTCTGTGGAACTGGGGTTGGTTCTCAGAACATTACGCGTCCTGGAATTGGCGGTTGATGTCTCGCGTTTGGAGAGCTTACGGCTTGATGTGCTAGATCCTAGGAGCCAAAGGCCATGACCGATTCGCTGCATATCCTGCATGGGGACGAGCTTGTCGGTCGCATCGACTACGAGCGGAAGAGGGATGCGATTTCGCTCCACTATGAGGACGAGTGGCGTTTCGGTGCAGGAGGATTTCCGGTGTCGGTTGCGAAAAGCGAGGTGCTGAAAATCGGCGATATGAAGGTTCTCAATGTCGAGCGATACGATAGGCTGCCGGATGCCGCCGGTGTGCGGGTAGCCCGCCTGCATCAGGAGGATGTCTGCCAAGCATTGGGGCATTTACCCAATAGCAAGTATGAGAGTGAGGGCGGGCCTTCCGCATCGGACGTCGTTCGCCTGCTTCGCGCGGAATCATCTGATTTTGAGGAAGATGTCTCTCGTTTCGTGATGGCATTGGCCATCAATTGGGTCATCTACGGTAGTGATGCCCATTCGAAAAACTACTCACTGATCCATGTGCCGGGAAGTTATCTGAGGCTGGCTCCGCTTTACGACATCGCCTCCAACCTGCCCTATGAAGGAAACCCGAAATCTCGGAAGCACAAGTTGGCGATGAAAGTGGGCGGCGATTACCAGCTTCACCGGATAGCTCGGAAAAGCTGGCGGAAGTTTGCAGATGAAAGCGGTCTGGATCCGGTGATGGTGGATGTCAGCGTTGAGTTGATGATCGATAAGATCGAGAACCATGTGCGGGCTACGGCTGAGCAGGTTTCAAACCACTGCGAGACGGATTTCATCGAGGGGCTGTGCGGGATGATATTGGAAAGGGTGGAAGTTTGTCGGGATGCGATGGGGTGACGAGGCAGACTGGTGTCAGACTCTCCAATGAGGGACGATGCGGATTGCAAATCGTCGTCTGGCAGGTAGAGCTTGTGCATGGGTTCTTGGGATACGGCGGTGGAGGTTCTGGAAAATTCGGTGAAAGCCGGGGTGGGGGAGTTTGTGGTTTGCGGGGGCGCGCGCAATGCGGTGCTGCTTGAGGTGCTTTCCAGGATGGAGGCGGCGGGCAAGGTTCGGGTTTGGAGCCATTTCGAGGAGCGTTCGGCGGGGTTTTTCGCGTTGGGAAGGACGATGGTCACGGGGAAACCCTGCGGAGTGGTGGTGACAAGCGGGACGGCGGTTGCGGAGCTTCTGCCCGCCGTGGTGGAGGCGTTCTACCAGGCGAGGCCGCTGGTTCTCATCACGGCGGACAGGCCGGAGTCGTTTCGCGGTAGCGGTGCGCCGCAGGCGGTGGAGCAGGTGGGGATCTTCTCCGAGTATGCCGCTTGCGATCCCGGTAGCTGGGATGGCAAAGCTCCGCTGCACCTCAATGTGGAGCTCGGCGAGGATTTCGAACCCGGCGCAGAAACTTTTGCGGATCTCGATGCCGGGGATTTCTCCGTGGATTTCGGCAGGCCGAATGTCGGCGGGCTGGCGAAGTGGATTCGGGAGGGTTCGCTCCACGGTTTGGTTGTGATGATAGCTGATCTTGAGCCCGATGAACAGGAGGAGGTATTCCATTTCTGCGAGACATTGGGCGCACCAGTGGTGGCGGAAGCGACGAGCGGGCTGCGCGAGGCGCTGCAACATCTCGCGGTGATCGGTGCGGATAGCGAACTGAAAAACTCTCCGCCATCGAAAGTGCTGCGGCTCGGCGGGGTGCCGAGCGGGCGTTTTTGGCGGGATCTTGAGGAAATGCCGAACGTCTCGGTCTGGTCCGTTTGCCGCAACGGCCTGCGTGGGCTTGGCAGGGAGGCCGAGGTGCTGAGGAGCTCGCTGGCCAGGGTTTTGCCCGCGATGGGTGAGGTGGAGGAGCTTGGTGATGTCTCGGATCGGCTCGAAGGGGTCGAGGGGCGAGGGCAGCGAATCGAGGAGGCGCTTGAGGCGTGTCCCGACAGCGAGGCCGGCTGGATCCGGACGCTTTCGGTTTTTGGCTCGATCGGGGAAAGTGTCTATCTCGGCAACAGCCTGCCGATTCGCGAGTGGAATTGCTATGCGCAGTGGGAGCGCCCGGTGCGGACGGTGCGCGCAAATCGCGGAGCGAACGGGATCGATGGCCAGATCAGCTCCTGGCTTGGTGCGAGTGCCGCGGAGCAGAACGCGTGGGGGATTTTCGGCGATCTCACGGCGCTGTACGACATCGCGGGGCTGAAAATGCTCTCGCAGGTGGAGTGTCGGGGGCGGGTTCTCGTTGTGATTAACAACGGAGGCGGGAAGATTTTTGGGAATGTGCCGCGCTTGCAGGGCATGAGCGATTCCGCGAAAGCTTGGATGGCGGCGGAAACCCCGGCCGATTTCGGTGCGGTGGCGAAGGCTTTCGGGCTGGATCACCTATGTGTCACAAGGGTGGACGAGTTCGACGGGGTCGAAGACGGCGGGAAAGTGCTGCTGCTGGAGGTCGTTCCCGACGCTGTGCAGAGCAGGGATTTCTCCGGTTGAAGCCCCCTGTGGGGAATATGATCGAAAATTTCGCTTGGAGGTTTGGCCTCGCCCTTTCTACCCTCCGGGAGCGAGACTCATTCCTATGGCACAAAAAGATTTCACGATTCAGAACAAATTGGGCATCCACGCCCGCCCGGCTGCGCAATTCGTGAAAATGGCGAACCGCTTCAAATCCGACATTTCGGTCGAGAAGGACGGTGAGGAAGTGGATGGAAAAAGCATCATGGGTCTGATGATGCTCGCGGCCGGACACGGCTCCGTGATCGTGGTGAACGCTGAGGGCGAGGACGAGACAGCGGCACTCGAGGCCATCGGCGACCTGATCGACCGGAAGTTCGAAGAGGAGTGATCTCAATTTTAGTTTTATGTCGAAAATAACGATTCTATCTGGTGACGGTATTGGCCCGGAAGTGATGGTTCAGGCGCTGCGCGTCCTGGATGCAGTTGAGGGGAAATTTGGTTTTAAGCTGGAGCGCTCCGAGCATCTCGTCGGCGGCGCGGCCATTGATGACGGCGGACACCCGCTGCCTGCGGAGACCGTTGCAGCCAGCGAGGCTGCGGATGCGATCCTGTTCGGCTCCGTCGGCGGGCCGAAGTGGGAGAGCCTCCCGCCGGATATTCAGCCAGAACGCGGAGCCCTGCTTCCGCTGCGGAAACATTTTGGCCTTTTCGCGAACCTCCGTCCCGGTGTCTGCCTTCCCGCACTGACGGATGCATCACCGGTGAAACAGGAACTCATCGCAGATGGCTTCGATGTTCTCTGCGTCCGCGAACTCACCGGCGGGGTCTATTTCGGCTCGCCGAAAGGCCGCCACGAAGAAAACGGCGAGCCAGTCGCGCTCGACACGATGATCTACAAGAAGAGCGAAATCGTGCGGATCGCCCGCGTCGCCTTCACCGCAGCGATGGGTCGCGACAAGCGTCTGCTTTCCGTGGACAAGGCCAACGTCCTCGCTTCCTCGGTGCTGTGGCGCGAGACGGTGACCGAGATTTCCAAGGAGTTCCCCGAGGTCGAGCTTTCCCACATGTATGTGGACAACGCCGCGATGCAGCTCATTCGCAGGCCCGGCTCCTTCGATGTTTTGGTCACGGAAAACCTTTTCGGTGACATTCTTTCCGATGAGATGGCGATGATCTCAGGCTCCCTCGGGATGCTGCCTTCCGCCTCGCTGGGGAAACAGAAGAATGACGGTCGGTACTTTGGACTCTACGAGCCATCCGGCGGCTCGGCTCCGGATATCGCCGGGCAAGGAATCGCGAATCCGATCGCACAGGTGCTTTCGCTAGCGATGCTGCTGCGCTTTTCCCTCGGGAAATCCGATGTTGCTGATGCCATCGAGGCGGCTGTGGCGAAAACGATCGCCGACGGTTTCCGCACCGGTGACATCGCGACAGGCAAAGCCGGGGAGAGCAAAGTTGGTACGACGGAGATGGGGGACGCGATCATCGCACGTCTGTGAAGCTGGAAACTCCAAACTTCAAAATTCAACTCTCAAGAAGACTGGGATTTGCGGGGCTTGCACTGCTGTTGGGCGGATGCGGTCTGCAAAAGCCCACTGGCTCGCTCGCGATCCGCACGCCTGGGAGCTGGGCTGCGGCCTCTTCCGGAAACGAGGGGCGCATTTCCACCGGCTGGCTGTCGTCATTTTCCGATGCCGGACTGACGCGCAGCGTGAACGAGGCCCTGAAGCACAACCGCTCGCTGAAATCTGCCGCCGCTCGTCTCCGCGAGGCCAGGGAACAGCCTATCATCGCCCGCGCCGGACAACTTCCCTCCGTGGACGTCGGCGGGCGCGGAAGTCTCACCGACAGCTCATCCATCTCCCTTACGGAAAGTTACGGGCTGAATCTTGCCGCATCTTGGGAGCCGGATCTGTGGGGACGCCTCCGCGACCTCACCAGCGCTGCCGATGCCGATGAGCGGGCGGCCATCGAGGATTTTCGCGGGGCACGCTTGTCGCTCGCAGCAAATGCCGCAAAGGCTTACACGAATCTCATTTCCGCCGGGCAGCAGGTCGCCGATGCGCAGTTCACCCTGGAATCGTTCGAGAAAAACCTCCGTATCATCGAGCGCAACTACAAGGCCACCGGTGAAGGGCCGCTCGACATCCAGTTCGCCCGCACCAACGTGTCTTCCGCCCAGCGTACCCTCGAAGTTCGGCGGCTCGCCCGGCAAAACGTGGCGCGCACGCTGGAGGTGCTGCAAGGCAAATATCCGAGCGGAGGGTCACGCGCGAAAAGGGAACTTCCGTCACTCCCCGGCTCCGTCCCTTCCGGTATTCCGGCCGGACTTATCGAGCGCAGGCCGGATCTTGCCGCGGCTCGCGCAGATATTTTCGCCTCGGCGAAACGTGCGGATGCGGCCCGCAAAAGGTTACTACCTGACTTTTCCCTCACCGGCTCCAGCGGCGCGGCGGGTGCACGCCTTTCCGATCTGACCAGTCTCGATTTCCTCGTTTCTTCGATCTCCGCAAGGGTCGATCAGGTGGTGTTTGACGGTGGTGCGCTCAAGGCGCAGGCACGCGGCGCGCTTGCCCGCAACGACCGCTTCGTCAATGAATACGCGCAGCTCGCTCTCGAGGCGTTCCGCGAGGTCGAGGCAACGATCTCCGCAGACCGCTCGCTGGCCTTGCAGGAGAAGTTCCTGAACGACGAAGTCAGGCAGGCGGAACAGGCCGAGAAGCAGGCCAACAGGGATTATGCCGAGGGAGTAAACCCGAACATCCTCTCCGTCCTCGAGGCCCAACGCCGCGCCAACAACGCCCGCTCTGCTATCATCCGCCTCCGCAACCAGCGCCTCCAGAACCGCTTTGATCTGCATCTGGCATTGGGCGGGGATTTCACGACAAGCGCGAAGTGAAACGTAGCTGGCGCATCCTGCGCCAGGCCGTTCGGGGGGATTCCAGCTCCCAGTCAACCACTGCGAGGAGCCATGACGGCTCTTTAAACGGTCTGAGGTCAGAGTCCCCAGCCACGATTGTCCTGTGTAAAAACGAATTGCATCTTTGATGGACTAAGAGTAAGATTTTCCTACGATGACCACCGTTCTTTCACAAAAAGGCCAGATCGTCCTGCCCAGCGCCGTGCGCGAGCAACTGCACCTCGAGCCGGGGCAGGATTTTGAGGTCATCATCGAGGATGAGGACAGCATCACCCTTCGCCGTATCAATCGTCCGCCCAACCATGGCTTGGTGGATCATCTTCTTGCCTGTCCTTACCCGTTCGAGATTCCTCCGCGGGCAAAAGATTTTACCAAGCCGCTTTCTCTGTGAGCTACCTCGTGGATACGAATGTCTTCAGCGAACTGGCCAAGACCAAACCGGATGCCCAAGTCGTCGCGTGGCTACGCGACCACGAACCGGATCTCTACCTGAGCACCATCACCATCGGCGAGCTCCGCCGTGGCATTGAGAAGCTTCCCGCCGGAAAGCGGAAAACGGCGTTACAAAGCTGGTTCACCGGCCTCTGCAAGCGGATGGAAGGTCGCATTCTTAGCTTTAACACGAGCACCGCCCACATCTGGGGGCAACTGGTGGCCGCATGGGACAAAAAGGGCATCAGCGTCCCTTCACTCGATAGTCAACTCGCCGCCACCGCGCATCGCCACAACCTGACCATGGTCACGCGGAATGTCCCTGATTTCCAGAACACGGGAGTAAAGATCTTTAATCCCTTTGCTCCGTAGCTGGCGCATCCTGCGCCAGGCCGTTCGGGGGGATTCCAGCCCCCCGTAAAGTACAGCTACGCGACCGTCGGAGGCTCTGGACTGCTGCGGTTCATATCCGCAGCCTTCAGGGTGGATGTTGATTGCGCGGGAATACCCCGCAGCCACGATCATCGACGCTTCCCGTGAGAGCTGGGAATAAGAATCCCAGCAGTCCAGAGCCTGCGGCGCAATTCCTCCGCAACATTCAAAAAGTAGGCGTCCGAAGGGGAAGTCACAAGGCGTTGGGAAAGCACCCACAATTTTGTTACCTGGCTTGTGATTATCAGAGACGTCAACGCAAAGAAATGAACTTGGATACGCCTAACAAGTGTAGAAGTAAGTCGCGGTGGCACCGCGTAAACCTACTCAGGCTCAGTCAGCTTGATTTTCTCGTCCTTGTGCTTTGCAAGCAGGGCATCGAGCCGTGGCTCGATCTCGGCCTTGTTGCCCATGATCATCCAATAGCGGTATTCCAAGGTCGATTGGGGACCGAGTTTGACGGTGCCGATCGGAGCGAGATGCATGCATGGAGAGTCCGTTGGTTTTGCGTTGGGGTTGTATTTCCCATGCGGACCGAAGTTCCAGTGGTTGTTTGCCGTGGGGCTGAATACCGTGATGCCCTGTCCGTTGTCTGCAAAACAGGCCATGATATTGAGTTTTGGATGGGCACGGCCCCATGGCGGTCCGGGTGCTTGTTTCACTTTCTCCCACGTACCATCGCCGAGGTACATTTCGACGTTGCGGAACTTGCTGGTGAAGTAGCAGGCGGGAGTTCCTGATGCCGGGGAACGGCTTTGCCCCAGCTGTCGTTTTTGCTCCGTTTGCAGATCAGGTGGTTGCTAACCTCGATGACATTCGGCATGTCCGCCACAATTTCCGTGATCTGCACCATGACTGCTTCGGCTTCCTCGTCGGGCATGTCCCACAGCTTCGGAACCATCTCGGCTTAGAGTCTCTTGCCGGCGTAATAGGATTGCTGCAGCAGTCGAACCGGGTCGTGAATGTTGATGCTGTTTTCAGGATGGTTTTTCCATGAAAGCCAGGTAACCGCCGCGGCCATGGAGCGATCGATTGCTATCTTCACTACTTGGTTGTCGATATGGAGCAGATCCGGCTTGGGGCTTTCCGGTTTCGCTTCCTAAGAGATCGCCAGCAGCAGGGCTGCTATTCCAATTTTAAGAAAACCGGTTTTGAGCTTCATCGGCAATAGCTATTCATAGGTCTGGTATCCGGGCAACACCGATGTCCTTACAACTCCCTTGCGTGAATCGCGTGACTCCAGTCGCGCAAGACACCGCTCCATAAGTGACCGGCGCGACAGGAGTCACGCGTTCCTATTCTGGTCTATGCTGCACGAGATAGTCGGCGTGGGCTATTTCTGCAGGTGGACGAAGCAGCCCTTCTTGTTGCCTACGACGATGTCGGTCTTTTTGTCACCGTTCACGTCGGCGGCCATGACCTGGCAGCCGATACCGCTGTCATCATCGATGATCTCGGCGGTGTAGGAGGCTTTGCCGTCCTTGCGGTTCAGGAGAAATGCATAGAGGACGGCGGGTTCGTTCGGCTCCGGGTCGCCCTTGGGGCCGTGTGCCCAGAAGCGTTTGCCGGTGACGATGTCGATGGTGCCGTCGCTATTGATGTCGGCGATATCGATGCCGTGTGGCTGGGAGAAGGCGACGCCGGTGGAGCCTTTTTCATTCTTGGTATCGGTGAGCAGGTGTCGCGCCCATGATCCGTCTTCCTTTTGCTCAAACCAGCAGAGGCCGAAGCCGTGGGCTTCGAGTGAGGTGATGACGTCGGTGCGGCCGTCGGCGTTGACATCGTAGCCATACATCTGTGCCCCGCCTTTACCGAAGTCCATATCGTGGCGTTTCCATGGGGATTTCCCGTCCCAATCGGCGGGTTGTTCCCACCAGCCCTTGGCTTCGAGGATGTCGGTGAGGCCGTCGCCGTTGATATCGCCGTGGCCGATGCCGTGGGTGAAGCGCTGGTAGTCCTTTTTGTTCTCCGGGGAAATGGCGTTCCATTTCCATGCGGCATCGGGGTTGGCTGGATCGGAGGTGGCGTAGCCGACGGTGCCGTTGCTCATGCAGAGGAGGTTCAGGCGCTTGTCACCATCGATATCCGCGAGCATGGGGGATTCGTTGTCAGTGACGGCGATGGCGGTGTGACGAGACCACGAGCTTTCTGCTGTGCCGGGGTTCTCATACCAGAAGGTTTCCTTTCCAGGAAAGCCGATGACCAGGTAGTCGGGCCGACCATCGGCATTGAAGTCGCCGGAGTAGGAGAGGAAGTTGTCCGAGTATGCGTTCTTCTTGCTGAGTTCACCCTCGAAGCCGGGAATTTTTTCTTCCCCGATATCGAAGTTTTTGGAGGCCGGATAGATCGTGTGGGTGGTTTTGAAATCCGGTCCCTCGAACCAATACGGACCGGAGAGGATATCCATTTTGCCATCGGCATTTATATCCGCGACGCAGGCGCCCTCCGCCCAGAAATAGCGGGAGAGTTGGTGCTTCTCCCATTTTGCTGTGAGGGGGGCTGGCTTGGTCGAGATCACCGCCGTGGTAACTCCGGCGGCGGCGAGAAGGGGAAGGAGGATCGGCTTCATGGCGGTGGTTTTCCGGAAACCGGTTGCAGGGCTTATTCGGCCGCAACATCCCAGCGCAGGATGCGACCCCACTTGTTCCACTCGGTGGTGACGACATTGCCGTCCTTATCGAAAGTGGCACCGTGTGGAGAGGTCGTGACTCCTTCACGCCAGTTTTCGGGGGCGACTTTATTGGTGTTGAACTCCTTGGGGTTGTCGTTTGCACCGAGGCGTTTGACGACTTTTCCTTCTTTGTCGAGAATGGTGATGCCGCTGGCTAGTTGGGCGACGGCAGCGAGGTCACCATGGAAATCGACGGTGCAAGGACGGGCGACGCCGGTGGCGAATACGCTGAGGAAATTGCCTTCCAGATCGAGGTGAACGAGGCGGTCGTTGGAGCGGTCGCAAACCAGAACGCGAGCGGGCTCATAACGGGTGTCGAAGGCGAATTTGTGGGCGGTCTTGAATTTCCAAGGTTCGCCTTTGCCTGCGACGGTGCTTTTGAATTTCCCGTCCTTGTCGAAGATGAAAATCCGGTCGGAGCGATATCCGTCGATGATCCAGATGTCGCCGTTCGGAGCGCGATCCGCATGGGTAAGTGCGAACTTGGTTCCGATTTCTTCAGGAAATGCCGAGAGTGGGATTTCGAGAAGGACTTCGCCGTCCGTGCCGAGTTTGAGGAATGCGGTTTTTGGGTCGCCGAGGCAGGCTGCGTAGAGGATGTCCTTGCCATCTTCCTGCACGATGGTGAAACCGTGGTGGTTGTTGCGGGCGTTGGGGAGGTTGCGGAGGTATTCGCCTTTAGGGGAGTAAATCTGGATACCACTTTTGTCACCACCGACGATGGAAACGTAGAACAGGCCTTTGGAATCGACATCGATTTCGCCGTGTGAGTCACCGACGTGCTCGAGACCCTTGGGGGCGTTGAGCCAGTCTTTCTTGTGATTGTATTCGTGTGCGGTGGCGATGGTCGCGAATGCGGCGAGGAGTAGGATTGGTTTCATAAGTTTCAAATTTCAAAATTCAACCCTCAATAAAAGAGGGTCAGAAGGTGGATAGTTTTGCGTTTGTTAAAAATGCTCGCCGGGATGCTGGCAAGCTTGGGGCGGGACAGGAAGTTGGAAGTTGAGTTTCAGGCGCATCTTGGACAGATACCGAAAAACTCAAGTTCATGATACAGGCCGCGGTAGCGGGTTTTTTCACGGATCTCGTCCTCGAGTTCGTGGACGGGGCAGGGGGCTTTGATGGCCTCGATTTTCCCGCAGCCGGTGCAAATGAGGTAGTCGCTGTGTTTGCCTGGCTGGAGTAGGGTGAAATAGGCAGCGCGCTCGTGGAGGCCAAGGCGACGGAGGATTCCGTGCTCAGTGAGTCTTTGCAGGAGGCGGTAGACAGTCGCCTTGTCACACAGCTCGGTGAGGCGCGGTGAGGCTGAAAGCTCGGCGAGTGTCATCGGGCGCTCTGCCTCGACAAGCGTTGCCAGCAGTTCCTCAAGCGCTTTCGTGCGGCGCAGGCCTAGCTCCCTGCAGCGGGCGACGGCCAATGTGACGACTTGTTGCATCCTTATGGGAGGATAGCGTTGGGCATATGGAAGGGAAGGGGAAATTCGCCGACTATTTCCGCATTTCAAGCACGGCATCGGCGAAGGCCTTGCCCATCACAGCGAAGGTTTTCGCACATCCCAGATAGTGGTAACCCGCATTGGAGGCACCGCGCTTGCGGATGGCGCTTTCCTCGGGCGTGATCAGTTCGGTCTCGAATTTCGCCAGGTAAGCCTTTTGGTCGTCTGCTGACATCGAGCCGTCCTTGTTCGGGCTATTCTTGTTTTTCGTTCTCAGGAGATGCGCCATCTGTTTCACCTTCCCGCGTTTCTTCTCGATCTCACCGAGTTGCTCGTCCCAGAACGGGCTTGTCGGAACGGCGGTGACGTTGCCCTTGAATTCCGGAAGCGAGGCCAGAGCGGCCATCGCCTCGCGGAATTGCTGATTATCGCCGCCCGGATCTTTTCCGCCAACGCCCATCACCCCGATGACGAAGGGCATTTTGGGAGCGTCGAAATCCTTGCGGACATCGCGGATGAAATCGGCCATCCACCCGCTGTATTTGGCGAAACGGTTCTGTTTGCTGTCCGCTGGGAGCGTCGGATAGACGTCGCGGTTTATCATATCGTTGAAGCCTTGGAACCAGACGAAACCGGCGATCTCATAGCCATCCTTTGCATCGTAATCCGGGACTACGCGCTTGATGTCGCCGAGCACGCTTTTTACATGGGATGTCATCAGCCGGTAGTAGTGGCCGGAATTGCTTTCGGGGTTCTTGTCCTTCTCGATGTCCTTTTCGCTGCGCGGATAGACTCCTGCACTCGGCGGGCGGTAGTCGTAGTAAAGCGACTTGCCACCCCACGCCGTCTTGATGATGAGCACGGGTTCCTCGAACGCCCCGTCCATCGTGATCCCGAATGTGAATTCCGGGCCGATCTTTCCGCCGTCCTCGGTAGGGTTGCCACGGGAGCCGTAGCCGGTGGTCAGTTTTCCGAAGCCCTCGCCGTTGTTTTCCCCTCTGCCGGTGAAATAGGTGATCCAGGCACCGTCCGTGATGCGGGGCGTGCCGTCCTTGTTGCGCATTTTTTTTAGGAGCGGGGCGGTGGCGGGATCGTCGCCGATGTAGTCGAAGGTCTCAACCCGGGCGAAGCCCTCCATGTTGGATTGTCCAGCGAGTATGAAGACTTTAAGTGGTTTCGCTGAGGCACTGGCCAGTAGGGAAAGTCCCAGTGCTGCTATGCCGAGTGTGGATGTGAGTTTCATGGTCTGGTTTCTTGACTCAGAAAAGTTTCGTCTGTGGGTCGTCCGGTTTCGGCGGCAGTGGCGCGCCGATCTTCGTGTAGGCGGCGGGCATGGCGGTTCTTCCGCGCGGAGTGCGCTGGATGAAGCCCTGCATGATAAGGAACGGCTCGTGGACTTCCTCCAGCGTTGAAGCGTCCTCACCGACGGCGACCGCAAGAGAACTCAGGCCGACGGGACCCCCACCGAACTTGTAGATCATCACTTCGAGCAGGCGCTTGTCCATTTCGTCGAGGCCGTCGGAATCGATCTCGATCATGGCGAGGGCGGCGGCGGCGTTTTCTTGGTCGATGACACCGGATCCGCGCACCTGAGCGAAGTCGCGGCTCCAGCGGAGGAGGGCGTTTGCGACGCGGGGAGTGCCGCGCGAGCGAGCGGCGACCTCGAGGGCTCCGTCTCGGTGAATTTCTACTTCGAGGAGGCCGGCTGAGCGCTCAATGATGTCGGCGAGTTGCTCGTGGTTGTAGTAGTCGAGGCGGTTGATGAGCCCGAAACGGGAGCGCAGCGGCGCGGTCAGCATCCCGGAGCGGGTGGTGGCTCCGACGAGCGTGAAGCGCGGGAGATTGATCTGGATTGAGCGTGCGGAGGGGCCGGAATCGATGATGATGTCGAGCCGGTAGTCCTCCATCGCGGGGTAGAGGTATTCCTCGATGGCCGGGTGCAGACGGTGGATTTCGTCGATGAAAAGGATGTCGCCTTTCTGGATGTTCGTGAGGATTCCGGCGAGGTCTCCGGCTTTCTCAATCTGCGGACCCGAGGTGGTGTGCATCTGGGTGCCGGCGGCCTTGGCGATGAGGTTTGCCAAGGTGGTTTTGCCCAGACCCGGGGGGCCGGAGAGGAGGACGTGATCCAGAACGTCGCCGCGGCGTTTTGCGGCCTCAAGCATGAGGAGGACGCGATCCTTAACCTTTTCCTGGCCTATGAATTCGGAGAAGGCCGGGGGGCGCAGCGAGACATCGAAGGGCGTCTCCGGCGCTTCGGTGGTCTGTTGGTAGAAGTTTTCTGGCATGGAAGGTTGGGGGATTTCTACCGCAAAGACGCGAAGGCGCAAAGGCGCAAAGGCTGGGGTTATGGAAGTTTTTGAGATATTTCCTAGGGCTCATGATTCCGGCTGGTTACGCATGAAATCGGCAATTTGTTTAAAAAAGGAATCGAGAAATGAGCGGGCGTATGCAGGGACTTTAGTTTCATCCATGGCCTCGCCCATCAGCTTGAGCCAACGATCACGCTCGGCGATACCGATCTGGAACGGTGCGTGGCGCATCCGCAGGCGTGGGTGACCACGTTTTTCCATATAGGCGTTGGATGCTCCGAGGCGGAAGAGCATGAAATCGGAGAGGCGTTCTTGCGAGCCTTCCCAGTCGTCATCGGGATACATCGGGCCGATGAGGTCGTCGTTGCGGACGCGGCGATAGAAGGCTGCGACCATGGCTCGGATGCCGGCTTCGCCGCAGGCTTTGATCACGTCTTGTTCAGTGGGAGTCATGGGGATGTGTTGGGTGGGGCGTGGGCTTTCAGTCCGCGGTGGTTACAGGCTTGGGAAGTCATATAGCTCCTTGGTAATGATCTCTGTCTTGTCGCTGTGGAACCATTCCACGTAACGCCAGTCGCTTGTGCGAACCGTGTAGCCCATCGCTTCTTTTTCGTCCGGCGACCCCAAATGCCATGTCGCAAAAACTGGCTGAACGCGTGTGTCTTGGCTTCGAGGTTTGCGTTTCCGAAATGCTTCGCAAAGCTTTCACCCGCCAGTCCATCGGGCTGGGGGAGGCCGGCGAGATCGCACAGGGTGGGATAGATATCCACGGACTCAACGATCTGCTGACGTTTGGTTTCTTCTTTATGGTAGGAATGGTCAAACGGGTGGTGGTGGTATGAAGCGCGGCTTTGCAAGCCGCTGGGGGTTGGTTATGCGGAGTGGGTGAACTTTGCGGGACGTCAGAAAGCGGATTGAAAAGCCGCGCTCCCTAGGCCTTTGGAGAGCCGTGCTTTCAGTCGGATTGGATGGGATTGGAAAACTTCCGGTGGCGCATGATTGCGACGATGAAGAGGACGAGAGCAGCGAGGGCGAAGGGAATCGCGAGCATGCTCATGATGATCGATGTGGAAATCGCACCAGCGAGTTCGGCGGGATCGGCAGCTCCGGTCGCACTCAAGGTGCTGAACGCATTGATCATCGCGAGGGCGGGCACGGCGACTCCGGCACAGATTGACAGAACCAGAGAGGCTGCGGAAATCCAGATCATCTTTCCCCATAATTTGCGTTTGTTTTCGGCGTCTGTCTGACGGGTCATTCGTGGATGGGCTTTATTGATACCGATGGAATCGGCGACCGAAGATCGCCGCTAGGTCACATCCCCGCCTCGGCGAGGCGGTCGGCCATTTCGTGTTTCATGAGCTCGGCGGTGACCTCGCCGAGTTCGCCGGACATGATGCCGTCGAGGTTGTGGGAGGTGAAGCCGATGCGGTGGTCAGTGCAGCGGCTCTGCGGGAAGTTGTAGGTGCGGATTTTTTCCGAGCGGTCGCCTGAGCCGATGAGCGAGCGGCGGTTCTCGGAATACTCCGCCTGCTGCTCCTGCATTTTTTTTTCGTAGAGCCGTGAGCGCATGATCTGGAGGGCCATCTCCTTGTTCTTCGTCTGGGAGCGGCCGTGCTCGCAGCGGACGTAGAGACCCGTCGGTAAATGGAAGATCTGGACGGCGGAATCGGTGGTATTGACGTGCTGGCCGCCTGCGCCGCCTGCGCGGCAGACCTCGATGCGGAGGTCTGTCATTTTCATGTCCACATCGATCTCTTCCGCCTCTGGGAGGACGGCAACGGTGATCGTGGAGGTGTGGATGCGCCCCTGTGTCTCGGTGGCCGGGACACGTTGCACGCGGTGGACACCGGATTCGTATTTTAGGTGGCGGAAAACCTCGTCACCGGTGACTTTCAGGATCACTTCCTTGAAGCCGCCGACCTCCGAGGGCGAGCTCTCTAGGTGTTCGGTCTTCCAGCCCTTCGTATCGGCGTAGCGCTGGTAGAGGCGCATGACCTCTCCGGCGAAGAGCGAGGCCTCGTCGCCTCCGGCACCGGCGCGGATCTCGACAAGCGCGTCGCGGTCCTCGTTTGGATCGGCGGGGAGGAGGGCGTATTGTATGTCCTCGCGGAGCTTTTTCAGGGACTTCTCAAGCTCCGGGATTTCCATGGCAGCCATCTCGGCCATCTCTGGATCGTCGGAGCGGGCGAGTTCCTGGTTTTCGCTGAGCTGCGTCTCGGTGGACTGCAGGGTGTCCCAAAGCTCCAGTGTCTGCTGCAGCTTGCGGTGCTCGCGCAGGATCTCCGTTGCCCGCTTCGGGTCGGAAAAAAGTTCGGGGTCTCCGACCGCTTCCTCCAGTTCACGGAAGCGTTCTTGGCGTTTGGCGATGAGCTGGGAGTAGTCCACGGGAAAAATTCAAATTTTAAAACTCAATCCGCCGCGGCGGATCAAGAGGGAAGAAGAGTAGGGCGCTGGTATTAGCGTGATATTGCGGGGCTGTCCAATCTTGCATTGGGGTGCTCGGTATACTGGGTGCCTGGCATGGACTCCGATCTGTTTTAAAAATGCAGAATCTGGAGATTGGTATTTGGCTAACTGACAGCCCAAGTCCAACATGATCCCATGAATGATATGAACAACAGCCCCACTATCCTCGCCGGAATCGATTTCTCGGACTCCTCAGCCATCGTGCTGAGGCATGCGATTCATGCAGCGGAGCCTTTGGGTGCGAAGGTGGTTGCGGTGCATGTCCTCGACAAGGGGCTGCGGGAACACCGGGAGGCAAGCGGTCTCGGTAATCCCGGATTTGAGGTGATCAAGGAGCAGGCGGAGGAACGGTTCGCGGCGCTGCTGGCGGGAAAGGAGTGCAGTGTGCCGGTTCAGTTTCTCGTGAAGATCGGCAAGCCGGCGGAGGAGTTGCGCCGCATTGCGGCCGACCTGGACGTCTCTTTTCTTGTTATTTCCGCAAATGACCTAACCAAGAAGCGGTTGGGTTCCATCGCGGCGCGATGCCTGAGGATGGTGCCGTGCGATGTGCTGGTGCTGCGCGACTGGCAGGGAGGGGATTTCGGAAAGATCGTGGTGTGCACGGATTTTTCGAAGACGGCGGATCGGGCGATCGAGAGAGCCGCTTCACTGGCGCAGCACTGCGGCGCGCATTTGGAGATCGTCAACGTGATGTATCCGCCGGGGCGCGACAGCTGGGGCAAGGTGCTGGAGCACGCGGCGGATTCACCGACGACTTACGAGGATGACTGCAAAGCGGAGGTAAGGGGGATGATGGATCGCTGCCTGGGTAGGAATAAGGCCGCCCTTGAAGGTGTGCGGCACGAGGCTGTGGTGCTGGAGTCCCAGTTGCCTGCGGTCGAGATCACCGGGCATGTGCGTTCCATCGCTGCGGATCTGGTGGTGATGGGAACCCACGGACACTCGCCCATCGCGAGCCATTTCATCGGGACGAATGCGGAGCGCCTGATCCAGGATGCGCCGGTCTCGGTGTTTGCGGTGAGGTAGGGTGGGAGTGGAAAGCCTCGCCCCGAGACGGGGCTTGCACGGCCTGCTGCGAGACGCGGCAGCTACGTTCGTGGCGATGAGTTGGGAGGATTCGGGTGGATTCAGGGAGTCTTGCCAGTTGCCCGTGTTGTTGCTGGGCGCATCAGGATTTATGCGAGGGATCCGAGGGTAATCCCGGTGACGTAACAGAGGAGGTCTGACTTCAGGAAACCGGCTCCGAGCAGGAGTTTTCCGGGCAAGCTCTGCCGGAGTTGGTTGATCCACGGTGCCTGGTAGAGTTGGCTGAACTCTACGGAAAAGGATATTGCGATTGCAGCAGCGGCGATGGCTGCGGTGGGTGCTCTCGGGAAGGTGAAACCCAGAACTAGAAAGACAGTGAGTGCCCAGAGAGTGTCACCGGCATAGGTGGCGAGAAACGGGGGGATGTGGGAGGCGGCAGCGGAGCGGGACGCGAGTCCTGCCGCGATGATGATGAGGGTGGCGAGAGCGTAGATGGGGCGGGATCGGTGCATGAAGATCTCTGGTTGTGCTGGAGGCGAGACGCCTCTTTTACGGCCTGCCGCGGGACGCGGAAGCTACTTCGTCCTGCTGGGAGTGTTCGGGGACGAGGTGGGAGCTAGTTCTTTCTACTCAGTCCAATCCTCGCAGCGGAGATCGGGAACGCGTTTGAATTCTCGGAAATTCGCGGTGACGAGAGTGGCTCCGGCGGCGCGGGCGGTGGCGGCGATGATCAGGTCGTTGGGGCTGATGGGGGTTCCCTTCGTTTCTAGGTCGTAGCGGATTTCTGCGTAGTGCGTGGCTGCCCCGGAATCGAAAGGCAGGCTTTGGAAGGGGGCTAGCAGTTCCCCGATCCGGGCTGTGAGTTCCTTGGCCTTGCTACTGCGTTTCGCCCCGAAGAGGAGTTCGGCGCGGATCAGTTCGGTGACGCAAAGTTCGGAAGCGGTGTGGGATTTTAGGTTTTCCACCAGCGCGGCGTTCGGCCGCCGCAGGAGGTAGGACCAGATGTTCGTATCGAGGCAATACACTGCAGTTAGTCCTCGAGGTTGGGGATAGGGCGGTGCGAACCATCCCGGGACGGTGGATCGAAGTCATTCCCGGCGACTCCCGTGAAGAGCGAGACATGATCCCAAGCTGTGGCTTCAGATTCTTCGGCTGCCTTCGCTAAATGCTTCCGCGCCCAACTGGAAAGAGAAACCGCCTCTCGCTTTGCCGCGAGCGTGAGTTTCCGTTGGGTCTCGGAATCGAGATAGATGGTAAGCTGGGACATTTCGGGAAGCTTATCAAGAGAAAGATGATTGGCAAGTATAAGTGCCGATTGTCTCTCGTGTGCAGCGATACTAGGGAAGGGAAGGTTTGGGGAAGGGGGCGGTTAAAGTGGTTTGGGGAGATCGATTGGGGGTAGACTTTTTTTAAGGCCGTTTTACAAATACCACATCGAGCGATCCACGCGGGATAGTGGCGCCGCAGGCTTTGGACTGCTGGGATTCTTTATTCCCAGCTCTCACGGGAAGCGACGCTTCACCGGAGCGTTTGAGCTGTCCGATCTCCGGGGGGACGTGTGCGACCTATGTTAGATAATTCGAGAGCCCCCTTACCAGATAGCCGACAAGATTCGATTTTCTCCAACGCCGAGTCGTATGAGGCTCTCTCTTCTGGAGTCTTTTTTGGCAGAGGCCGGGAATGAAGTGGTTCGGAGCTCGTCCGAAGAGCCCCGATTACTGGAAGAATATGGGCTGGGGCGGACGGGTAGCGAGTGATTTTTTTGTCGAGTGAGGTATCGTGGGGAGAGAGTAAATATGAATTTCAGCTCCCTATGATAGTTCGTGGATCAACCGATGCCCACGGATCTATTGCTCATCATCGGGGCGTAATTCGGAGTAACTCCAATCCCAGCGATCCAGTAGCTCGGATGCATCACTATCGAATTCCTTGCGGTAATAATGTTCATGTGGCGAGGGAACCTCCGGGATGCCTTCGGTGAATTTGAGGCTTTTGAAACATTCGAGAAATTTCGCTGTGATGCCATATGCGAAGATCAGATTGTGGCGATCCCACACCAGTGTAGCCTGATCCGTTGGGGAATGGATCCAAAGATCGAACCTAGAATCGGAGGAAAAGAAGCTGCCGAACCGATCGAGGAAGTCCTTCAGCTCTTCGCCAGCCAATGGTGAGCTCTGGTATCTGCCAGGTTTTCCTTCGCCACGTGGGGTGTGAACACATACAGCACGATGCAGGGCTCCGACATGCATTCCGTCAGCTTACCGAAAACCTTGGTGTCACCATGCGGGAGGGTGGCTTCGATCCGCGGATTTGTTTCGCGCGAGGAGGAGTCCCGGAATACGGGCGGATGAACGCGCTCCTGCCAGATTCCATCCGCAAGATGTCCGATCTTGTATGCCGGTTCCAGCATGGATCCGGTTGTGGATTCGCTCACCTCGTGGCGATGACCTGGGAGGTGAAGCCTTTGAGGTAGGAAGTTTCCGGAAGGGTGATGAGGACGGGGTGGTCGGGGCGCTGGGTGTGCTCGGCGACGAGGCGCAGGGATTTCTTGGCGTCGACTGAGGCGTCGGCGAGATTGGAGAGGAAGAGCTCGCGAGAGGCGTGGTGGGAGCAGCAGAAGGTGGAAAGGAGGCCGTCCTTTTCGAGGAGTTTCAATGCGCGGAGGTGGATCTCCTTGTAGCCGCGCATGGCGTCGTTGAGTGTCTTCTTGTTTTTTGTGAAGCTGGGAGGATCGAGGATGATGAGGTCGTATTCCGGTTCAGCGGCTTTGATGAAATCGAAGACGTTGGCCTCGATAACATCGATATCCAGGTTGTTTAGTTCGGCGTTTTTGCGGGCGGAGGCGCAGGCGGGGCCGGAGATGTCTACGGCGGTGACTTTGGCGGCGCCGGCTTTGGCGCAGGCGAGGGCGAAGCCGCCTTGGTTGGTGAAGCAGTCGAGGACGCGTAGGCCTTTGGACATTTTCGCGATCTCGGCGTGCGCCTGTAACTGGTCGAGGTAGAGACCTGTCTTCTGGCCGTCGATGAGGTCGATCTCGTAGGTGATGCCGTTGGACTCGACGGGGAAGGAGCCGGGGTTTTCGCCGTGGATGAGTTCGATGGATTGCTCCATGTCCTCGGCTTTGCGGGAGGGGGAGTCGTTGCGGAGGGTGATAGATTTCGGAGCGAGAAGTTCCACGAGGGCGTCGCGGATGAGGTCTTTCCGCATGTCCATGGCGAGGGTGGTCGTCTGGACGCAGAGGTGATCGCCATAGCGGTCGACGATGAGGCCGGGGATGCCATCGGACTCGGACCAGACGAGGCGGCAGAGGGTTTCATCGATGCCTTCGAGCTCCTTGCGGAGATTGATTGCCTGCTGAATACGGCGGGTGAAGAAGTCGAGGTCGAGATCTTGGCGGCGGCGCGAGAAGCGGCGAGCGACGATCTGGGAAGCGGGGTTGAAGATCGCGGAGCCGAGCGGGCGGTCGCGGAAATCTTTCAGCGTGATGACATCGCCGGGCTGTGGGTTTCCGAAGGATTTTTTGATCTCGGAGGCGTAGACCCATTCGTGGCCGTGGAAGATTCGAGCGCGTGGGGAAATGATGAGGCCGGGCATGCGCGAGACCATAAATTTTAAACCTTAAACTCCAAGGAAGAACTAGGGAGGCAGGATGCTTCCTGGATGGCTCACGGCGGGACGCCGCTTTCACGGCCTGCTGCGGGACGCAGCAGCTACTTAATCTTGCTTAAGATTTCGAGTTTAGGGCTTCTCGAAGATGAGGAGATGCTGCCAGGGGAGGCCGGGCTTGTTTTCGAGGAAAGTGAAGCCGAGGGCTTCGTATTCCTTGATGACCTGGGCTTCGGTCATCTTGTGGAGGGGCTTGATGGGGACTTCCGGGTCTTCGCCGCGGTATTCGAGGAGGTAGATTTTTCCGCCGGGCTTGAGGGCTTTGCGGAGGGAGGTGAGCATCTCGGCGGGGTGGGAGAACTCGTGGTAGGCATCGACCATGAGGGCGGCGTCGAGGGTGTTGGCGGGGAGGCTGATGGATTCGATGGTGCCGAGGTGGGGTTGGACGTTGGTGATGCCGAGTTTGGTGGATTCGGTTTTGAGGTGGTCGAGCATTTCCTGCTGGATGTCGACGGCGATGACTTGGCCTTTCGGAACGAGGGGGGCGATGCGGAAGCTGTAGTAGCCGGAGCCAGCGCCGATATCGGCGATGATGGTGTCCGGGGCGAGACCGAGCATGGCGATGGCTTTGGAGGGGGCTTCTTCCTTTTCGCGCTCAGTGCGCTCCAGCCAGCCGATGCCGGGGTGGCCCATGACGTGAGAGATTTCCCTGCCCATGAAGATTTTCCCGATGCCGTCGCGGGAGGCGGGGGCGGTGGTGTAGCCGGGAAGGGCGATTGGTGGCGGCTGAGCGGGCGGAGTGGGCTGGCTATCTTCCGGCTTGACGGAGGTATCCGGGCTTGTGAGGTCGGGGGCGACTACAACAGGGGTCGGCTTTTCAGGTGCTGACTTTTTCGCGGACTCATTGCGCAGGAGGATGAGCGGGATGAGGAAAAGCCCGAGGAGGATGAGCGGAACGAGGATGAGGTAGCGGGATTTCATGGTGATCTTGGATACGGGGCGAATGTCCCCGACCTTAGCCTTGCGTGGAAAAGATGGAAGGCCGGGGATGTGCTGCTTCTTCCTGTCGTTGGAGGTTGACCGGTAAGCGGTGCGAGGCTAGATTCCGTCATGTCTCGCCGTCGAACAACGGCACATGTTTCGTGGCTAACATTTGTCCAATCAGAGTAGGGAAGTTTGAAGGTTTCAGTTGGATTCGCTGCGAGGGCAAGGGTTCATTTCTGAACAGTCCCGCAGTCAAGGAATTCGGCGAATCCAGGATCAAGCTTGGGGAGCTGTGCCTGGTGGTGGATCTGATTGCCTGCACCGGGATGGATTCGACGTTTATGGGCACGCTGGCCGGACTAGCCAGCAGGGTTTCCGAGAACAACGGGGTGCTGCAGGTGGCGGATCCGGGGGGTAGGAACAAGGACTCGCTTGAAGATTTGGGGCTGGATTTCCTGATGGAGATCGATCCCTGCGAGGCCGTCTGGAAAGATGTCGCGGAAAAGGCAAGGGATCTGCTGAAGACGAAGGTGGCTGGAATGCAAGCGGGGACTGAACTCCACACACGGCATGTCCTTGAGGCGCATGAGATCCTTTCCGACGCAAACGAGGGCAACAGGGAGAAATTTTCCGGGGTTGTCGGGGCGCTGGAGAGTCAGCTTGCCGAGAAGACGAAGAAGTCCCGCTGAACCCATATGATCGACGACTCCACTCTATGGGCCATCGGCGTTTCGCTGGTGTTGGGTGCGGGGCTGGTGGTGGCGCTGAGAAACCAGCGGCGCAGGGCGAAGCGTATCCGCAAGAGATTTCGCGAGATGGAGGGCGAGGAGCAGCGGATGTTCACTTTTCTTCACGACCTCGGGCTGGCGATCGGCACGGAGCCGACTGACGGGGCGCTTTCCCGAATGATCGTGGAAGGGGTGCTCGGAGTTGTCGGTGCGAAGGGCGGGGTAATCTATTATGAAGCGAAAGATCCAGGATTCCTGAAGCCAGCGTATGTATCGGAAGGCTGCCCTCCGTTGGTGGCGGTGCCGGATGAAATTTTAAAAAGGGCGGAATCCGATCCTCGCGCACTGGAGAGTCATCTGCGGCTGGCGAGGGTGGGGGTGAAAGAGGGGATCATCGGCCATGGTTTCACTATGTCGGAGGCGGAGCATGTCGAGGATCTCAGGCAACACCGAACCACAGCAGGCGGTCCGGATTTCGGTGTGGGTGTCACGGTGATGGTCTCGCCGCTCAGGTATGCGGGCAGAGATATCGGGGTTCTTGCGGTTTCGAAGCGGCAGGAGGACGGGGGGTTTTCGCAAAACGATTTCGCGGTGTTCCGGTCGGTGTCGGAGCAATCCTCATTTGCGATCGGCAATGCGCGTGCGCACCGGGATGCGAATGAAAAAAAAGAGATTGAGGGCGAGCTGAAAAACGCGCGCGAGGTGCAGCGGGTGCTGCTGCCCCAGGATGATCCTATGGTGTCGGGATTCCGGGTGAACGGGACGAATCTGCCCGCCCGCATCATCAGCGGGGACTATTACGACTACATCGAATTGCCCGACGGGAAACTGGGGGTTGTGATTGCCGACGTTTCGGGGAAAGGGGTTTCGGCGGGATTGTTGATGGCGATGTGCCGGAGCCTGCTGCGCGCGGTATCCCTGGCTGACTCATCGCCCTCGGTGGCGCTGGCGGCGGTGAACCGCTATCTATTTCCTGACATCCGCGAAGACATGTTCATCAGCATGATCTACGGGGTGCTCGATCCGGGCGATGGCTCGATGACATTCGCACGTGCCGGGCACGACCCGGCGCTCATTTTCCGGAAGTCGGACGGCAGCGTCGAGATATCGAAACCCAAGGGGCTGGCGCTGGGAATCGATGGGGGGAGTGTTTTTGAGCGCGTCACGCAGGACGCGCGAATCACGCTGGAATCCGGCGATTGCGTGCTTCTTTTCACCGATGGGGTGAAGGAGGCGATCAATGCGAACGATGAGGAGTTCGGGCTGGATCGCCTGGCCTCGGCGTTCCGGGGAGAGGCTTCCCTGGGTGCGGAAGCCATCGTGAAAAAGGTGCAGGAGGAGGTGGAGGCGTTCGCCGGCGAGGGGCCGCAGATGGATGATGTGACCATTGTCGCAATCGAGAAGCGCTAAACTTTAAATTTTAAACTCGAAACCCTAAGGATGAAGATGATGGATGTGGATGTAAAAATGGGAGAGCTGATGGAGAGGATGCCGGGGGCGCGACGGGCGTTGTTCGCGAAGTATCATCTGGGCGGGTGCCAGAGCTGTGCTTTTGATGACGGGGAGACTTTGGGGGAACTCTGCGAACGGGCGGAGATCGATGCTGACGAGGTGCTGGCGCATCTGCAGAAAAGTCATGAGCACGACCTGACCATGCTATTGGAGCCGGGGGAGGTGAAGCGGCGTGTGGACGCCGGGGAGGACGTCCTATGGGTGGATGTGCGGACGCGGGAGGAACACGATGCGGTGAAGATCGCCGGAGCGGAGTTTTTCAACCAGGAGGTGCAGGAACGGATTTTCAAAGAGAAACCCGGCGGGCTGGTGGTGCTATATGATCACACGGGGAAATACGTGCTGGATCAGGTCGCGTGGTTCCGTGGGCACGGGGTGGAGAACGCCTTCGGGCTGACGGGCGGGATCGATGCCTGGAGCCAAGAGGTTGACAAGGCGGTGATGAGATATCGGGTGGAGGTTTGAAAATTCAAATCTTAAATCTCAATGATGAGAACTAGTCGTCGGCTTCAGATCCCGGATGGGCGATCGCCTGCTTACGGTCCTCCCAATGCGAGGGGGAACTTGTGGGTACGAGTGGCGACCGAAGATCGCCACTACGTTGCCGTTACATTGGTGGGAAAGGCTGTTCGGAGATTTCCCAGTCATCGTTTTTCTCGATGAAGGTTTTCATGGCCCAGTCGTGGGGGAAGAGGGCGGTGAGCCAGCCGTTGGAATCGCGGGCGAGTGCGGTGCCCATGGAGAGTGCGGGGCGGATTTCGGGGGCGAGCGGATCGCCTTCCTTTGGTTTTAGCCAGCGGGCGATTGACCAATCGGCGGGTTCGACGCGGGTTTCGGCGGCATACTCGCCTTCGAGGCGATGTTGAAGAACCTCAAACTGGAGCGGGCCAACCGCTCCGAGGAGGACACTGGAGGATGGTCCGGCGCTGTCGAGGAGTTGGAATTCAGAGGCGACGCCTTCTTTCAGGAGTTGGTCGAGGCCGGACTGGAAACGCTTGTATTTCGCGGTGCTCTTGTTGGTGAGGTAGGAGAAGCATTCGGGCGGGAAGCGGGGGATCTCGTCGAATTTCACTTCCGGACAGGTGGCCAAGGTGTCGCCGATTAGGAGATCGTAGTTGCCGACGAGGCCGACGACATCTCCGGCGAAGGCGTCGTCAACGGTTTCGCGGTCGCGGGCGAAGAGGCGCTGGGAGTTGGCGAGGCGGATGTTTTCCCCGGTGCGGGTGTTGAAGACATTCATGTCCCGCTCGAACTGGCCGGAGACGATGCGGATGAAGGCGATGCGATCCCGGTGCTTGGGGTTCATGTTTGCCTGGATTTTAAAAACGAAGGCGGAAAATTGCTTTGAGGCAGGGTTGACCGTGTGGTCGTCGCTTTTCCTAGGGATCGGGGGTGGGGAAAGCTCAAGGAAGCGGTCGAGCAGGAGTTGGACGCCGAAGTTGTTTGCGGCGGAGCCGAAGAAGACCGGGGTGAGTTTCCCGGCGAGGACGGCATCGACATCGAAATCAGCGCCGGCGCCTTCGAGGAGTTCGAGCTCGTCGCAGACTTCGGCGTAGGTGATTTCATCGACGGTGTCTTTGACGGACTGGTCTTCGATGCCGGAGACGCTGACCGGTGCACGGAAGGAGCCGTGGACGGTGCGCTCGAAGAGGTGGACTTTTTTGTTTTCTCGGTCGTAGACCCCTTTGAATCGGGGGCCGTCGCCGAGCGGCCAGTTGACGGGGAAGGCGGCGATGCCGAGGACGGATTCCAGTTCGTCGAGGAGGTCGAGGGTCGGCCGCGCGGGGCGGTCGAGCTTGTTCATGAATGTGAAGATCGGGACTCCGCGGCGGCGGCAGACCTCGAAGAGTTTCCGTGTCTGTGCTTCAATACCTTTGCCTGCATCGACGACCATGACGGCGGCATCGACGGCGGTGAGGACGCGGTAAGTATCCTCGGAGAAGTCCTTGTGGCCGGGGGTGTCGAGGATGTTGACGACGCAGTCCTTGTATTCGAACTGGAGGACGGTGGAGGAGACCGAGATGCCGCGTTGTTTTTCCAACTCCATCCAGTCGGAGGTGGTCGAGCGCTGGTTTTTTCGGGCGGTGACGGAACCGGCGAGATTCAGGGCACCGCCGTAGAGCAGGAATTTTTCCGTGAGGGTGGTTTTACCGGCATCCGGGTGGGAGATGATGGCGAAGGAGCGGCGGCGTGAAACCTCCTTCTGGAGAGCCGGGGACGGGGTTGCGTAGGCGGAAAGCGGCATGGGCGGTCGCGAGGGAATAGCCTCACGGCGGGAAAAGGTCAATATCCGCCGATCCGCCGAAAGTCACCGGCGGACGTCGGGAGGCGATCCTTGACGTCCGTCGGCTTTATTTAGGGGGGAATCACCGCGGTTTCTGGCCGGAAACCCGCGCTGACTGTTTGTATAATGACACCGGAACGCGCCGGCAGCCATTCCGTGATCGCGTAGAAGACTGATTTCCCTCGTTTCCTAAAATCCAGTAGATATGAAACATGCCAAGTAAATGCGGATTGCCATTGAGGCTGCCAGTCGATAGCGTCTGCGCCCGCCCACGGGAATCGAAGGTATTTCCGGGTGTGATAACAAAATCTTTATTTTGGGATTTCTTGACTCCATCAAGCGTTGGCGGCTCGCCCAAAAAGGCTTCTCGCTGGGCAGAAAACGCCGTGTCCATGGCGGAAATGCCGCCGTGCAAGCGATCGAGGAAAGTCAGCTCGTAAGGTTTGCGCTTTATGTGTCCTTTGTGGTGGCGACGGCGGTTCTTGTCCTCAAGGCCTCACCTGGAGCGACTTTTGCGTCCGAGCCATTCAAGGGGATGCTCTACGGATTCGTGCTGGCCCTTTCCGCGCTGGCGATGTTTCACACTGGGCATGGTGAAATTTGCCGCAGGAATAGCCGTGTTGTCCTCGTATTGGGCGGACTCATTGGTCACCTGCTGATCGTGAGACTGGTGATGATTTTGGCGGATGCGGGCACGATCCGGGAGATCTACCGTTTCCTTTCCATTCCTTGTGCGCTTGCACCAATGCTCCTCGGGATCCTGCTGGGACGGTCTGTCGGGGGATTTGCCGCCGTGTATGTGAGCCTCATCGGCGCATTGCTGGTTCCGGTCGGCGACGTGATGAACTACCTGATCGTGAGTCTTGTCGCAGGTATGACCGCCGTGATTTGCACGGGTCAGGTCCGGCGGCGGATCCAACTGCTCCGGGCAGGCATTTATGTAGGGGTGGTGATGTTGCTGCTGGCTCTCATCCTCGGGAAGCTGGACGCCATGGAGGTGTTCGGGCCGGGATCGATGATCCGCATCCAGATTCTTGGTTCTGCGAGCGGGATCGCGTTCGGGGTCGCCATGGCCACCGCGATGATCATTAGCGGGCTATTGCCTATGTTCGAGGGAGGCTTC
Organism: uncultured Verrucomicrobiales bacterium; assembly: GCA_905478925.1. GTDB lineage: Bacteria > Verrucomicrobiota > Verrucomicrobiia > Verrucomicrobiales > Akkermansiaceae > Luteolibacter. Next base: position 70,463 of record CAJQKQ010000008.1, read on the forward strand.
CAGCTCACAACGGACATCAGCTGGCTGGAGCTGAGCGATCTCAACCACAGGCTGCTCAAGAAAATGCAGCTTGAGGCACCCGGCACCTTTCACCACAGCCTGGTGGTCGCAGCGCTTTCCGAGGCGGCTGCGGAAGCGATCGGTGCGAATGCCCCGATGTGCCGTGTCTGTGCCTATTTCCACGATGTCGGGAAACTGAAGAAGCCCGGATATTTCATTGAGAACCAACACGATGGCGGGGAGAACCCCCATGACAGCCTTACGCCGACAATGAGCGCCCTGATCATTATCGCGCATGTGAAGGATGGCGTCGATCTCGCGGTGAAGCACAAGCTTAACCCACGCATCATCGAGGTGATTCAGGAGCATCACGGGGACTCGTTGGTATATTTCTTCTATCGCAAGGCGCAGGAACAGAAGAAGTCCGAGATGGAGAAAGTGGATCGCCGGCTTGAGAACCCCGAGGATCTTCCGAAAGTGGAGGAAAAGAATTTCCGCTACCCCGGGCCACGCCCCCGCAGCAAGGAAAGCGGGATCATCTGCCTAGCTGACACCATCGAAAGCGCTTCGCGAACCCTGGGCAAGCCCACCCCGGCGAAGATACGGACATTGGTGGAGGAGCTTGTCCGAGCCAAGATCAACGACGGTCAGCTCGACGAGTGCCCGCTGACCCTTCGCGAGTTGGCGCTGGTGAAGGAGAGCTTTGCGAAAACGCTCCGCAGCATGCTTCACAGCCGCATCGATTACCAGAAGTCCGATGACAGGATGACTGGTGCGACAAAGCGCCCATCTGATCTCAGCCGTGACTCGCGAGCGGCAACCGGCCGCCTCTCTAGGGTCTCCGAACGCAGCAACTAAATCTCTCCACAAATGTCCCTAGAAATCATCATCGGAAACCACCAGGAGGCGATCGAAATCCCTGTTTCCTGGTTGACGGTGCTGGAAGATATCGGTGGGAGAGCTTCGGAATTGGCTCTTGCCGCCGCTGTCGATGGGGAAAACGCCCTCGCCCACCTGGCCACCCTTGAGGTTGCACTCGTGGATGACGAAACGAGTTCCCGGGTGCATATGGATTTCATGGAAATCCCAGGAGCCACCGATGTAATAACGTTCCACCACGGGGAAATCGTGATCGGCGCCGAGGTCGCCCTCCGGCAGGCGGAGGAGTATGGCGAACCCCTGGGCAGGGAAATCCTGCGCTATTTTATTCACGGCCTCCTCCATCTCGCTGGGCACGAGGATTCCGAAGAAGCGGAGCGAAAGTCCATGGAGACTGTCCAGGAAAGGATCGTGGCTGAACTTTGGGTGGACGGCTTGGGTGACAGGCTTACGTAGCTAGCCAACAGGAAAAATCGCTACGTCGGGGAGATTGCCCTAACCTAAGAATCCGCCGGCGCTCTGGGCAATGACTGCCTGGCATTGGTCGAGGGCGCGGGCGGCGACGACATATCCAGCGATTGAGGTGTCGCGGGGGCTGCGAGGGAAAGTCTGGGTTAGATCGGGTGCTTGGATGTCCATGGTAGGCGAATATGAATGCTATCCCGGTATTGGCTAGGAAAGGATTATGACAAACTGAGGACGCTTCACCTGAATATGCGTGTTGCATGGTGGTAGGAGGTGGGATGAAGATGCGGTGAGGATGATTTCGGTTACGGAAAGCGGTGGAGGCACGGATCTTGCGGAGAGTGTGCGCGAGGTATTTTCGGCGACAGGGCCGCTTTCGGGATCGAAGGATTTCGAATACCGGCGGGAGCAGGAGGAGATGGCGGTAGCGGTGGCGGAAAGTTTCCTGAAGGGGCACCCGCTGGTGGCGGAGGCGGGGACGGGGGTCGGTAAATCCCTGGCCTATCTCGTGCCTGCGGCGAAATTCGCGCTGGAGACGGGGCGGAAGGCAGTGATTTCCACCCATACGATCAATCTGCAGGAGCAGTTGGTGAGGAAGGACATTCCCATCGTGCGGAAGATCCTAGGGGAAGAACTGCCAGCGGTTCTGCTGAAAGGGAGGCAGAATTACCTTTGTCCGGCTCGGTTGCGGAGGGCGTGGGAGCAGTCTGCGGATCTTTTTACCACCAGCGAGAGCGATGAGTTGGGGCGCATCCGTACGTGGGCGGAGGGGACGAAGGATGGAACCCTGAGCGGGATGCCGTTTCAGCCAACGACGAAGGTGTGGCTGCAGGTTTGCAGCGAGGCGCATTCGTGCACGCAGAGGTATTGCGGGCCGAAGGGAAACTGCTGGTTCCAGGAGGCGCGAAAAGCGGCGGCGGATGCGAAGCTGGTGGTGGTGAATCACACCCTGTTTTTCGCGCTGCTGAATACTGTCGAAATGGAGCCGGAGCCTGGTGAAGAGAAGATGCCGGGTTTCCTTTTCCCGAACGATTTCGCCGTGCTCGACGAAGCACATACGGTGGAGCAGGTGGCGGCGGTGCAGCTCGGGCTGCGGATTTCTCAGTCGGGCCTGAGGTTCGACCTGCAGCGCCTCTACAATCCGAGGACGCGTAAGGGGATGCTGAAAAGCCACCGCAAGGCGGCGCCGATGCTGGCTGTGGAGCGCGGCCTGGCGGCGGCGGATCAATTTTTCGGAGAGGTGGGGAATGCGGCGAAGTTCGGCGAGTGGTCGAAGGAATTCCGGGTGAGGAGGCCGGAACTGGTGGACAACTGCCTTGCTGGGCCACTGAGGGATCTCTGGGAGGAACTTTCGGAGCTGGCGGAGGATACGGAAAACGAGTCGTCGAAAAACGAGTTGATGGACGCGGCGCGGAAGCTGCGCGAGACGCATGGGGCGGTGGGGGAGTTTCTGGATCAGAAGGACGAGGAATGCGTGTATTGGGTGGAGCGCAGTGGACGGGAGGAGTCCCAGTTCAGCTGCCACGGCGCGCCCGTGAACGTTGCGGACAGGCTGCGGCCATTGCTTTTTTCCGGGAAGAAATCCGTGGTGATGACGAGCGCAACCCTTGCGGTGGGGGATCCGGAGCTTGGATATTTCCGGAAACGAGTGGGTGCGGAAGGAGCGCGGGCGCTGTGCATCGGCAGCCCGTTCGACTACAGCAAGCAGATGAAGATACGGATCCAGAAGGTGATGCCGGAGCCGAATTCCCCGGGCTATGCCGATGCGCTGGCGAAGTCCATCATGGCGGCTGTGACTGAGAGCGACGGGCGGGCGTTCGTGCTTTTCACCAGCTACCGGACGATGCGGGACGCAGCGCAGAAGTGCGAAAAATATTTTAAGGGCAAAGGCTGGCGCCTGCTGATGCAGGGTGAGGGAATGCCGAGGCACCGGATGCTGGAAGAGTTCCGCGAAGATCTCGACAGCGTACTTTTCGGGACGGACAGTTTCTGGACGGGGGTGGATGTGCCGGGCGAGGCGCTCTCGAATGTGGTGGTGACGCGGCTGCCTTTCGCGGTGCCGGATCATCCACTGACGGCCTCGCGGTTGGAGGCAATCGAGGCGGCAGGGGGGAATCCTTTCATGGAGTATTCCGTTCCCGAGGCCATCCTGAAGTTGCGCCAGGGAGTCGGGCGCTTGGTCCGAACCAAGCGCGACACCGGATGGGTGCATATCCTCGATAACCGGATTTTGACGAAGCGCTACGGGAGCGTGTTCATGAAAGCGTTGCCGGATGCGCCGGTTGAGATCGTCACCTAGCGATATGGTGCGAAAAAACCGCCGCCCGATGAGGGCGACGGCTCCTGTTTTGTAGCAGCAATCAGCAACAAATCAGAATTCGTAGCTCAGGCCGACGGAAGCGCCGTTGCTGTCCACGCCGTCACCGGTCGAGAACTCACCGCGGTAGCCGAAGTTCAGGCTGAGGTCTTGGTTGATCGCATATCCGGATCCAATCGAGATTAGGATCGCGGAATCCATTCCACCGCCGTTGAATCCGAAGGATGCGCCTCCGGGGATCGTGGCCGTGGTGCCGATCGAGTCGTCCTCAAACTCGTGGGCGTATGTGATCGAGGCGTATGGGCTGAACTGTCCGTAAGTCGTTTCCGAACGGTAGCCGATGAGGAAGCGGAGGGAATCGACATCGAAGCTGCTGACTCCACCGATGGTTCCGGCAACGCCGGAGGGGCTGAAGCTGTCTACTTCGAGGTTCTGGTATTCAAAGCCGGCGAACGGGCCGTGCTTGATGTCTCCGGACTGCATCGCGTAGCCGACGGTGATGAGAGCCTGAAGGCTGTCGGCATCGGTGGAGGTGTTGTAGCTGGTGCCTGCCAGGATTCCGGAAAGGTTGCGATCCAGGTCGAGGTCGTGGTTTCCGTAACCGAGGAGGAAGTCGGCGTAGATACCGGTGGCTTCCCCATAGGTGCCGTAGATGGCTGCGCGGAAGCTGTCGATGTCCGAGCCGCCACCTGAATAGTCGTAATCGGATTGCGATCCATCGAGCAGGAAGCCGAGCAGGAAGTTCGGAGCAACGCGGTAATCGACGCCAGCGGTGAACGAGGCGCTATCGCCATCGACATCCGTGCCTCCGAAGTCCGAGTCCCTCCAGTCATAGGAGAAGGTTCCCCAGACATTTCCCATGCCGCCGCCGGTCATCGTGGTGGTGGCAGGGATCATTCCGCCTTTGGCATCGGTCATTGCCGGGGTCTCGACGACGCCTCCGCCGGAGCGAGTCCTGGCGAGGTGATCCTGGACGAGGCGGTTGACACGGTAGTTGCCGCTGGTCAGCGCGGATGCGGAGGCGAGGACATTGTCCGGAATGATGGATGCCAGTGTGTTCTGAACCGCACCGAGGTTGGAGTAATCCAGCGCGGCGATGAAGTCCTGGGTGATGGAACTCGAAGTGTTGATCGAGGCATCGAGGGCAGCACCGAGGGCTGATTCATTGGAATTCAGGCCGGGCAGGTTCGAGAAATCGTGGTTCACAGTCAGCACTAGATTCGTTCCACTGTTCTGTGTTCCCACGGTGGTGAAGAAATTAGTGAGGATGGTGGTTCCCACGGGGTTCGAATTGAAGATTTCGGATCCCTGCGCGAAGGTGTCGTTCGAGTTCACGTTCGAGTTGAACTGAACCTGGAGGTCACCGGTATTCACTCCTGTGATTACCTGGGCGCTGTCAACGACGGTGTAGGTGCCATTGCTGATCACCCGGTTGTTGTCAGTCGCGGCGATCCGGATGTTCGTACCAGTTACGTCATAGGTGTTGCCCACGCCGGTCTGGCGGATGAGATCCTGGCCACCGCCCTGTGGGGCGACATCGAAGCGGATGAATGATCCGGGGGAGTGATCCACATCACCGGTGATGGTGACCTGACCGATGGAATTGGCTGGGTTGACATCCAAGTTGATCGGGATGGCTCCTGCGCTGATGCCACCGCTGGTGACATTGACGTTGGCGTTCCAGATTCCGGTTCCGCCAAGGGCTGCACCGCCGGCGTTGATCGTGGTTTGCGCCACGTTGTTACCATTAATGTCGGCGTTGATGTAGAGTCCGCCTCCGGTGATGTTGATTGTGTCGACGGTTACGTCGAAGTTCGGATCACCCGTGAGGCCGATCAGGGCGACTCCACCCATTGCCTTATTGATGGTATCAAATTCGAGGACATCGCCGCTGATGGAGTTCCCCGTGCCGCCGGGGCTTGAGAGGCCGGCGCCGAAGTTGATGGTATCTGTGCCGCCATATGCATAGACATCCCCCATGAGTCGTGATCCCAGATTGAGGTTCAAGGTGTCGTCGGAGTCCTCGCCGGTCACGGACTTGTCGGAGCCGCTGATGAATCCCGAGTTGGTGAGGGTGAAGGTCTGGCCGGCGGAACCGTCGGAATCGATTCCATCGTCGAAGTTGCTGACGATGGAGCCGGTATTGTTCACCACCCCGTTGGCCTCAAGGTAGATGCCATCTCCATTTACGCCGTTTGCGGTGATTGTGCCGCTGTTGGTAATATTCGCACCTGTGGTCGCGGCAACTCCATCGTCGTTCTGACCGGTGATCGTTCCGGAGTTGTTGAGAGTGAGGCCTGTGCCTGCACTGATTCCCTTTTCACCGCCTGTGACGTTCGCGCCCGAAGCGTTGGTGATGTTCGCGTCGTTTCCGGCTGCGATACCATCACCCGCGGTTCCGGTGATGGAGCCGCGGTTCTGGTTGGTGAGCGTTAGGTTGTTTCCTGCGACGGCACCGTCACTGCTGCCGGTGATTTGACCACCGAAGATGGCGCCGAAAGGTCCGGTGTCGAAGGTAGTGAGATTGGAGACGGTGGCGCCGTTTCCGACGATGACACCATCGCCGGACTGTCCGATTATACTTCCGGAGTTTAAGATGCTGCTTGCGTCTCCGGCGGAAACGCCGTTGACGCTGCCGAGAACGGTCATCGGGATGTCGGACGGCTGCAGGAAATTGTTGGTGAGGTTGAGCGAGCCGGTGGTGGAAATTCCGCTTCCGGCCGTTCCGGTGATGCTGCTGTTGTTGACAACATTGATGATTCCAGGGGTGACGCCGGAGATGCCGTTCGCACCGCTGATGGTTCCGTTGGAGTTGACCGTGAGGTTCGCTGCTGCGGAGGTTATGCCGTCGTTGGGGCCAGCGTCGATGGAAGAGCCAGCGCCCATGTTGACCGTGTAGGTTGCCGCCGTATCCTGAACGTCGATTGAGGCTGCTCCTGCCGGTGTAAGGAAGGCGTTGGGATCCAAGCGAATTTCAAAAGGAGAAAACGCTGGCGGTTGGCCGAGAGGCACGACGATATTGTTCGCACCGCTCTCACCAGTTGTGGTGATCAGGACATTGCCTGCGCCATCGGGCATGATGGCTGCTGCTGATGCCATCTGTGCCATGGCAGGTAGGATGATGAGGCTGGGGAAGGCTACCCGGAGGAAGTGATTGTATTTTGGTTTCATTGGTTTTTTGTGTTGCGCTTATGTGTTTGGTTATCCATTCGTCAAAAAAAATTCCGAATGAATTGATGCCATTCTGATCTATGTTATGTTTCTGTCAAGTTAGATTAATACTGGCTTATTCGTCCGTATTATAAGCTTTTGTGATGAGTTTTCCGTAGCCTGTATCGGGATGGAGACGATTCGCCGGATTGATTAGATACTCATGCATTCTTGCCGCTCGAAGACGAGTGCCCTGAAAACCTTAATCTGACGGATGGGGATTTTTAAGGTCTTGAGAAAATGGCTTCCGGCGGGCGCGTAGGTTTAGAAAGCTCGACGCTTTTTCCCAATAGCTGCGTTGCGCGTCGAGTCGTGAATCTCGATGGACTCCCTCCTTGCGCCTTGCTCTTGGAAAAAATTGCCTTCGCTCATCGGTCAGATTAAGGTTTTCAGAACACTAGGATGGCGGTTTGACAGGCGGGTTGCGCCGGAGCTTAGTCGTTCCCGGAATATGAGATTGGTTGGATTAATGATGGGGTTGTGCGTGTTTTTCCTGCTTGGGTGGTGGCTGTTTGGCGCCGGGCTGGAGGAAGCGTGGGGCGGTGAAGTTCTGATTGCCAGATTCGAGGAATCGAGGCAATGGGCATGGCTCGCGGGCATCGGGTTGCTGGTGGCGGATCTGCTGCTGCCGATTCCCGGTACGGTAGTGATGTCTGCGCTCGGGGCAGTTTACGGATTCTGGCTCGGAGGGCTCATAGCGGCGGCGGGTTCGATGCTGGCTGGGGTGCTCGGCTATGGTGTGGGCCGGTTTTTCAAAGAGGGTTTTTCTCGGAAATGGCTCGGCGCGCGCGATTTCGAAAAGGGCAGGGCACTTTTTGATCGGAACGGTGCACTGGTGGTGGCGGTCAGCCGTGCTTTGCCAATCCTTCCGGAGGTGCTGTCCTGCATGGCGGGACTGTTGCGGATGCCGTTCGGAAAATTCAGCCTGGCACTCGCCTGCGGATCGGTTCCGATGGGATTTCTCTTTGCGTGGATCGGGACGGTCGGGCGGGAGAGTCCCGGGTGGGGGATCGCCTTCAGCCTGCTTGTTCCGGCGGTGTTGTGGGGTGCGGCCGCTATTCTCCGCAGGCGTGCGTGAATTGCTTCGCGGCTACCCTCGATCCGCGGTCGGCTGAGAGGATCTGCCCCAACGTTGGGTTGGTTACGGTTTCGTGAGATTCCATGACGGAGGCTACGGTTGCCCAGATTTCCGGGAAACGAATTTTTCCGGCGCGGAATGATGCGACGGCGACTTCGTTAGCTGCGTTCAGCACGGCGGGGAGAGTGCCGCCGGTGAGGCCTGCGGTGCGTGCGAGGGAGAGGGCGGGGAAGTCCGCGAGGCGTGGCGTGGAGAACTCGAGTTTGGAGAGTTCTGTGAAATCGAGAGGCTTGAGGGTGCCCTTCAACCGCGAGGGGTAGGTGAGGGCATACTGGATGGGAAAGCCCATGTCGGTGCGGGAGAGCTGGGCAAGAACCGAGCCGTCGGTGAACTCGACCATGGAGTGGACGATGGACTGGGGGTGGATGACGGCCTCGATGCGGTCCATGCCGATTCCGAAGAGCCAGCGGGCTTCGATCATTTCCAGCCCCTTGTTGAAGAGGGTGGCGGAGTCGATGGTGATCTTTGGCCCCATGTCCCAGGTGGGATGTTTGAGAGCCATCTCCGTGGTGACGTTCCAAAGTTCTTCCGTAGGGGTTTCTCGGAAAGGTCCACCGGATGCGGTAAGGATGAGCCGGGATATTTCCGAGTCGGGACCGCGGTGACCTTCGAGGCACTGGAAAATGGCGTTGTGTTCGGAATCGACGGGTAGGATGCGGACGCCTTTTTGCGTGGCGCGTGCGGTGATGATCTCCCCAGCCATCACAAGGATTTCCTTTGATGCGATTGCGAGATCCTTGCCTGCGTCAATCGCGGCCAGGGCGGGTTGCAGGCCCGCCGTGCCGACGATGGCGATGAGGACGATGTCGGCTTCGGTCAGTTGTGAGATTTCATCGAGTCCTTCGGCTCCGATGTGAATTTTCACTCCGGGTGGCAGAAGACCGCGGAGTTCCTTGGCTTTCGACTCATCGTAGATGGCGACGTTTTTCACGCCGGTGGCGATGGCCTGTTCGGCGAGTTTGGTTACGCTGGAGCAGGCGGTGAGCCCAACAATTTCGATGTCATCCGGAAGGTTTTCGGCAACCCTGAGTGTTGAAAGGCCGATGGATCCGGTTGATCCGAGCAAGACGACACGGCGTTTCCTGCGGGAGCTCATGCGAGGTTGGGGATGACCCAAGCGATGTAGAACCACAGCGCCGGGGCGGTGAAACAAATGCTGTCGATGAGATCAAGACCACCTCCGATGCCCGGTAACATGTTCCCCGAATCCTTGGCGTGCAGCGAGCGCTTGACGACGCTCTCGGCGAGATCGCCGATGACAGCGAGGATGGCGAGCAGGAAGCCGAGGGCGATAACATGTGGCCATGAGTGGAGAGCAGAGAGCCTTTCCGGGAGAATGGCGTAGAGGCCACATGCAGCGAGCTGAGCGAAGACGATGGCTCCGCCGAAGCCCTCCCATGTTTTTCCCGGGGAGATGTGGGGGATCATCTTGTGTTTCCCGATCAGGGAGCCGGTCATGTAGGCACCCATGTCCGTGAATTTTGTAACGGCGATCAGCCAGAGCAGGACGAAGGCTCCCGGCACCGCACCATCGCCTGGGAGGCCGAATGAAATGCGGGCTGCGAAACTGAAGAGGAAGGCGATGTAGAGGAAGCCGAGGAGGTTTGCAGCAACGGCAAGCAGCGCCTCGATGCCTTTGATCGAGTAGCGGAGTTGGAGGGTGAAGGCTCCCGTGACGGCGATGAAGATCGCGCAGGCATCCAGCGCCGGCGGAATGTCCTTTCCTCCCTGCAAGAGATGGTAGTAACCGATGCCGCAGTATGCGACCGCCATGAGCATCCCGAAGCGAGGGAAGCATTTTACATCGTCCGCACGGAGCATACGGAAGTATTCCAGAGTGGAGATCAGGACGAGGATACAGATCAGTCCGAGATAGGCGGCGGGGACCATGCTCGCGAAAATGGCGGCCACGACTCCCCATAGAAGGAGGGTGCTGAACCCCCGTCGCAGGAATACGGCAGATTTGCTGGGGGCGGGTTTGGGTGTCTCGGTTTCCACGGGTTGTGACGATGCAAGCCGGGTAGGGGGGAGGTGGCAATCCTTTCCCGAAAAATTTCTCAACATGCGTTGCGCAACTTTCCCCTGAGTGGGGGGTTGATTGGGATGTGAGCGCGAAAGCAGCTCATCTTATCAAACAAAACAACAAATCAATGAAAACCAAATCAATCATCATGATCGCGGCCTCCATCGGCCTCATCGGAGCGGCAAATGCGGAGGAAGGCAAGAAGCGCCACGGGCGGAAGATTCCTCCGGAAATCGTCGCCGAGTTCGACAAGGATGGGGACGGAAAGCTCAATGAAGAGGAGCGCGCTGCGGCCAAGGCTGCCCACGGGGAAAGGATGAAGGCACGCAAGGCGGAGATGATGGAGAAGTTCGACAAGGACGGCGACGGTGAGCTCAACGAGGAGGAGAAAAAAGCCATGCATGAGGCGATGAAGGCGCGCATGCTGGAGAAGTTCGACAAGGACGGTGACGGCGAACTCAGCGCTGAGGAGAGAGCGGAGATGCGGAAAGCGATGTCGAAGCGTCGGGGAGGCCCGCGCCACGGGGCACGGAGAAAAGGCCCGCGCGACGGCAAGGGTAAGCCCGAACCCCAAGGTGGCGGCGAGGCTCCGGGTGTGACCGAGTGACCTGAACCCATAATGATTGAATCGAATGGCCGCCTGGATTTCAGGCGGCCATTTTCTTGTAGATAATTGATGCTGAAAAAATCCAATACCCACCGCAACCCAGGCGCGCGGATGGGGTTTAGCTAGGCATGGGGCGGAATCGTCCTTCCAAAACAAAACCATATGAAAACAAAATCGTTAGTCGTCATTGCCACGCTTGTAGCATTCATGGGAATCGCTCACGCGGAAGTTGAGAAGAAAAAGGGGAAGTGTCAGAAAGGCAAGAAACCGACCTCGGAACAAGTCGAGAAGTTTGACAAGAACAAGGACGGCAAGCTCAGTAAGAAGGAGCGCGCCGAAATGAGGAAGGATAGGCCAGCGAAGGGAAAGAAGCCCAAGGGAAAAAGGAAAAAGAAGGGTAAAAAGAGAAACAAAAAGGGCAACGGAAACTGAGCGAAATCGGCTGAAGTGACTCATGCGGACATCCTGGAAGGGGTGTCCGTTTTTTATGGAGTGTGGCTTTGGGAGGAAGGCGATGCGCTGGGAAGCGGGTTAAACCCCGGCGCTCCCTAACCTTCCGCTTTCTTCGTTTTCACGGTGGGAGCGATCTTATCGATCGCCTTCATGATAGAGTCGGTCAGTTCAGGTGCCTCTAGCGCATCGAGTGAATCGTCGAGCTGGGCGACGCTGCGGGCGCCAATAATAGCGGATGTGACCGCCTTGTGCCGCAGGGCGAAACGGATCGCCATATGGTTGATTGGCATGTCTTGGGCGGCGGCGAGATCGGCGAGCGCGTGGATCTTTTCCTGCTGGGCGATGACCTGTTCTTCCTGGAGAAACCCGTCTTTTCGGGCGGCGCGGGAACCTTCGGGAATGCCGTCGAGGTATTTCGGCGTGAGCATGCCCTGCGCGAGGGGAGAGAAAACGACGCAACCGATTTTTTCCTCCAGCAGGAAATCGAGTATGCCTTCCTTTTCCGGCCAGCGATTCAGGATGGAGTAGGGAGGCTGATAAACGAGACAGCGGATGCCCATGTCCTTGAGTATCTTGACGGCCTTCTTGAGTTTTTTGAGCGGGTATTTGGAAAGGCCGACGTAGAGCGCCTTGCCGGAATTCACCGCCGAGGCGAGGGCGGACATGGTTTCCTCGAGACGAGTGTGGGGATCGGGGCGGTGGGAGTAGAAGACATCCACGTAGGGGAGCCTCAACCGGCGGAGCGATTGATCGAGCGAGGCCAGTAGGTGCTTGCGTGATCCCCACTCGCCGTAGGGGCCGCTCCACATCTCGTGTCCGGCCTTGGTGGTGATGAAAAGCTCGTCGCGGTGGCAGGCGAAGTCCTTCGCAAGGATGCGGCCGACGTTCTCCTCGGCAGAACCGGGAGGCGGGCCGTAGTTGTTTGCGAGGTCGAAATGAGTGATCCCCCGGTCGAAGGCGCGGCGCATGATTCTCCGTGCTTCTTCGAAATCGTCGGCGTGGCCGAAGTTGTGCCAGAATCCGAGGGAAATTTCAGGGAGCAGAATGCCGGAGTCTCCGCAGCGATTGTAGTTCATTCCTAACTCTCAAATTTCAAATTTCAAAACTCAAGGAAGAAGGGCAAAGAGTGGCTGTATTCTGCCATTCTAGATAAGAATAGAGCGAAATTGCTGGAGGGGCGAACGCTGGTTCGCCCCGAGTTCTGGGACTGTCTTACGGGTGGCGAACCAGGGTTCGCCGCTCCGGTTGGCGGGCAGCAGAATACAGCCATTCCTTGGCTAGGAAAGCAGGGCTTTCAGCCTCTGCAACAGCGGCGGGTGCGAGTAATCTAGGACGACGCGGAGCTTGTGCGGGGAGGGGTGGGAGAGGTGGTCGCGGCTGAGTTTTTTCAGGGCGGTGGCGAGGGATTCGGGGCTGCCGGTGGATTCTCCGGCATAGGCATCGGCCTCGAACTCGTGCTTGCGGGACCACGCGTTGGCGAGAACCGAGAGAAGCTTTGAGGCGGGTTCGAGCAGGATGGTGAAGAAAACGAGGCCGGCCTGCGGGGAGATCTGCGCAACGCCGAAGGCATCGTGGAGTTGGCGGGCGAAGGCTCCGGTGGGATCGGTGGCGAGGCCGATGAGGAAGAAGATGAGCGCCATCTGGAGGATGCCGACGACGAGGCGCTGGCGGATGTGACCGAGGCGGAAGTGGCCGATTTCGTGGGCGAGTATGGCGAGAAGTTCAGGGGTGGTGGATTTTTCGGTAAGTGTATCGAAGAGGGCGATCTTTTTATGTTTCCCGAAGCCGGTGAAGTAGGCGTTGGCTTTGGTGGAGCGCTTCGAACCGTCGATGACGAATACGCCTTCGAGGGGGAAGCCGCATTTCACGCCGAGCGCGTGGATTTTTTCCTTCAGCTCGCCGTCGGGCATGGGGGTGAACTTGTTGAACAGCGGCAGGATGAGGGATGGCGCGAGGTAGGTGAGGATGAGCTGGAAGGCGGTGACAAAAGCCCATGCCCAGAGCCAGGCGTTGGGGACTTCGTTAAAGATCCAGAGGATACCCGCGGCGAGGGGGAGACCGAGCACGGCGGAAAGGGCGAGTCCCTTGAAACGATCCGCAACGAAGGTGGCGGGGCTGGATTTATTGAAGCCGAATTTCTCCTCGATGACGAAGGTCTCATACCAGTCGAAGGGGGTGGAGATGAGGTTCTGGGCGAGGAAGAGGGCGCAGAGGAAAATGAGTCCCGCAAGGATCCCGTTTTCCGTGAGAGAGCGGGAGAGATCGTCGACGAAGTGAAAGCCACCGAGCGACCAGAAGGCGAGCAGGACGGCGAGTGAGAAGCTGGCGCGGATGATGTCGAACCGGGAATTGGTGGTCAGGTAGGAGCGGGCTTGGTCGAGTTTTTCCTGATCCATGAGGCCTTCCAGTTCCGGCGGGGGAGTGGAGGGGAAAGTTTTGAGGTTGAGGAGTGTGGCGATGAGTTCGAGATTCCAGAGTAGGAAAAGCGAGACGACGATGATGAGGGCGAGGGTGTTCATAAAAATTCAATTTTTCAAAATTCAACTCTCTAGGAAGAACGATGGTTATGGGAAAGAGGTTTCACTGCAAAGGCGTAAAGGTTGCGAAGTAACGCAAGCTGTGGACGTGTCGGGAATACTTCAGTCAGTTTTTTCATTAAATGGTAGATTTTGAGTTTTGAAATTTCAGCGCTGGATGAGGTTGAAGACGGGCGGGGCTCCCTCTTTCCAGACGAGGGCGGAGGCGGCCTTGATGACGGCGTCCTCGTCGTCGCGGCGGTGGAAGGCACCGGTGTCGCGCAGGCGGCGGGCGGTGACGAGGATGGCATTTAGCTCGGGAGAGATGCTGAGGTAGGAGATGATGACGGAAAATGCGATAGCCAGCAGGAAGATGGCGATCGCTCCGGTGACGGGGATCTTGCCGACGATGATGGCAAGAATCGCGATCATTAGGGAGAGTGGCGGGACGGCCATGCCGAAGCGTCTGGAGCCTTCCCGGGCGGCGGCGGCCTTGGAGTCGCGGGTGCTCCAGTCCGCCAGTGCCGCCTTGCGGAGGAGTGCTGCGTAGATTCGCGCATCGCCGTTTTTCGAAGGGGGTAGGTTGTCCTTTCCAAAGGACTTCTCCCAGCGGGAAAGATCGCAGGAGCACTGCCGGCGGCCTGCAGTGGAGAGGATGCGCATACCGAACCACCAGCGTGCCACGAAGGCGGCGATGATGGGAAGGGCGGCAAGCAGGATGAGAATTCGGAACATGGTTTCGGAGAGGATTTAACCGTGCGCCGGGCGAAATGCACGCGAATGAGGATTTTTTTCAGTAGGCTGTCATCTGCGGGGGTAAAGGTTTTCTTGACGATGTGCCCGAGATCGAGAAACTGGCCGCGATGAAAAACCTGTTGAAGTTGAGCGCGTTGCTTGTGATTAGCGGAATGCTTGGTTCCTGCGGTATCCCCATGGCTACCGTGAGAACTGTCCAGAACTCCGCTCAGACCTTGGTTTCTGCGGCGTCTAGTTATTACTGACCCCTTTCGGCCTCTCCGGGATCCTTGATTCTGTGTAGCTTCCTGGCTCCATCCGCGAGGTGGAGAATCTCAATCCAGACTGTGTGTTCCGGCATGAGTTCCGGAAAAAGATCGGCCCACTCGCAGATCACGATCCCGTTTTCGTCGAGATATTCGTCCCAGCCTAGGGCGACGAGTTCCTCCGCTGACTTCAGGCGGTAGAAATCGAAGTGGAACATCGGGAGTTTTCCGCCGCGGTATTCGTTGACGATCGAGAATGTGGGGCTGGTGACTTGGGCATCGGGATCGATTTCCCCTACGAAGCCTTTTGACCAATGCGTTTTTCCCGTTCCCAATGTTCCGATGAGGCCGAAGACCTCGCCGGCTTTCGCCGCCGAGGCGAACTCCGCACCAAGTTGCATCATTGCGGCTGCGGTGCGGACGATCCCCTCGCTCATGGTTTTTTGGAAAATCCGGTTAGCACGGCGCGGACATCACCGATATAGACCGAGGCGCGCAGTTCGATCGGGATACGCTCGGCATCATCGCTGAGCCAGACGGTTGCGGGTTTCTTGAGCTTCTTGTAGGTGCGTAGTTTCAGGGTCGTTCGGTCGATTTTTTGGAGCGCGAAACTGAGTTGCAGGGAATCCCGGCCGAGGTGCTTTTCCATGGCCACGACCGTAACCTTGAGCAGGCAGGGTGTCTTGAAAGGCATGAGAAGGAGAGTGTGCTCCTCGCCCGGCGCGAGCTTCTGGCTGCGGATGTATAAGAACGCGGAAAATATGTCCCGGGTAATTCCGAAGGGGAAAGCGAAGGATTTGGTGCTCACCGCACCGGTTTCGGTGGTGGTGCTGACTTCCTTGACCTCGACTTTCGATGAGCCGTAGCGGTTGGTGGTGACAACCGTTTCCTTCGAATCCTCTTCGGTGGAATGGAAATGCCGGGAGCCGAGGGTAGCGGGATTGATCTCCGACCAATAGCTGTGCTTGTATGGGAAAAGCATAGCTGCTGCGCCTTGACTGGAGGCGGAGGACTTGATGACGAAAGAGCCGGGCTTGTTCGCGTTCTTCGGTGCGAATTCGATTCTCAGCGAGCCTGCTTTGACCATGCCTTTCCAGCTGAGCCTGAATTCGAGCGTCGAGGGGGCGATGGGTGGATGACTTCCGCGTTTTACTGGCGATAGCCCGGCGTTCCAAACCGGTGCGGAGCAGCCACAGGCGGCGGAAAGAAGCAGAGGGATCAGGTATCTCATTTCACCAGTGTGACGTCGGGACGCCCCGTCGGATTCATTCGGGTTCCAAAATCAGGAACCGCGGCTTCACTCGCCCAGCGGATATACCGGGCTTGCTCGTGGAGGCAGGACGCCGGGGAAATCATCGTCGGGATGCGAGGAAATGTCCTCCCGTTGTTCCGATGTCGGAAGCGGGCGGAAGGATTCCGAATAGGTATCGAGACGGAATTCCATTTTCATCATGTCGCGGTTCGTCTCGGCGACCTGGTCGATCATGTTGCGGTTCTCGTTGCGCAGGGCGCGGACCTCGGCGAGCATGCCTTCGAAAAACTCCCTTTGTGCATCGCCTGTCTGTGGTAAGGGGCTCGTCGCCAGATCCGGGCGAGTTGGTATGCCGGGCGTCTCTGGGGGAGCATCGCCGCTGGAGTCATGGGGAACGATACGCGATGCGGGGGTTGTCGGGAAATGGGTGACCAATTCCTGGACGGACCAGAAATGGCTGAACCCCGCGCCGATCATGGCAGCGAGAAGGGTTCCGCAGATCATCAGTGGTGTTGGGGTCATGGTTGAGGGGTATCCTCCGGTTCGAGTTCCGGTTTCGGGAGTGATGCCAGAAGTTGGTGCAGATCCGAGATCGCGTTACCAAGAAGCAGTGCGTCGCGATCCAACTGGGCGACGGAATTTTCGAGGATTGCGCTGACGGTATTTGACTGCCTGTATCCCTCGGATACATCGAAGCCTGGTTCAACGACCGCGAAGGTGTTGGCACCGTCCGAAGCCGGCGCAAGAATGTGCGGTCGTATGGTCAGTGAAATCGTTTTTCCGGGGCGGAGGGTAATTTCCTCATGGAAGGCGGGTGCCTGCTCCGATTTTTCAAGGATCCAGCCGTCCGGGTTGGGCGAGAGGGACTTTGCAGAGAAACTGGCCTTTAGCTTGACCTGTCCCGGATCGATTTCCCCAGAGCCGTCGCGTATCGATTCGACACGGATCGCAAGCCCTTGTTTTTCTTCGGGAGCGGTTTCGGGGCTTGGTAGCTCTTCCTGTGCGGACGGCGGCACCTCCGGTTCTTCGATAGGAGTTATACCTGTCACAAGTTTGGGTTCTTCTTCGGCGAGTTCCGGCACTATTTCATCAGTCGGAGGCTCTTCAGCGGTGTCTGGATGCTCAACGGAAATAGGATCGGCGGGCTCTTCCTCCACAGGGTCGGATGGAGCTTCGGGAGGAGGCAGCACGACGACGATTTCCTCCTTTGGCTTCTTACCGAGGTTTTTCAGTCGGTTGAACTCCTGGATTGCTTTCTGAACTTCGTCGGTGAGATCGACGTCCGCGGACTCATCGGTATTTTCCTGGCTCATGGCCGAGCAGGTCATGCCGAGACCGAGCAGTATGGGATAAACGGCTTTCATGGCTATTTTTCGGGGTTGCTGAGCTTGATGTTCTCGATCGTCTCCGCAGCGGCGGCTCCGTCGGGTGCGAGTGGGTCGAACTGGTTGGCGGGGAGCGAGGGGCTGTCGGCACGCAGTGCTTCGGATGGGATGGAGGTTTCCATCAGCCTGTTCCATGAGTCGAGTAGGGCGGTTCCCTCGTCGCGCAGCGTCCTGGTCTTCTCCTGGTGAATCGTGAGTAGATCGAGCAGCCTTCTAGCCTCGGCGGCATCCTGCTGGCTCCAGCGCAGGTTGCGGCTGCGATAAAGTACGGGGACATCGACAATAATGCGGTCAATCTCACCGTTAGGGCTTTCTGCGTCGAGCACGTGCTGGACACGGATATTGGTTTCTTCGAAGTCGGATTTCTGTGAAGCGGCGGGAGGCTTGCCGACTGCGTTTTCCGGGGAAGGGCGTCCCGTGTCGCCGGGGAGTCGGTTGGGATTCGGTAGGAGCTTTTTCTGTGCGAGGCTTGATCCTGGCTGGCCCGATGTGGCGACATCTTTCAGCACCGGGCTTGCGGAGGTCGGTGAAGGATCGGCGAGGATCACCGGCTTTGTGATGTAGGCGAGGCAGAAGGTCGCGGCGATGGCGGTGCTCGCGAAAAGGAGCCATGGGTAGACCATCTGCACGGAGCAGTTTGTTGAGCGGCGGTTCGCCGTCGAATACGTGGCGAGTGATGGATTGAGTGGGATGCCGGGGATCTGCCGGGGCTTGTCTTTGAAGTCCTCCTCTGTCGGAATTGGTTTCATGGCTGGCTTGCTGGTTCCGGGTTTTTCGGGGTCGCGGCAACCGCGTAGCTGATGACTGTCTGGTCGGAAACCCCCGGGAAGGTGGTGATGGTGAGCGACTCCCGTGAGAGGCGCAAGTGGCGAAGTGTGCCGTCCGAAGTGGCTGATGCCTGGACGCCGGGAATCACCTCCAGAGCACCCGATCCCGCCCTCTGTCTGCCAATGCCGTCCGAACGGTAGATTTCAAAACTGGTGCGTGCCTCGTCCTCGCCCTCGGGCGAAATCCTGATTGTGACACCGTCTGTGAATACTCGGAACGCGATCGGCTTCATCGGGATCGGTGACATTTCAGAACCGGTAAGCTTGTAGTGTGCCTTGAGCAGGTAGTCGCCGACGTGACGGAACTCACCCGCTGCGGCGATGGCCGCTCCCAGGGTCATCAGCAAACTTACTGCGAAAATTCTCATTGGCCGACATCCCACATTGAATCGGTGGTGCTGCTGGAAGGATCGTAGACCCCTCCCGCACCATCGTTGACGTTCGGGGGGGTGGCATTGACGCGGATGGTGAGGGAGGCGCCGGTGAGTGAAGTCACCCTCGGCAAGGCCGTCGCGCGGTTCGGAAGGTAGGGTATGATCTGGGCTGCTGTGATATTCGCGACTGCCGCTGTCGGGTTGTCGGCAAGGTACATGCGCTGGGCGGCATAGGCGGTTCTGAGGCTTTCGGCGGCACTTCGGCCGAGCTGCCAGTTACTATACTGCTTCGAGACGTAGAGCCCGGTGCCGAGTAGTGTCATCATTACCATAATCACCACCGTCATCTCGAGCAAGGTGAAGCCGTATCCGGATTTGTGGCGTTTCATGGCCACAATTTAAACCTAATTAAAGTTCTTGCAAAGCTTGAAATTAAGCACTTCAGAACTTAATTTTCAGTTCCGGGGCGGAACAGAACCTTGCCGCGCCTTTCATCCGCCTCAAGGCGGTCAATCGCCGGTCTGAAGCTTTCGAGGGGGAAAATGGAGTCCGTTTCCTGTTTTAGTCGGTTGTTTAGGATGTGGTCGGCAAGTATGCGGTAGGTTTTCGAGACCTTCTCACGGGGGGAATTCTCCATCCATTTGGTGACCCAGAGTCCGCGAATCCTTATATCGCCGAAGATCAACGGGCCGTTGGGGACAGTGAGAGGCTTTCTGCCCATCGCTCCGTAGGTGATGTGGGTTCCGCCTTCCCCGAGGAGTTTCATGAGGCGGAGCGCACTGTCTCCTCCGACGGCGTTGAAGGCGAGCTTAGCGCGCTCTTTGCCCAGCAGCTCCCGCGCGGCTGCGAATCCATCGGCTGAGTCTTCGAAAACGCCTGTGGCTCCAAGGGCGGAGAGAGGCTCCGCGAGGTCGGTATTTCTGAGGAAACAGAGGGTTCGGACGCCCAATAGAGCCGCGAGTTGCACGACGCATTGGCCGACGCCTGAGTTCGAGGCGTTGAGCGTGACCCAATCCCCTTCCTGGAGGTCGTGGAACTTGTGCAGCAGCAGCCATGCGGTGGCGGGGTTCACTTTCAGCATGGCGGCCTGGAGGGGGTCGATTCCTTTCGGTAACGAAATCAGGTTATCCTCGGTGGTGACCGCATGGGTGGCCCAACCGCCGATGCGAGCGATGGGTATGACCGCATCTCCTTCGGAAAATTTCTCCGAACAGCTTTCAGCGACGGTCGCGAAGCACTCCATGCCAGCATCGGCGGGGAGCTCCGGCTTGATGCCGTAGGTTCCCTCGATAAAATTGAGATCCGCCGGATTGACCGGTGCGGCATGGATCTGGAGGAGGACTTGACCCGGTTTCAGTGCAGGTGGATCGAAGTCCCTGAGTTCGAGAACATTCGAGGGGTTGCCGTGGTTTTCGAAGACGAGTCGTTTGCTATTCATGGCCGTAGGGTGGTTTTTTCTTGGCGAAATGGCAACCCCGGGGCTATTTCAACGCCGCAATGACACGTTCTTCCATCGAGGCTTCGATCAAGGTTTTCCTACTGGCACTCATCGTGGTGTTCTGCCTCACGGTTGCCCGCGTGATCGGGATGATCTGCTGAGGCGGTTCTCACCACTCCACCGGTAACTCGATGATGTTTCCGGCGTCCTCGTATTTGATGAAGCCGTTTTTCATGCCGTATTCGTGGACGAAGCGGGTGACCTTGACGTCGTAGGAGCAGTATTCGGCGATTTTGCGCAGGGGTTCGAACTCGCCGGACTTCTTGTGTTTCTGCCACCAGCGGATGGCATCGAGTCCATCGGCAGATTTGCCGGTGCCGAGTGAGGTGGAGGCGACGTTGTCGAGTTTGAGGAAACGTCCCATGCGCTCCTTGACGTCGAGCATCATGTCGAGGTTCAGCGTCTGCTCCTCAAGGTTGGGAAGGACGTATGCCTGGAGCACGGGGTAATCGAAACCGATGTGGTTCCAGCCGACGACGAGATCCGCCTTGAGGAGAATTTGAGTTAGAGCGTCGAGATCGTTTTCGCCGAAAATGACATACTCATCCGTGGCGGTGGAGTAGGTGACAGCGATGGAGATGCAGAGCTTGGCCTTGTTTGCGTAGCCGCCGACATCGCTGATGCTGCGCTGGGTCTCGAGGTCGAAGTAGACAATGTTTTTTCCGGACACGGCTGAGAGGATGAACGCCGCGCGCCGAACGTCCAAGGGCGAAGGTGGGAACTGGCGAAGAAAATCACCGCTGGCCGATCATTCCTTGAAAATTTTGCACATCATGTCTTCGCAGAGGAGGATATCGTTTCCGTCGTGGGAATCGAAAACGGCGCGCGGGCGGTGTGTTCCGTTGAGCCTGGTGAGGGTCGCGGCATATCCTTTTGTGGGAATCTGGAAATGGACGGAGCCGCGGTTGTTGAGATCATGTGCGGCGAGTAGGACGGGCGCTGAGAAGGACTGTTTCTCCAATGTGATGGCTCCCACACGCAGCAGAGCCTCCGCGCGTTTTCGGTATTTCTCGGAGCGTGGTGTGAGGTTGGACTTTTCGAGGCCGATCTCAGCGCTGAGCACCGCGAGTTTCAGGAGATTGAGGGCCGCGATATGGTTCGGAGACGGCTCGGCTCCGTCGTAATCCTCGCGAATAGTGAGGAGGGTTTCGCCGGCTATCTCGGCGGCCATCACGTAGCCGATTCTTTCCTCTCTCCATGAGTGGCGATCCATGGCCTCCTGGAGTTCAATCGCCCAATCCAGCCACTTGCCAGTGGGATCGGTGGCGTTCAGTTCGATGAGGCCGAAGATGAGGAATGCGTAGTCCGCCGGGAAGCCCTCCGCCTCGCCGCGTTTCCCACGGTAGCTTCGGAATAGTGTCTTGGCTTCGGCGTCCCAGAGATTTTCGCGGATGAAAGTGGCCGCGGTCTTGGCGGCTTCGGAGTATTTTGCGGAGGAGAAAACGGCGGATGCCTTTGCCAGCGCGGCAATCATTAGGCCGTTCCAGGCGGTGACGATCTTGTCATCACGGTGCGGCATCGGACGGGTGGTGCGGTGGGCGAGGAGTTTTTCGCTCGATGCCTTGAGGCTGGCTTCGATCTCATCGCCGGACAGACCCAACTTCTCCGCAAGCTTGTCTGTGGGCACGGCGCGAAACAGGGTGTTCTGGCCTTCGAGATCTTTGTGTGGATCGCTTTCCGGGCGGGCATTGCCGTCCGCCTCCACCCCGTATGCCAGCGAGAAAATAGCGGCAGGCTTCGGATCGAGTAGCCGTGAGATCTCGTTCGCAGTCCAAGTCCAATACGCGCCTTCATGTTTGTGTTCGTCGCCTTCCTTGCGGAACGAATCGGCGTCCTCGGCGGAATGGAACCCGCCCTTGGGATCGAGCATCTCAGTGATGACGTAATCGAGCGTGTCCTCGGTGGTTTCCTTGAACAGGGGATCCTTGGAAATCTGCCATGCCTGAGTGAAGGCAAGTGCGAGCTGTGCCTGGTCATAGAGCATTTTTTCGTAATGCGGGACATGCCAGAACTCATCGACCGAGTAGCGATGGAAGCCGCCGGCGAGGTGATCGTGGATGCCGCCCTTGGCGATGGCACGAAGCGTCTGTTGCGCCATTTCCCATGCCATTTTTCGCTCTTCCGAATCTTTGGGGAAACGGTCACCGAGCTGCATTAGTGCAAGCATGATGGTTGGGCGGGGGAACTTGGGTGCGTCGCCGAAGCCTCCTTGGTGCGGATCGAACAAGCTTTCGCAACGGTCGAGGTAATCGCCGAAGGTTTTTTCGGAAGGCAGCCCGCGCAGGGTGGGGGCGGCGTTGGCTTCCTTGCGGAGATGCTCCATGACCTTTGCTGCGCTTTCGAGGACGCGCGCCTTGTCCTCGCGGTAGGCCTTGCCGAGCTGTTCGCAAATTTTCGGAAAACCGGGACGCCCGAATTTGTCCTCAGGCGGGAAATAGGTGCCGCCGACCACCGGCAGCGCATCAGGGGTGAGCCAAACATTGAGCGGCCAGCCGCCCTGTCCGGTGGTCGCTTGCACGAACGCCATGTAGGTCGCGTCGATGTCAGGGCGCTCCTCGCGGTCGACCTTGATGTTAATGAAGTGCTTGTTCATCACTGCCGCGATCTCCTCGTTCTCGAAAGATTCGCGTTCCATCACGTGGCACCAGTGGCAGGTGGAGTAGCCGATGGACAGGAGCACGAGCTTGCCCTCCTTCTTCGCCTTCGCGAAAGCTTTCTCGCCCCACGGCATCCAATCCACAGGATTGTTCGCGTGCTGGAGGAGATAGGGGGAGGTTTCGTTGGCGAGCGCGTTGGGCATGGGGAAGGTTAGGGTGGGAATGGGGATGGTGGTAGGGCGAAATTGGGGGATTGAGGATGGATAAGGTGCGTGAAGTAGAAGCGAAGTATGCTGAGAATCCTTTGTGCCGGGAAATTGATTTTTCCGAAAACCCTCTCGCTCAAAGAATCTCAAGGAGGGGCTTGCGATACAGGACAGGTTTTCAGCCGAACCTGTATATGCGAGGACGGGCAAGGGGTATTTAAAAAGCGTTGGTGTTACTTAAATTGCAGAGGCAAAGGCGGCAATGAAGGGAGAAGACTTACCAGTAAAGTGAGAACAGCAGTGGATCACTGCTGTGCCGTGGGAGTTGGTCGTCTGGCAGAACGAACAGCTATGCCTCGCGTGGAAAGCGCATCACGGGCCGACCTCAGACGGATACGAGGAGACAAAGTGTTTTTGGAAAGAACATCATACGGATGAGTTCGAACTTCCTGAGTTGGTAGATTTTTGCCGGAAGTGCCATCGTATGGCTCTTTTTGCGAATTACAACGGCAACACGTTCTCAGCGATCATGAGAGCGATTATCGACGACGCGGGATTTCCGGCAGAGCAGAATGTTCTGGCTCGAAGCCTTGCGGGACACATCGTCGCGGGTGTGGCGGATGAAGAAGAGCTTGAGGCTTTCCTGAAACTTTGCAGACGGCTCCCCGGAGCGGAAGCTTGATGCGGAGTTGTAGACAGCGGCTTGAAAAGCCGCGCTCCGTATTTACAGCTCGCCCTCGATCAGATCTTCCAATGTCTGGCGCTTGCGGACGAGTGTGGCGTCGGCTCCCTCGACGAGGATCTCGGCGGGGAAGGGACGGGAGTTGTAGTTCGATGCCATGACGAAGCCATAGGCTCCGGCGGACATCAGTGCGATGTGGTCGCCGGGGTTAAAATCGGGGAGCGGGCGATCCTGGCAGAAGAAATCGCCGCTTTCGCAGATCGGGCCTACGACATCCACTTTGGTGAGTTCGGAGGATTTCGGCTCGATGAGGGGTACGATGTCATGGTGGCCTTCGTAAAGCGCCGGGCGGATGAGATCACCCATGCCCGCATCGACGATCTTAAAGGTCTTCGCCGAGCCTTTTTTCTCGTAGAGGCAACGGGTGATGAGGACTCCGGCGTTGCCGACGATGTAGCGACCCGGTTCGAGTAGGATTTTCAGGCCGAGATCCTTGATGCGCGGAACCAGTTCCTTGCCGTATTTTTCGATGGTGAGCGGGCGCTCGCCTTCGGGCTTGGAGTCCCACCAGTCCGGGGTGCCGGATTGCAGGGAATCCTCATAGACGATGCCGATTCCGCCGCCGATGGACCAGAACTCGATGCCGTGCTTGGCTTTTAGCGAGATGACGAGAGGGGTTACCTTTTCGACCGCTTCGATGAACGGGTCGATCGAGGTGAGCTGGGAGCCGATGTGCATCTGCAGGCCGCGGAGCCGGATGTTCGGGAGTTCCACAGCGGCGCGGTCGTAGAGCTCTGCGATCTTTTCGAAATCGACACCGAACTTGTTCTCGCTCTTCCCCGTGGAGATGTATTTGTGGGTTTTCGCGTCGACGTTCGGATTCACGCGGACGGCGGCAGGAGCGATCTTACCGAGTTCGCCTGCGACCTCGTTCAGGTAGCGGAGCTCCTCTTCGCTCTCGACGTTGAAGGAGTAGATGCCCTGTTCCAAAGCATAGATGATTTCCTCACGGGTTTTTCCGACACCGGCGAAGGTGCAGTGGGCGGGATCGCCGCCGGCCTTGATGACCCGGAAAAGCTCGCCTCCGGAGACGATGTCGAAGCCGGCGCCTTTGGTGGCGAGCAGGCGGAGCACGGAGAGGTTGGAGTTCGCCTTTACAGCATAGGCGATCTCATGATCGACACCCGCAAGAGCCTTGCCGAGGCGGGTGTAGTGATCGGTGATCGTCCCTGCGGAATAAACGTAGAGAGGGGTGCCGTGTTCGGTCGCAAGGGATTCAAGGGAGATATCCTCGCAATGAAGCGTACCGTTCCTGTAGGAAAAGCCATGCATGGCTGTTTTAGCTGGTTAAAAACCAGTTCACTTGACGATGCCGGCCTTTTTCAAGGTCACGTATGCACCGTTCTTGTTGATCGTCTTGAGGGCGCGGCAACTGAGCTTGATGCGGACGAATTTGTCGAGTTCGGGAACCCAGATACGCTTGTTCTGAAGGTTCGGGTAAACCTTGCGCTTTACCACCTTGGTGACGTGGCGACCAATGCCGCCCTTCTTCTTGGCTAAGCCGGAGCGGTGAATTCTTCCGCCGGAGCGGACGCGGGTTCCTCTGATGCTGCAAATACGTGCCATAATAAAAATTGGTTATCGGGGGGCGGAGAATGCCTCGGTATTCCCAGTCGTCAAGACGAATCGTCGTAGGAAAATGAATTTTGATCGGCTCAGTCCCTCCGGCGGCGATTCAACCATTTTCCGACATCCCGGAAGACTTTATCACGGTCGTCATCGTACATGAGGAGATGGTGGGCATCCGGGTAGTTCTTGTAGGTGCCCGGCACATCGGAGGGGATTCTCGCGAAGAAGCCGCGCATGTCGGAATCGTCGTTGAAAAAGTCCTGCCCGCCGTGGAGGACGAGCGTGGGGATCTCCAGATTTTTCGCACAGTTGTTCATTCCGTCGATCAGTTTTGCTAGGGTGCCGAGGAGGCGCAGGGTGTGTTTCTCGATGTTGTAAGAATTCGTTTGCGATTGTTCAGAATGCTTTGATTCGCTGGTCATCTGGACATCCTGTCCTCCCACGATCGCATCAATGGTAACCCGGGCGAGCGGAAGGGTGGTGGCGGCGGCCTGGACGAGTTCGATTTTCCAAGGCTCGATGTCATTCTTGAAGCGGACGATGGGCGAGGAGAGCACAAGGCCGTCGCAAGGGGGCTTGCCGGCGGGTGCGGAAACGAGTGCGTGGGTGGCGATGAGTGCGCCCATGCTTTCGCCATACCAAATGATTTTCGCATCGGGATGGCGCTCTTCGACAAGTTGGGTGAACGCCTCCAGGTCGGCGTACCATTGTGCGGGATTTCCGATGTCGCCGCGGCGCTGCTTGATCGGGTCGCTACCCTGACCGCGGATCTCATAGGCGTAGACGGCAGTCTTCGGCTGCCTTTTTATGAGATACTCGCCGAGATTCGTATAGTCCACCGAGGCACCGCAGAAGCCGTGGATGCCGATGACTACGACATCCTGAGCCACGTTATTCCGTTTCCAGGTGCGGTAGCCGAAGGTGTCTGACGGGACGTCCACCCCCTTTTGGTTGATCACCAGATAGCTTTGCGGCGCACAGCCCGCGACGGCCAGGCCGAGCAGGAGTGCGAGTAAGAGCCTGATACGTCCACTGGGCACACGCCTAATCTGCTTGAGGAATCGCGGCTTTGCAACAGTGGATGGCATGACGAGATCGCTAACGGCCTACGATTTACAGAGATTTCACCTAATTGGCGGGTTTTTGAATGTCCATCGGGAAATATACGTATATATATTGGATTTAAATAAATTATATCCATGAAAGCTCGGCGTCTCATTCCACTCATCCTAACGATCGCCGCGCTCCCCTTGGCGGCAGCACCCCGCATTGTTGTCTCAACCCCGTCGCTGGTGCCGGAATCGAAGGTTGATGTCGTTTTCGATCAGCCGATGGTCGGGCAGGAAGCGTTGGGGAAAACCGTCGAGAATGATCTGATCGTCACCCGCCCCGCATTGCCAGCGAAACTCTTTTGGAAAGCTCCGACCATCGCGGAATTTCAGCCTCAAGCTCTCCCGCAAATTGGGACTGAATACCGTTTCTCCGCAGCGGAAGGCCTCAAGCACCTAGACGGAACGATCGTGGAGGCCGGGGAGTTCGCCTCCATCTCCAGCGAACCGCTGCGCATACTCGCCGCGAACATCCCCAACCGCTGGTCACGGGATTACTCCCCGTCCACGGGCAAATGGTTCATTGTTTTCAACGACGATGTCGAGCCGTCCGCCATCGCCGGGTTCTTTGGTTTTTCCTCGGAGAGAAACCAGCGGGTGGCGCCGAAGGTCGTGCATGCGACCGCCCAACAGGCAGGGTATTACAGGACGAATTACCTGACGTGGGCGAACCGCAAGGATACGGAGAAACAGCGGATGAAAGTGGATCCCGGGACTTTGGTGAAAAATATCGTCGTCGTCACACCGCATTCGCCCCTGCCGGTGGCGAAAAAATGGGAGCTCAAAGTGCTCAAGGGGCTGCCCAATGCGGCCGCATCTGCGATCCTTGCGAATGACGCATCCTATCGGATCGGGGCGGTCGAGCCGTTCCGCTTGGTGAAAGTGTATCCGCAGGTTTCGTCGCAGACCCCGCGGCGGATTCAGATCGCCTTCAACCGCAGGCTGCCTGCGGATTTGGCGGTGGACGAGATAGTCATTTTGCCGCAACCGGAGAATCTGAGCCTCAGGGTCGAGGAGAAATCATTGTTCGTAGAGGGTGATTTTTCCGCGCATGACAAGTATGTGGTGACATTGGCGAAAGGCTTTGTCTCCGCAGAGGGCGTGGATATTAGTAATCCCGGTAACATTGAGACCGTCTTCGAGAGACTGGAATCTCAAGTCTTACTGCCTTCCGAAGACGAGGCGCAGTTTGCCCACGGCTTGCGGAAATACGCTATCGACACGGTGAATATTTCCTCGGTGAAAATCCGGGTCAAGAAGCTCTCAGGCAAAGGTGCCGTCCGGGCTTTCCAAGGTTACCGGAACTACACCGGCCAGGGACCCAACTACACCCAGGTGGAGCCGACTTCAGTCATTCCCTATTCGTTGATTCCCGGGGAAACGATACTCGAAAAAGAAATCCGGCTCGGCACCGCGGTGGACACCGGGAAGACCATCGAACTCTCCTGGGATGACCTGCTGCCCGCCGGCCTCGATTTCGCGACCCTGTTCGTGGATGTGATCGGCAGCCCCCATCCGGATGCGAAAGCCAGCGGCAGGCGCAACGCCCAGTCTATCGTCCAGCTCACCGACATCGGCCTTGCCTGGAAATTTACCGAGTCTTCTTCGCTTGTGTTCGCATTTTCCTGTCAGACGGGGAAGCCCCTGCCCGGGGTGAAAATCGGCGTGCACGGTGAGGACGCGAAATCGCTGGCCGAGCTTGTTACGAACGAAAGCGGAATGGTCACAGTTCCAAGGAACGCGGATGTCCGCCACATCCAGGCTCGCCTCGGCAAGGACTCCTACACGGTCGCTTTCGATGAGACTTTGGACAGGGTCGGCATGTGGCATTTTCCGGTGCGGTATTCATGGATGAAGCAGCGTCCTGAAATCCGCCGAGCCTTCCTTTTCACCGAACGCTCACTCTACCGCCCGGGTGAAACGGTGCGTATCAAAGGCATTGTCCGCGACCAACTGGGAAATGCGATCGCGCTTTCCAAGAAGGCTCCCGCGCGTGTCGTGATCATCGATCCGGAGGACAAGGAAATCTTCACCCAGGCTGTCGAGCTTTCCGCTCTCGGTTCCTTCGACCTCACCTACACCCTGCCGGATTCGAAAACCGGAGGCCACACGATCAAGCTGGAATTCCCGGAGGAACTTGAGCTCGCGGAAAAAACGGAGGACTGGGAGGATCAGATTGCAATCCAGCAAAGCGCATCCTTCAGCCTGCCGCTCAAAGTCGAGGAATTCCGCCGCAATACCTTCGAACTCGTCCAGAAAATCGATACGCCCGTAATCGGTGCGGCGGAAATTTCCGCGAAGCTCACCGCCACCTACTATCAGGGGCAGCCAGTCGCTGCAGGAAATACATCCACCTTCACCGAGATCTCAGAGATCAACCCCTACCCGGAGCGCTACCGCGACTTCCTCTTTGGAAATCACCGCAAGGACGACTGGCGCTACTGGTATAACTATTTCGGATACCGCGACCGCGACGATGATAATGAGATCACAAGCACGACATTCGATTCCGAACAGGTGCTATCCAAGCAAGGCTTCGCTGAAATCTCCGTCAAAATTCCGGCCGGGGATTTTCCGACGACCCACCAGGTCAGCGTGGCTACCGAGGTGACGGACGCCAACAGCCAGACACTCACCGCACGCTCGACAGCGACCGTCCATCCGGCGGCGCTGTATGTGGGAATTTCCCGTGTTGACCGGCTGATCCGGGTCGGGGATGAAACGCCGTTCCGTATCGTCGTTACCGACACAGATGGCGAGCCTGCGGAGCAGGATGTCGCGCTCACGGCGAGCGTGACGCGCGAGGTGCACACCACCACCAAGACGACCAACGCGAACGGCGACACGGTGACCCGCAGCGAGGCGCATGAGGAAGATGTATCTACTGTAAATATCGTAGTTCGCGCCGGGGACTCTGCGAAGGAAGGGCTTCCGTTTCCTGTTTCCCCCGAGCATGACGGCCTCCATTTTCTCACACTAAAAGGCAAGGATGCGGAGGGCCGGGAGTTTGCCACGGTCACCCGCTTCCATGTCTATGGAGCGAAGGAATACCCGTGGCAATACGAGGAAGGAATACGCATCAAGCTGGTGTCTGAGAAGAAGTCCTACCAGCCGGGTGATGTGGCGCGCATCCTTGTGCTTTCCCCGATCGAAGGCACCGCGCTGGTCACGGTCGAACGGGAGAATGTCCTCAGCTCCTACCTCACCGAGCTCAAGGCGGAGAATCCCGTCATCGAGATCCCGCTCGCCGACGAGCATGCTCCGAATGCCTACGTCTCCATCCTGATCGTCAAAGGCTCTGCGGAATCCGCCCGCGAGATCAAGGAGCCGCAGCTCCGTCTCGGCTACTGCGAACTGAAGGTCGAGAACCAGCGAGATCGCCTCGCCGTTGCCATTGATAAGCCCTCTGAAAGTTATCGTCCGGGCACGTCCGTGAGCCTCGGCGGTACGGTGTTGGCATCCGATGGTAAGCCGGCGGCAGGCGCGGAGGTGAGCCTCTACGCTGTCGATGAAGGGACGCTCACAGTGATGGGGTTATGACACCCCGGATCCAATGGCGTTTTTCTACGACAGACGCTACCTCGCCGTGGATGCAGGGACATCGTTCCACGATTTCATCTCTGAGAACAGCGACTACCGATCGTTCCATAACAAGGGCTTCCACGTCGGCGGCGGTGGCGACTTGAGCAAGCTCGCAGAACTCTTCCGGAAAAACTTCGACCCCTGCGCGGCATGGGTACCGACGCTGGTGACGGATGAAGCGGGAAGGTTCACCCACAGCTTCGACCTACCGGACACGCTGACTCGCTACCGCGTCATCGCCGTCGCGCATCACGAAGGTGGGCGCTTCGGTCACGGCGAATCGGCCGTGCTTGCGAAAAAGCCCCTGATGCTGGAGCCGAAACTTCCGCGTTTCGCCCATCAAGGAGATTTGATTGCCGGCCGGGTGATGGTGCAGAACGCATCCGGAGGAACCTCCACATGGGAGGTCATCTGCTCGATGGGAACCGGAAGCGAAACCCCTCTGGCCACTCTCGTAGGGACGGCGCAACAGAGCCTTACACTTGCTGATGGCGAATCTGCGGTGCTCACATACCCGATCCGCATCGATGGCACCGGCGAAGTGAATATTTCGTTTCAGGCGAGCCCGCTTTCGCTTGAGGAAGGGGAGCTGACCCCGGAGTTCAGTGCTTCGCTGTCCGACGCCGTTCAGGAGACCTTCCAATCCCATTTCCCGATGCTACTGATCCGTCAGGTGATGGCGGTTCGCCTTTCCGCCAATGGTAAAACCGATCTCCGCGACCTGCTCAGCAAGGAGCTGAAAACCGCCAACGGCAGCGTGGAACTCGAATTCGCAACTTCGCCGTTGGTGGAAATTTCCTCCTCGGTGAATTACCTGCTCCGATACCCCTACGGTTGCGCGGAGCAGACCAGTTCGTCGATGATGCCATGGCTGGCGGTGAAAAACCTCCGGCCTTTCGTTCCCGCCTTCGCAGGCAAGGATGACAAGGAGGTCGCGACGGCCATCGGGATCGGCGTTGGCCGCCTTCTCAGTATGCAGCAAGCGGACGGCTCCTTCGGCTATTGGCCGGGAGCGACCGAGACCAACCAGTGGGTCACGCCCTATGCAGGCTTGGCACTTACCCTGGCTTCACAAAACGGTGGCAACGTTCCTCCATCCGCACTGGAAAGGCTTTCCCAATACCTGATCAAATCCCTGCGCGGTGCCGGAGAGGCGAAGACCTCCTATCAACTCGAGAACCATGCCCGTTCGCTCTACACCCTCGCCCTGCTGGGCCAGGCTCAGCCGCCCTATCACGCTCTCATGGCGGAGAAACTTCCCCACATGAGCGATACGGCTCGCTCCTTCCTCGCAGCTGCCATGGCGGTCGGCTCCGAAGGCAGGCCAAAGGTTCTTGCTGCCGCCAGCGATGTCCTCAACTCCAAGGTCAAATACAAGTCGCTTGAGAACGGCGGTTACTGGAGCCCCGGAAATTCATCGATAGCGGCGAAACTCATCGCCGAGCTCGCGATCGATCCCGATTCCAAGGAGGTCCACTCCACGCTCGACAGGCTGCTCAACGACCGCAACCCCTACGGCCACTGGCGCAGCACGTGGGTCAATGGCTGGAGCCTCCTCGCGATGTCGCAATACGCCTCCTATCAGGATACTTCCGCTGCGCCGGTGCGCTTCGTCCTGAATGCGAACGGCAAACGCGATGAGATCGACCTTACCAAGGAGAACCCGACCGCCGTCCGTTCGTTCGCGCTCACCGCCGCTTCCAATATGGAAGTCGAAACCACCGTGCCCGCATACATCCGCATGAAAGTGGCCGGGAAACCTGCGATCGCTCCGCTGGCACCTGTCTCAAACAACGGCATGTCCATCGACCGCTTTTACGAAAAGGTTCTGCCAAGCGGTCAGACTGAGGTGCTCACGCGGCCTTCGAAAGGGGATCTGATCCGCGTCACTCTCCGCGTAACCCTGCCAAAGGACGACACCCGCTACCTCGTCGTGGACGATCCGCTGCCCGCGATCTTCGAGACGGTGAATTCTGATTTTTCCTCCCAATCCGCCGCTCAAACCATCCGCACCAGCGAGAATGATTGGAACGTTTCCCATTCGGAACTCCGCTCGGACCGTGCCGCCTTCTTCATGAACCGTGTCTGGCGGAAAGGCACCTACAAGCTCACCTACCTCGCCCGCTGCACGGTCGGCGGTGTTGTCATGGCTCCGCCCGCAAAGGTCGAGGCGATGTATGATCCCGAGAATTTTGCGCTATCGTCCTCGCAGAAATTCACGACCAAATAGCAACCACGTTGAACACAATCTCAGTTCGAGATGAATCCCTGCAGGGATTTATCCGGTAGGTCGATCCGCTCTTCATCGGCATGCCATCCACTCGCTGAACGCAGCCCTTCCTTGCAAGGAGTGGCTGCATTCTGCTGCCATCCAAGAATAGAGGAAATAGCTAGGGAAGAGGCTCAGGTTGCTGGGCAGCGGAACGCAGCCCCTCCTTGGGGAGGAATCGATTTCACCAACTTATCTTGCTTGGCGATTTGGCGGTGAAACCTTCTCCGATTGTAGACAGCGGAATGTCAGAATGGGGTCAGGCAAGTCTTTTTGACATCCTGATGCCTTCAAGCCGACACGATCAACAAGTGATCGCGCTGCGCCCGGAGTGGGCCGAGGTGTGACATACCGCATGCGGTTCCAAGCGCAGGATTTTTATTGTCAGCAAGGTGGAGGTGGAGTAATTCACTGTCCATCCGGTTTCGGAGCTTCCAATCTTGCCCCAGGTTTTACTGGAGTTCGTAAAAGCCCACAGGCCGCTGTAGCTCAGGGGTAGAGCAATTCATTCGTAATGAATAGGTCGTCGGTTCAATTCCGACCAGCGGCTCCATATTTTATATGGGTTTGTGGGCGTTTCTATTTTCTTTAGATTTACGGTCGTTACGAGTGAGTCACTAGAATTTCCCTCATTGAACAGGTGTTTCAGGTAACGCTGTCAGCTTCGAGTAACGACCCATCGAACCTGGGTGATCGGGAACTACGAACAGGGTTCCTCTTTTTCATTTTTCGGCCAGTTCTCCCTTGTGTAGGAGCCCTGGAACTACGAATCCATCTCTGGTAAACCATTCGGCCAATGCGGAATATCGCCGAGAGTGGCGATCCGAGCCAGATCTACGGCATTTCCAGCACCGAGTTTACGTATTGCATTCGCGCGGTGGATCTTGATGGTGATCACGGCGAGACCCAGTTGGTGGGCGACTTCCTTGTTCAGCAAGCCGCCCACCACCATGGATACGATATTTCGTTCCCGCTTGGTCAGGGTCGCGACGCGCTTGCTGATTTCATAGATTTCACCCTCCACCTCCCGCCGTATTGAGTCTCGCTTAAGAGCGAGACTCACAGCCTTGACCAGAGCCTCGGGTTCGAAAGGCTTGGTGATAAAATCATCCGCACCATCACGCATCGCACCGACGATGGACTGTGTGCTCCAATGAGCGGTGAGAAAGATGGTTGGCATGATCCAGCCCCGCTCGCGTATCTCGCGGTAAACTTGAACTCCCGTGACCCCGCCCTCAAGATGGTGATCCAACAGGAGGCATGCGGGAACTTCCGGCAATTCTGAGGAAAAAAGCGATTCCGCCGTTGCGTGGCTCAGCACAAAGTAGCCCTTGGCGCTGAGCAATAACTTCAAACTATCCCGAATGGACAAATCATCATCCAAAACATGGACTACATGGTTGTTAGGTGTCAATGAGTTGAGTGAATGTGGTGTCGTGGGCACAGGTGTGGGAGCGACAGGCAATTTATGCCCGCCGGAAGACGGAATTCACTGTGAAATGTATGATATTGTCCATTGCAGAATGGCTATCCTTTGGTATATACCTCTCCGGAATCGAGTGGAAGAACCACCCGGAATGTGGCACCCGATCCTTCTGGATTGTTGAAACCGGTGATGGTGCCGTTGTGAGCTTGGACAATCGTCTGGGTAAGACGAAGTCCGATCCCGAGGCCATCCGCCTTGGTGGTGAAGAAGGGGGAAAACATACGCTCTTTCACATCGGGAGGAATGCCCGTTCCCGAGTCGCGAACACATAACTCGAACTTTTCCTCCGGAATGACCCGCGTCGAGATGTCGATGGCGCGTCGATCACGAGGTAGGTCCGCGCAGGCATCGATCGCATTCCGAACCAAATTGATCATGGCATGACTAAGCTGTATTTCATCCGCGTTCACTTTCGCACGTTCACCTGCCCGATGCACCTGGATGATGACATCCTTCATCACTGCCTCGGCCTTGATCGCCAGCAGCGCTTCGGAAACCATTGCATTCAAGTCGACCGGCACGAGCTTCGGTTGCTCAATGTTCGAGAGCGCCCGCAAATGGATCACTGACTCCCTAATTCGTTTCATATCCGAGTCGATCTTCTCGAGGATGTTCGCGCAACCTGATGGATCCGATTCACACATCTTGGAGCCCATGATCGCAGCGAGGTTCGCCCCGATGGAGGTGAGTGGTTGGGTGATCTGATGAATGATGCCTGCACTGATTTCGCTAACCAGAGCCAGTTTTATCACTTTGTCGGTCTCTTCTTTCCGGGCGAGATGTTTGGCCTCGGCACGTTTCACGGACGTGAGGTCACGCAGAGCGCTGACTCTTGTTGGCTTCCCCTGCCAGGCCATCAAGCGGCCTTTGACTTCTAGCGGAATTCTCGTTCCGTCTTTCCGAACTCCCAGGCATTCGTAGCTGTCCTCACTACCGGATTGCATTCGATCGATGACCAAATTCACCGAATCCGGATCCACGAAATCAGTCACCGGTCGGCCGATTACCTCAGCTAGATCATATTGGAGCATCGCGGCCACCTGGGGATTTCCATCGATTAGGATGCCATTCTCAGAGATAGCAATCCCCTCGAAGGTGGTTTCGGTAAGCTGGCGGAAGCGGGATTCGCTCCTCTTCAGCTCCTCTGTGCGCTCATTCACCTTCTGCTCAAGGGTGTGGTTCCAATTCAGCAGCGCTGCTTCAGCCTGTTTGCGCAGAGTGATGTCCTTCACGCTAGCCGCGAATCTTACAACATTGCCATTCTCATCCGGCACGGGGAACGCGCTCAGCAGCACCGGAAATCGTTCCCCATTCTTGCGCATGAAAATCAATTCGAAATCCACCGCACCTGCCCCTAGGGTCGTCTTCAGGGCTTCCGTAATTTTTGGGATTTCCTCCGGCGGCCAATACGGATGAGGTGGACCTATGCCCACGAGTTCCTCCTTGGAAAATCCGGTTATTCTGCAGATCGCCGGATTCGCATTCACAGTCACCCCTTTGGAATCAATCACGGAGAAACCATCCTGCATCGACCCAATCAACTCTGAAGAGAAGGGCAAGGATGTCTCAAGCGTCTGCTGCACTTTAATACGCCGAGAGATATCTTTCATTATCGAGCAGCACAGTGGCGTGCCATCCAAACCCCGGCTCATGGTGCACTGCAAATGCACCCATACCGGGGAACCGTCACCTCGGATCATCTGTATCTCGCAGTCATGCGAATCACCCTCATTCCGGACGCCTTTCTGGTGAAGATAAAGTATGTCCAGGTGGTACGGCGTCACAAATCGGGAGATCGGTGAGGAGACCAAGGCGCTCCGCGGCATTCCAAGCAAATCCGCTACCGCCAGATTGGCCTCTAGAATGACATACTCGCTATTGAGCGTGGCATAGCCGATCGGAGCCAGATCGTAGAGGTCGAAGTAACGATCCCCCAATTCTTCAAGGTCCGACTGAGCGCGGCGCAATTGCTCATTTTTCATTTCCAACTCGACCTTATGAGGCTGAAGCTCATACGTCATCTCCCGTATGGCACGCAAATGCAGGCTTTCGAGCGGCACTTCGGAAATCGGCGGGATTTCACCCGCCGAGCCTTCCGCCGCCTGGCGGAGTTCGGTGTCTTGTGGTGATGGCGTGCTATCGTGACTCATTGGAACTGCCTCCTCCGCTTCTACCCACCCATCACCATCGGCTCCAGCACATCGCGCGCAAACTCCCGCGCCTCGTTCCCCTGCACCAGAGTCTTCTGGCCGTTCTCGTAGACGGTGACGTGCAGCCGTCCCTTCTCCGCGGTGAAGTGGGCGTGGTCGCGCTCGGCGAACTCGAAGCGCCGGCGCTTGAGGGTGGTGCGGAGCTTCTTCACGTCCGCCTCGTAGAGCGGGATGAGGATGTTGTGGAGGTCCATGATTTTGTTATTCTCTTGTGAGGAAAGGAA